>CAILRJ010000310.1 GCA_903836575.1 uncultured Burkholderiales bacterium
ATCAATACGCGCCTGATGCCAGCCAACAAGAAGGCCGAGCTGTTTCTGTGGACCGGTAATTGCGTGCCGCTGGCCAGCGCGATCGCCGAGACGGTCAACGACGGCTTTCTGAACATGAATGGCGGCGATACCCGCATCACCGACAGCAACAACTCGTGGACCGCGATTGCCGCGCAAGGCGTGCGCAAAAACGGCTGGTATCAGGTGTTTGCCCCTAACCAGAATGAAAACGTCTACACCAATAACTGGACCGGTCCGTTCTACGGTTTCGAGCGCGTCATCGAAACCTACAAGCTGACCGGCGCACCGTATCGCTTCAAGCCGGTCGATATCTATTACCACGCCTATTCGGCCACCAAACCCGCCTCGATCGCCGCGCTGCACAAGGTGTATGGCTGGGCTATTGCACAGCCGTTCACACGGGTCTTTCCGACGCAATATGTCCGCAAGGTGCTTGATTTCGAAGCCACCAGCATGGCCCGCGAGCTGGCGTCAGGCGACCTGCTGGTGCGCACCGGTGCCAGCTTGCGCACGCTGCGCATGCCGCCGGGAGCCGCCTTGCCGTCACTGCGCGACAGCACGGGCGTGGCCGGTATCGCGGCAGGTCCGTCCGGAGATTATCTGACCCTGACGTCGGCGCAGGTCCGCTTGTCGGCCTTGTCCGATCGGGGTGGTGTGCGGGTCGAGCGGATCAACGGCAGTATCAGCGAATTCACGCGCACGCGGGATGGCCGCACCGAGCAGTTACGTTTCACGGCCAGTGCCAATGACACGATCATGCTGACGCTGGCCCGGGCCAGCGCTTGTCGCGTCAGTGCCGATGGCAAAGCGGTTGCGGCCAGTGGCGACAGCCAGCGTTACGTGCTCGATGACACAGGCACGCTGCCGCAGCGTCGTGTCGTTACTGTGCGTTGTGCCTCATGATGGCAAAGCCTGAGGCGGTGCGTCCGCGTCCCGTCAACCAGCGCCATGGTGCCTGGTATTCGCGTGACACCGGCTACCAGCGCGTGGCGCTGTTCTCGCCGTGGACTATCGCCGGCTTCGGACTGGCGGTCGGACTGGGCTTGTTGCTGGTCTATCCGTATCGCACGCTGGAGCAGCGGCTGGCTGCCAGCGAACTGAGCAGCAAGCCGGACCGGCTGACAGTCGAGTATCTGAAAGTATTTTTGAAGGCCGAACCCAACGCGCTGGTCTTGCGTCAGGCGCTGGTCGCTCAGCTGGTGCGACTTGGTTCCTACGCCGAGGCGCGCGAGGCGATGCGGCCCTTGCAGCGCTCCGCTGATCTGGCCATTCAGCGTGATGCCGAATGGCTGGAGCTCACCATGCTGGAAGCGGAAGCCTATGCCTTGCCGGTCGACATGCCCAAGCGGGAGCTGGCGATGCAACGCGTCAGGCTACAGCTGCGCGTACTGGCCGGCTTGCCGGGGCTCGATTCGCAACGTCTGCTGATACTGGCGCGCGCCGCGCTGGCCGCGGGCGACGTCAACGTGGCAGCCATTGCCTACCAGAAAATCGCCGTACGGCCGGAGATCCTGGCGGCGGATATTTATGCCGAAGCCGCTCGCGCCGCACTCGCTCTGGGCAATTACCGGACCGCCGCCGACCTGTATTTTCGGGCGATGGCTTACACCCGCACGCTTGATAGGCGACGGGAATATTTTTTGACGGCGATGCGCACATTGCAATCGAGCGGCGGCAACGACGACCTCATCGCCAGCGCCGATCAGCATGCCGGCATACTGATCAACGATACGACGACGCTGAAATTTCTGGCGCGGCTGGCACAATCGGCCAACCGGCTTGATGCTGCCGAGCGCTATGCCAAACAACTTCTGAAGCTGTCGCTGCTGGACCGCTGGCACGCAAAGCAGCTGGCCGGCTGGCAAACTCCTGCCCAGTTTTATGCCGGACTCGATCGTATCGACACCACGCCATTACGCATCATGCGCATCGCCGCTACCAGCGGGCCCGGGCTGGCGTTCGATGACGAAGCCTACACGCTGAGTTATACGATTTTTCTGGCCAACCGCAACTTGAACGATGCGCGTCGCGTAGCTGAATCGGCTGTGCTGCAGCGCCCCGCTGACGCAGGCTGGCGCAAGCGGCTGGCGCAGGTCAATCAATGGAATGCCGCACCGGAAGCGGCGCTGCCGCAATGGTTAGCGTATGCGCGCCTGAGTGGCGATGAGGCGGCGTGGGATACCGTGCTGCAGCTCGCCAGCGGCCTGGCCGATATCGATGCGCAAGTCGCGGCGATTGCCCGCAAGGCCGAGCGTGAGCCGACCAGCGTGGTCTGGCTGGAACGACTGTTGCAAGTGTTCGAGGCCAGTGGCCAGCCCGAGCGTGCACTGGTGCTGTTGCGCCAGCGACTGGCCGGCAAGTCACCGCCGGCCCTGCGACAACGCGAACTGGCATTGCTGGCCACGCTGGCCGAGCGTAACGGTCATGACGACGAATCGTTGGCCACGCTGCGCCAGCTGCAAGTCGAGTTCGGTACCGACAGCACGGTCGCGCTGCGCATCGCCAACAACCTGTACCGGGCCAATCAGCCGGTGGCCGCGTTTGCGGAACTGGAACGCGCCGGTACAGTGGCACCGGTCACCGATGGCAATTTCTGGCATGCCTACGCCGAACTGGCGATGCTGCTGCAAAACGATACGGCGGCACGTACCGGCTTTCGCAGCCTGCTGGCCGGCGACCTCCAGACCGACAATGACCTGACCAACCTGATCGCGCTGCTGGAGAGTTCGCAGCCGCTGGCCGCGGCGCAGCTGGCCGAATTTGCCTATGCCAGCAAGGGCAATCCGCGCACCGCCTTGCAGGCACTGAACTTGCGCGCACGTCTGGCCGATTGGGCCGGTGCGCGCGCGCTGCTGGCGCGGCTGACGCCTGAGCAGCGCCGTTTGCTCGAACAGGACCCGGCCTTCCTGACGCTGCGCGCATCGATTGCGCAATCGAGTAACGACCTCGATGGTGCGCTGCGCGACATGCGCTCGGCACTAACCTTGCGCCCCGATGAGATGGAGTTGCGCGCGGCGCTGATCTGGATGCTGGTTGCCAAACGCGATACCGTTGCGTTGAAACAGTCCCTGTTGCTGTGGGCCGCCGACGCCGAGAACAATGCCGTGTTGTGGGACCCGTATGCTGCTGCAAGCATGTCGCTAAACCGGCAGGATCAGGCGCTGCACTGGTTTCGCAAGGGCGGGTTTCGCAGCGACGATTATCTGTGGCTGATGAGTTATGCCGAAGTGCTCGACGCGGTGTCGCAAAAAGAACTGGCCTGGCGTATTCGCCGCCACATCTGGCTTGACCTGCGTAATCCGGACGTCCTGCGCAAGGCCAATCCGCAGCAGTTGAACACGCTGCGCGACCGGCTGGTGGCAGTCGCGCCGCTGTTCATGAGCGGCGACGGTGCCGACCGCGTGATGCGGGCCTTGCTGCGCGCAGACCTCCGTACGCTGGAGGCGTTCGTGCCACCGCAACCGATCCCGCGCAGCGGCAAGGAAATGCTGGCACGGCTCGATCAGCCCGCAACGAGCCAGCTGCCTTCGCTGCAGCAGCGCGACAGGCAGCGTGCCGCCCAGCTCAGCAGTGCGCCGATGGAGGCGTTGCTGGCGCCGGCACCGGCCAGCCGGCCGCAGGACGATGCCCGCTTGAGTGCCACCGCACGCGAACTGGCGCTGGCGTATGCCCTGAACCGAAATGCCAATGACCTCGCCGCCGCCTGGTTCGCCAGTCGCTTTGCCGCGCAACTCGACAAGCCGCTGTGGGGCGAGCTGTCGCTGCTGCTGGCGGCAGAAGATCGCACACAATTAAATCGCTTGCTAGACGATATGCCGGACTGGCTGCCGATGTACGACCGCATCGAAGCGGCGCAGCGCGCCGGTCGTCCGGGTCTGGCGCAGACGATGGCGTTCGATCAGCTGGCGCTGCTGCCTTCCGACGAAGACCTGCACTTGCGCCTGACCACGATGACGACCGAACAGCCGGCCAGTTTTTCGGCCACAGTGAACCAGATGACGGTGTCACCGTTGTCGGCCCGCGAGGTCGAATTACAGACCGGCGTCAACCTGACACCCGGCCTGAAGCTGACCGTCGCGCTGACCGATCGCCAGTACCGCAGCCTCGACGAAACCGCGCTGGTGAACCTGCCCGGCTCGGATCGCCAGCTGGAACTGACCTTGCGCAAGCAGCTCGACGACGGCACCGTATCGGCCACTGTGCAGCAGCGTCAGGGTGCCGGCAGCCATACCGGCCTGCGTCTCGACTACAACCTGACGCTGTCGCCAGCGCTCAGCGTGGCCGGCACGTTTGGTGTGCGCCAGCTGGCCACCGAGTCGGCGCTGCTGCGGGTCGCCGCGATGCGCGATGGGGTCGAGACTAGCGTGACCTACGCACTCAGTCGCGCCGAGTATCTGCGCCTCGGACTGGCCTGGCACCGCTATGCATCGCAGGCCGGCAATGTGCTCGGCAGCGGCGGCAACTGGAACGCCGAGATCGGCACCCACTTGCGCCTGGAATATCCGAACATCACGGTGCGCGCGTTTGCTTCCGGTTCCGCCTATCGCGACCGTAACCAGGTCGATGCGCTGGTCGGCAGCATGCTGCCCGCCGGTACCGACCTGACCCAGATCCGCGCGCTGCCGGTCAACGAGCGGCTGCTCGGTATCAGCCTCGGACTGGGCACCGTGATCGAGACCCGTTACACCCGTGCCTGGCGACCGTTCGCCGAGCTCGGGCTGACCCGCAGTGATGTGACCGGTAGCGGTTACAACCTGCGTGGCGGTATCGCCGGCAGCGTACTGGGGCAAGACTTGATGACCTTGCGCGGGCTGCGTTCCAGCGGGAGTGCGGCATCACCGCAAGGCAGTCAGGAAATTGGATTGGATTACAAATGGTTTTTTTAGAGGTCACTATGAAACAACACTCGCGTCGCCTGTTCCGCTCACTTCTGCTGGCCGCTGTTATCGGTCTGCTGGGTGCCTGTTCCACGCTGCATGTCGGCCGTGCGCCGACGCTCGAAGCCGGGGCCAGGTGGGCCATCCTGCCTTTCGTGAACCAGACCGAAACACCGCAGGCAGGCCTGCGTGCCGAGTCGATTGCCGAGAGCCTGTTGCGGGTTGACGGCATCAGCAACCTGCGCCGGTATCCGACCGCGCTCAATACCGAGACGCTGTTCGAACCGATGGACCGCAAGCAGTTCGATGCGGCATTGGCCTGGGCCCGCAGCGAAAACATCCGCTATGCGCTGGCTGGCAGCGTCGACGAATGGCGCTACAAGGTCGGCATTGATGGCGAACCGGCCGCCGGCGTGACGCTGCAACTGATCGATGTGCAAAGCGGTCAGGTGTTGTGGGCGGCAGCCGGTGGCAGCACCGGCTGGAGTCGCGAGTCGCTGTCCGGCGTGGCGCAGAAGCTGGTCGCCAAACTGCTGCAACCGTTGCTGGTTGCGGCGCGCTAAACCATGGCTGTCTCCTGGCGCGACCTGAGCCGGCGCGTGTTACCACCGACCCAGACTGGCGCGACGCCAGCCTGGTCCTGGAGCGTGGCCGCACTGGAAGCGATTTTTCTGTGCACGCTGGCGTTCGCGCTGAGCTGCTGGATTGCGCCACAGGATCCGCTCGGGTTGAACCAGCAATTTCCGTGGTTGTGGATCGTGCCGGCCTTGCTGGCGATGCGCTACGGCACCGCCATTGGCGTGACGGCGGTGGTGACATTCATCTGCCTTGATTTGCTGTTGCCGATGCTGGCCTCGAGCGTCGCGTCGGCGGCAAGTCTGGCGCAACCGACATTTCCGAAAGCATTTTTTCTGGGCGGCCTGGTACTGACGCTGGTGTGCGGCCAGTTTTCCGATATCTGGTCGGCGCGTACGCGCCGCCTGCGCGCCGTCAATGCCTATCTCGACGAACGTCTCAATACGCTGACTAACAACCATTTCCTGCTGCGTCTGTCGCATGAGCGGCTCGAACAGGATTTGCTGGCCAAGCCACTGACGCTGCGCGAAACGCTGGCGCGACTGCGCCAGCTGACAGCGGCCCAGAATCCGGCCAACGAGGTCGCCTTGCCCGGCGCAGACGAATTTATCCAGTTGCTCGGCCAGAGCTGCCAGCTCGAGATTGCCGCGTTGCATGAAGTCACCGGTGTCGATCGGTATGCCAGCACGCCGACCGCTTTTCTGGGCGAGCCGGGTGCGCTGGATCAGAGCGATCCGCTGGTGCGCTATTGTCTTGCGCAAGGACGCCTGGCCCATGTGCAGACGACCGATATCGCCGCGGCCGATCGTAGTGCCAGCCGTTATCTGATCTGCGCGCCACTGCTGCCGTCGGGTAGCGATCCGGTTGGTTTGCTGGTGGTCGAAAAATTGCCGTTTTTTGCGCTCAATGATGATGCGTTGCAATTGCTGTCGGTGCTGATCGGCTACTACGCCGATGGCGTGCGGCTCGGTCATGCGGTGCGCACGGTGCTGGCGAAGGTGCCGGATTGTCCGCCGGCGATGGCACTGGACCTGATGCGCTTGCAGCGCATCCGTATCGAAGCCGGCATCGAGACATCACTGGTGGCGCTGGTGTTCGGCAAGGACGAGCAATCGCTGGATCGCTTCGAGCAAGTCAAGCGGCTCAAGCGCGGTGTCGACCTGTCGTGGGAACTGGTCGGCAGCAGTCATTCAGCGCTCATTACCTTGCTGCCGCTGGCCTCGGTGGCGGCAGTCGATGGCTATTTGCTGCGTATCGAATCGGCCCTGCAGCAGCAGTTTGGCGGCGGCTTCGTCAGCAGTCATATCACTACCCATGTCGCGCGGCTCAGTCATGCCGATGCCGCTGACACCTTGCTCGGACTGGTGCGTCGCTGTGCTGTATAAGCTGCTTTTTCTGGGGCTGTCGTTCGAGTTCACATCGATCGGTTTGCTGTTCGTCGGCAGTCACAGTGCCGCGCTGATCGGCAGTTACCTGCTGCTGCATGGGCTAGGCTGCGTACTGCTGGCGCTGGTACTGATGCTGCTGATCCCGGCGCGTTACCGGCGCCCGCGCGGCTGGGTGCTGACCTACCTGTTTGCGTTTAATTTTTTCATGCCGCTGGTCGGACTGGTGTGCGTGACGGGTGGCTTGCTGCTCGGATTCTGGCTGCCGCGATCGGTCAGCCAGCAGCCGTTCGAGATCGTCGACCCGTTACGTTTCACGACCCACCGCAATCACGAAGGTACCGGGTTTCGCGGCGGCCAGGTGCGCGCGCAGCTGGGTAACAATCAGACCCCGCTGGACCAGCGTCTGAAAGCACTGGCGGCCGTTCAGGATACGCCTGCCCGTGCCACCGGCAGCCTGCTGCGCACGCTACTGGCAGACACGGCCGACGACATGCGCTTGCTGGCCTACGGCATCCTCGACAGCAAGGAAAAACAGATTACCCATCGGATTCTCGACAGTCGGCACCGGCTCGATCAGGCCGATCAGGTAGCCGATCAGTTCCGCTTGAGCAAGCTGGTCGCCGAGTTGTACTGGGAGTTGATTTACCAGGATCTGGTGCAAGGTGACATGCGCAGTTTTTCTGCCGCACAGGTGCGCAAGTACGCGGTGCAGGCCTTGCAATTGCAGTCCGGGGATGCCGGTGTCTGGTTCCTGCTGACCCGGCTCGAACTGTTGAGCGGCGACGTCGATGCCGCCGAGCGGGCGCTGGCCCAAGCGCGCAAGGGCAACTTTACACGCGAACGCCTGTTGCCGTATCTGGCCGAGTTGCGTTTCTTGCAGCGTCGCTACGACGAAGTGCGCGAGCTGTTCGATGAGCTGGCCGATCAGCCGGGCGTGCCGGCGCTGGCGCAAAGCCGGCGCTTCTGGCGTCCCGAATTATCCGCTGGCAGCCAGGCTGTGCCAGTGCTGCCGCTTGTTCCGCTCGTTCCGCTTGTCCTCTTGCAAAAAGGTGGTCGCATTTGAAACCCGATGCCACGATAACGCGCCGTGCCGCCGATTGCGATGTGATGCTGCTGCTTGAAGGCACCTTCCCGTATGTCAGCGGCGGTGTCTCCAGCTGGGTCAATCAACTCATCCGTGGCTTTCCGCAGATACGCTTCGGTATCTGTTTCATCGGCAGCCGGCGCGACGATTACGGCGAGCCAAAATATGCGATGCCGGACAATGTGGTTCACTTTGAAGCACATTTTTTGCACGAGCGTCACGCCGCGCCGCCGGTACTGCCGCAGGCTGGCGATGTGGCTGCTTATGCGCAGATGGATGCGCTGCATCAGCAATTGCGGGCGCCCGTACGTGCCACTGCGCCGCAAGGTGACATCTCCGCGTCGCTATATGCCTTGCTGCCGCTGATGCAGGATGGCGGTGCGCTCGATGAAGCCTCGTTCCTGTACAGCCAGCTGTCGTGGCAGTCGATTGCCGAGAATTACCGGACCTATTGCACCGACCCGTCGTTCGTCGATTATTTCTGGACCGTGCGCATCATGCATGCGCCGGTCTGGACGCTGGCGCGGGTGGCGCGGCAGTTGATTCCGGCGCGCGCTTATCACAGCATTTCGACCGGCTACGCGGGATTTCTTGGTGCCTTGCTGACGCAGCAAACCGGGCGGCCACTGATTCTTTCAGAGCACGGCATCTACACGAAAGAACGCAAGATCGATCTGTTCCAGAGCGAATGGATTCGCGATAACCGTGGCGTGTTCGAGAAAGATGCCTCGCAGCTGTCGTACTTTCGTGATCTGTGGATCCGCTTCTTCGAAGCGCTGGGGCGGATGTGTTACGAGGCTGCCGCTGACATTGTCGCGTTGTACGAAACCAACCGTCTGCGCCAGGTCAGTGACGGCGCACTGGCCGGGCGGACCCGCAATATTCCGAACGGCATTGACCTGCCGCGTTTTTCTGCGTTGCGCGCGTTGCGTCCGGCCACGCCGCCGCCGGTGTTGTGCCTGATCGGGCGCGTAGTGCCGATCAAGGATGTGAAGACCTTCATCCGCGCCATGCGCACGGTGGTCAACCTGATGCCCGAGGCCGAAGGCTGGATCGCCGGCCCGGAAGACGAGGACCCTGACTACGCCGAGGAATGCCACAGCATCGCCGAAGGTCTGGACTTGCAGGACAGGATCAAGTTTCTCGGCTTTCAGAAGATCGATGCGCTGATGCCGCAGATCGGGCTGGTGGTGTTGTCGAGTATTAGCGAAGCGTTACCGCTGGTCTTGCTGGAAGGCTTTGCTGCCGGTGTGCCGGCGGTCGCTACCGATGTCGGTTCGTGTCGCCAGCTGATCCATGGGCTGGACGAAGACGATCAGGCGCTGGGTGTTGCCGGTGCCATCGTTGGTATCGCGCAACCGCAGGCACTGGCAAGGGCTGCTGTCGAACTGTTGACCGACATGGTGCGCTGGCATGCGGCGCAGGCCGCCGGCATCGCGCGGGTCGAACGGTATTACACCCAGGACCAGATGTTCGCCGAGTACCGCCGGCTGTATGACAAATCGCTGCAGCAGGCCGATCAATCGGCGGGGCCGGCGGCAACTTGTCCGATGCACTCGGCTGCCGTTAAAAAAAGTCACTGAGGAACTGAGACGACATGGCAGGAATCGGATTCGAACTACGCAAGATACTCAAGCGCGACAGCCTGCTGTCGCTGATGCAGGCCTACACCTATGCGGCCGTGATCAGCTCGGGTCCGTGGGTGCTGTCGATCGTCGGCATCCTGATCATCGGTGTACTGAGTTTTGCGATCGTATTGCCGAACCTGCTGATCGTGCAATTCCAGGTCAGCATTACTTACGTGATTGCCGCCTCGCTGATTTTTACCGGGCCGTTTCAGCTGGCGTTCACACGCTTTACGGCGGACCGGTTGTTCGAAAAAGATAGCGACGTCATCCTGACCAATTTCCATGCAGTGACGCTGGCATTGACGGTAGTTGGCGGACTCGCCGGCCTGTTGTGCGTGCTGTTTCTGTTCCCCGGGCAAAGCGTGATGTACCGCTTGCTGCTGCTGGCGGCATTCGTGATCATGTCCAATATCTGGATTGCGACAATCTTTTTGTCCGGCATGAAGCAGTACAAGGAAATTGTCTGGATGTATTTGCTGGGCTACACCATCACGGTGCTTGCCGCCCTGGCGATGCGACCGTTCGGGTTGGAAGGACTGATGGCGGGCTTTGTGATTGGGCAGGCCTTGCTGCTGATGTGCATGACGATCCTGATCCTGCGCAATTATCCGGCGCAACGATTCATCTCGTTCGAGTTTTTCGAGCGCAAGCTGATGTACCCGACGCTGTTGTGCATCGGCTTGCTCTACAACCTCGGGGTCTGGGTCGATAAATTCGTTTTCTGGTTCACCACCGACACGAGTCAGGCCATCATTGGTCCGCTGCGGGCATCGGTGATTTACGACTTGCCGGTGTTCCTTGCCTACCTGTCGATCATTCCCGGCATGGCGATTTTTCTGTTGCGCATGGAGACTGATTTCGTCGAGTACTACGACAAGTTCTATCAGGCAGTACGCAGTGGCGGTTCGCTCGAAGCGATCGAGGAAGCCCGTAACGGCATGGCCGAAACCATCCGGCTGGGGATTTTTGAAATCATCAAGATCCAGACCATCGCGACGCTGCTGCTGATTGTGACCGGTGAGACGACGCTCAAATGGCTGGGGATATCGACGCTGTATTTGCCGTTGTTGTATATCGACGTGATTGCCGCCGGTTTGCAGGTGGTGTTGCTGGGTATCCTGAATGTCTTTTTTTACCTCGACAAGCGTCGCATTGTGCTGGCCTTGTGCGGCATTTTTGTCGTTCTGAATCTGGCATTTACGCTGGTGTCGGTGCAGCTTGGCCCGGCGTTTTATGGCTATGGCTTTGCGCTGGCGTTGCTG
>CAILRJ010000311.1 GCA_903836575.1 uncultured Burkholderiales bacterium
CAGCGACGGACTGGTTTCCGGTCGATATCTCCGTGATCAGGCCGGTCAGGTAGCCGCGCGTAATGACGGCACGCTCGCGAAACGCCGGGTCCATCTTCAAAGCGCGATGCAACCGTCCCAGTCGAAAAAAAGGTACCGAGGGAAACAGATGATGATCGGCGTGGAAGTTGACGCCGTTCTGCGCAATGAGCAACCGCTCCAGCGGGCCAACTTGCATCGTACGCGCACTGTCGAAGCCGGACGCCGGCAAGCCGAAATGCTCGCCCAGGTCACGCACATACAGAATCGCCATCAGAAAGGTCGCCAGCGGCACGATCCAGTACAGCAGAACCGGGCGCCACAGATCGAAATACGCCACGGTAGCCAACAGCAGCAGCGCAAACACGAAGCGGCTGAGCACCGTGCTGCGCGGCAGAGCAGTGGCCATGCCGGCGTCCACCGTGTAGCTCTTGAGTTCCTGCAAGGTGTACCAGCCGATTGTGTGCCTGGCGATCTCCAGCCAGACTTGGGAGCGCGTTTTCGGGAATTGGTAACGGCGCTTTTTTGCGGACGCGACATAGTTGGGATCCCGTTCGGTCCAGGCATGCCTGTGATGCTGCATGTGATTGCGGCGAAAGCCGTGGATCGTGATGAAGAACGGGAAGGCAGTAAAAACATCGCCGACCAGATCATTGAGCCAGCCATGCTTGCGGCTGAGCTGATAGTGCGAGTACTCGTGCATCAGCGCCAGCAACGCGTGCTGGCGGGTGGCAATGAGCAGCATGCAGAGCAGGCTCACTGCCCAATGCGCTGACCACGTTGCCAGCATCGCCAAGGCGATGATGCAAGCCCACTCGAGGCCGGTCTGTAGCAGTAACCGACCCGGTGCCGGTGTGGCCAGCGTCTTCAGGAGGTCGCGCGGAAGGTGGATTTTCGGGGCTGGAACAGGGTGTGCGAAAGATGACATGAAAAACTCCATCGGTCTGTTTAACGGTAATTTGTCGATAATTTACTGACAGATTATTTCTTGCCCGTGACATCACCCTGCTGTTATCAATATAACCACAAGCGGAACTATCAGCCTTGCACGATCACTTAGACAACGTCACTTGCTCTGCACCGTCTATTTCCTTTTTTTAATTTCTTAATTGATTCCTTAATTGCTTGGCTACCATGAGAGCACCCTCGCCGATCGGTGCATCACCGACGATCCAGCGCCGTTCCACGCCACCGAAGAACGACGTGGTTGCATCGCCGCCGCTTGCAGTTAGCGCTGCAGGAAGCGCGCTTGTCGTACCGTCCCACAACACAATGCGCAAGAGGTTCGTCCGGCTACTCAATACCAAGTTAGTTCCGCACATGCCAGCCCGGCGCTTCACCGCCGCATGGTCGGCTGCGGCGGGTGAAATTTGCCAGGATTGGGTCAAGACCCAGAGCGACCATAACGTGACGACGGTGTCGATTGTCGCGCTGTCGCGCATGAAGGCGCTGGAATACGAGCGAAAAAATCTTGCCGCTATCCACGAAGACCAGCGATTACTACCGGCCAACGCCACCAAAGGCGATTACTACCAGGCAGAAATCGAAGCGTTCCTGGCCGCTGTCAGCGAACAAGACCCGCAGGCGGTGCTGGAGAGTTTCAAGCTCGCCGGCAGCGGTGGCTTGCATCGCCAGCAGGCAACTATCGGCGCGACCATCAGTAATTCGCTCAGTGTGGCAGCCTTGTTGACCCCCGATCCGGTAAGCAAGTTAGCGCTGGTCGCTACCCGCGGGCTGACACAGCTCTACACCTCGGCCGCCGTCATTGCCGCCGGGCCACGTCGATTTCGCAATGCCTGCACCGAAGATATCATTCCGCTGGGGCGCGCCGACGCGTCAGCGGCAGCCAGGCGGGCGCCCAACATGTTGCAGGCGTCACTGGGTGTCATGCGCACATTGAAAATCAAGGACGTCAACAAGAGCCTCGAGCAAATGCATGTCGCAATGGAGGCGCTCGAGCGCGCAAAGGATGGCGACTCTGTAAAGGCCCGGCAAGACACACGACAACAACTGGAACTAGCCTTCGCCCGGATCTGCCACCAGCTCTCGGTGAAGACGGCTTACAAGACCTCGTCCGAAAGCGCAAAAATCGAGTTCATCGGCAACCTGCGCTATCTGTTGAGCAGCTATACCGGCACCGTGGCCGTGCTGACCGCGTCCATGATCGCGGTCATGTCGCCAGTATTCATCGATGCGGTCGTCACAGGCGGACTGATAGGCGCCGCAACTGCGCTGACGGTCGTGATGTATCTCGGCTATCAGCTCGGCCCGGGCCCGTCACGTGACGGCGAAGACAAAGCCAAACGCGCCATCGTGTCCCTCGTCAAGATGCTGGAAGTGCTCGGCGGTGAACATACCGAGAGCACACGCCAACGGGGCGCAGCCTATGCCGACTATCTGCAGAACCGGAAAGTGCCGCGTCTGACCCGGCCGGCAGAACGAAAAAGAATCAGGGAAGCCGCCCTCGCGACGCTGCAAGACAGGCTGGAAGCGATCGCAGCCATCAAACCACCACCCGCAGGGCTCGACCTGAAGACCAACTGGAATGCCTATAGCGCGCACCTCAGAGCTGCCAAGAAGAAGGCCGCCGAGGCGGAGAAAAACAATCTCGCCGAACCAGCACCCCCGGAGGAATTGAGTAACCCTGACACTAAGTTCAGTAACGATCACCGGCAAAAATTTGCCGTCGCGGAGCTGGTCTCGGCCTGGAAAACCCCGATGCGCATCCGCATGGACGCGGCCAGCCGGCTCGTGAAAGGCCGGGTAGCGCAATCGACCAAACGCTTGCTGAAACTCAAGCACAACGAAACTGCAACCACCTGGCGGAGCGGAGCGGGCCAGATTAACCGGCGCAAGCTTGCCATCGAACTGCAAGAACAGGATTTGCGCAAGCGTCTGTGTGACCTGTTCAATCTGGAACTGGCACTGCAGGACTTGAAGCTTGCACCAGGCGCCGGCGAGGACAGCGTCAATATGGACCGCGCGCGCGAACGCATCGCTGCCATCACCGATACGGATGTGCAGCAGCTTTTTTGCGGCAATGCCGAAGAGCAGGTCGAAGCCATCAAGCTGTCGAAAGAGCTGACCGCCGGCGAAAGCGAGCGCTATACCCATGCCAATACCGGCTTGGCAGCCTTAGGCATTACGCTCAACCTCGGCGTTGCGGGAGCGGATGTGGTGGTCAACGTCGGCAAAGCAACCAACGCGTTCAACACACTGCAATTCAATGACTACAAGCTGGTCGCGCTCTCCCAGGCGGGTGCTGCACCAGGTGCGCACCATAGCGCGGGAGACCGCGCCGCCTTCCAACTGCGTGAAATGCGACCGTTACTCAGAGAAACTGAACTGGCAGAACCGGCACCCGTGTACCACCTGCAACTGGACCTGCAAGGCAACGCGTTGCAGCCGGACGATGAGGCGGTCAACGCCGCCCTGCACGCTCTGACTGAGCAACTAGGAAAGAGCGAGGTCGTGCCGCGCGCACTGCACTTATCCCTGCAATCGCCGCTGCACAAGGTCGCACCAGCGGTCGCCGGGTCACCGCGCAGTGGCACCGTCCCGGCACCTCTAGAAACACAACAACTGTCCATCGATCTGAAACCGACCACGGCCTTCCATCGCGTGCAATACAAAAAAAATCCGTTCAGACAACGCATGCGCCACATGCGCCATCAAATGGCCGTCATCGGACGACAAATGGCGATGTCGATTGCCGGATTGCCGGTGCAAGCGTTCGCCCAGCACCGGGTCAGGAAGGCGGCACCGACGCTCGCCACCGCCGCCGCATCGCGCGGCAGGGCGCAAGCCTTGTTGCGGCCAACAACGTTTGACCGAACGGAAGTGCCAGTGAATGAGTCCGGCGTGGAATGCCTGGAAAACCGGCACGTCGTCATGGTGCAAGCCGGCACACCGGAGCAGGCGCCGCGTCCGATCCATGCCCACAAGATCGCGCAACAGTTACGCAGCGACGCGACCTACGCCGCAGGACAATCGCCGCCAGCTGGCAGCGTCGATGATTTCATCGTGCAAGGGCTGGTATCGGGACAAGGAATTTTCCAGTTCGTCTCGCGCAGCGCGCATTACACCACCGCGGACAGTCTGGAAACACAGGTCATCGGACAATTAAAAAAACAACTGCTCCGGCATCCGGCGCGACTGATCGGCGGGCGTTACCAGGTCATCAGCTTTAAAGACATCAGTAGGGGCGCCGGCAATACCGGCAGCGATACCCTGCGCCACGAACTGGTCGCGCAGGACACCTGGTCGCCTGCGCAGCCGGTGATACGGGTGCCGATTACACAAGTCGGGCTGAAATTTACCGATCACTTGCTGCGCGCGCCGCAGATTACACGCGCCAGCGCACTACTCGACGCGCATAACGCGCTGCTGACGCAACCGGTCGATCCGCTCAACGCCGACAAGATGATCCTCAGCTTTGCCGGCATCGGGCGCAACGCCACGCTGATCACGTATCGCGTACTGCGCGATGCCATCAAACTCGGACTGGTCACGCAAGACTCGCTCGATGTGGCCATCGAGGCGGAAATTTCAGGCAACCGCATACGGCGTGGTCCAGGGTATGTTCATACGGAGGACCAGAGGACCGAATTGCGCGACGCGCTATTAATTGTGATCGATGATTTCAATCGCGAACAGAACGCAATGCCATCCTGACAACCGGCGTACGGGACGCCAACCCATGACGACCTGCCGCAGCGGCAGATCGCACTGATGCCTAGTCGCAAATCGTAATAATCTGATCCAGCAGGTTGCCAACCAGGGACATCACGTCAATGGGGACTTTTTTCCACGGATGCGGCTTCGCTCCGCGTAGTTGCCAATCAAAACTTTTCGGCTGGTGCGCGAGTACGTAACTTGCCTTCCCTTTGTCGCCGATGAATTTCACGGCAAACGGATTGGATTCGTTCGATGACGATGTGGTCATCGGCAGTCCAATCACGACCCGTGTCCGGGCATTGAATGCTTTGGGCGACAGTACCAACAGAGGGTGCATGTCTTTTATTTCACGTCCGACCTGCGGATTAAAGTCGATCCAGATAATGTCTTGCCGATCCGGCACCCAGATTTTGCTGACCATCAGAACACTTCTGCACCGATGCGTCCTGAAGGCATGGCCTCGCCACCATGTTTGTCCGGATCGAATGCGGCCAACCTCTGCGCGAGGGTGCGTGGTGGCGGTCCCTTGCGGTGAACCACGACACCCAGATCATCCGTCGTCACTTCCACCGATTGTCCCGCCACGAAATTGACTTTGCGGGCAAGTGCAGCGGGTATCCGAACGGCCAGGCTGTTGCCCCATTTCTGCACGGTTAACGTAGCGGTTTTGCTCATCGTTTTTCCTTGGTTGCTTTTGGTTGCTTTTGGTTGCTTTTGGTTGTTTAACGCTCCAGTGTAAACATTACGGATGATGTGTCAACGCGTATAAACGTCCTGTCATGCACGCTACGTACACACGCCGGAGCAACTGGTGCAACTGCGCGCGGCATTACTGGCACGGATTGCGGCGCGGGCCGCGGCGAGGCAAGTATAATCAGTCCTCCTTTTCCTCCTATTGGCCGCGCCCGTCATGCAAGACAAATACAACCACGCCGAGATCGAAAAATCAGCACAAGACCACTGGCAAGCGACCGACGCCTACAAGGCCGTCGAACACGCTCAGGACCAGCACGGTAACGACAAGAAAAAATTCTACGCCTGCTCGATGCTGCCGTACCC
>CAILRJ010000312.1 GCA_903836575.1 uncultured Burkholderiales bacterium
CATCAGGGGACTCCATAACGGCTGGCGATATCCTGCGCCAGCGCGCGCATCGCCGGCGACACACCCGCATTGGCAAAGCTGCGCACGTCGCCGATCGTCCAGATCAGGCCATCGCGCTCAATGCCGATGGTTGCCATGCGCTTACCGGCAGGCGTAAGTACCGAGAACAGACGCCAGGTCCCGTCCAGACATTGCGCGAGGTAGCCATCCGCGCAATGGCGCATCGCCAGCGCCTCTTCATGTAATGCCCAGGCATTGGTAATGGGCCGCACGCACAAAGCTCCATGAGTCATCGTCGACAGTGCGCTGGACCAGGCCACCGTCGTCAGGTTCGCCCGACCAGACATATCCGCCCGCCAGCAGCCGGCTGATAGTGCAAGGTAGTTCCAGCCACGCCGGATCTGGTTGGCATCCAGCGTTGGCTGCGCCGATTGCAGCCAGGTGACGACTCCGACGAGGTCTTCCAGAATGAACGCCTCGAGAGTGCCGGCCACATGCCGGCGCTGCGCTTCGTTAAGGATGGCACGCATGGTGCCCGGTTTGATCTGCGCAGTACGGAATGCGATGCATCCGTGCTGGTTCATGCCGGTATAGGCATCGTGCGCAAACAGACGCGTGAGTTCTGGCGGTACCGGCGTGCGGCACTCCAGCGCGGCGACCCAGCGCAACCAGTCGCCAAGTTCCCGCCAGCGCGTCGTGGTGCTGCCGTTCGGCCCGATGTAATCAATCAGATGCAGGAAGTGGCGATGATCGCAGCGCAGCAGATAACGCCATGCTGCCGGCTTCAAGCGGTGCTCTGTGAGCAATGTCGTGCGTAATGCAGCGACCACATCGCCGGGCGGTAGCGCGATCTGCAACTCGTCCATCAGGTTGTAGAGCCACAGCACCGTCGGGCATTCGCGCATGATCTGCTCGTAGTGGTGACGGTGCTCTAGCGCCTTGTTATAACCGAGCTCCGTGATCACAAAGCGCATGAACCGGTGACGACCCGGACGCATCCAGGCCAGCAGCGTGTTGTCCAGCGCGAGGCTGTCGCGCAACGCATGACGCAACCGGCGCCAATGGGTCGCCTGCGCGACGGTGCGCTGCAACTCCCGCAGCACGACAGCACGATTTGAACGTTCGTGCAGGCATCCCGGCAGGGACGCCCACCACGGAGCAAGAAAATCCTCCAGCCAGGCACCGGCAAGACGGACTGGCAAGTCGATTCCGACGTTGGTGACCGGGTTGAAATTGATGCCATCGTCCATCAGTACGGCAACACGGATCGTGCCATCGTCGAGCGCGTCGTCATAGCGGATCGCGCCCATGAACGTGATGGCGCGTGCCTCGCCGGTCAGGGTCACGCGCACCGGATCGGCGAAGTGGGTCAGCAGACTGTTCCAGATACGGCCGATGCACTGCGCCATCGCTGCAGCGTCGATGTCGGGCGGCAGATTGCGCATCAACCTGCCGATGGAAGGTGCGACCGGATCGGGCTTGAGGAAGGATTGCATGCCGGATGTCATACCGCCCCCTGGCTATCGGAAATGACGCTGCCAGCCGCAGAGCCGGCAGGCGCGGCGGTCATGCCGTCAAGCGCAGTCTCGTGCAGCCAGACATGATCAAAGCGCGTACTGAGCGCAGCGCACTGCCGGTGCCCGATGCCGGCAACATGAACCTCAACCCGGGCAGCTACTGCATGGTGATTCAGTGCGCAGCGTACGGGTGGCGTGGCGTAAGCCAGTGACGGAAAGCGTGCGAGGACGTGCATGGTGATACTCCTGTTTAGCGGATTTGCCAGGCTGGCGGGGACCGCAATTCGGGTAACTCTCCCCGGTCCGTTTCGCTCGCGCGTGGGGGACCTGACCATTGTGGAATGTGATACCGCGCAAGCTCGCAGCATGCGCTTGCTGCATCACCATCCATGGTGTTGCACTGGCAGCAGACAACAAAAAACCCGTTTAGCGATGACAGCTCGAACGGGTCTGATGAAGGCCGCTTTAGCTGAATTTGTAATGCGCCCGCAAGTTGAAACTTAAATCGGCGCCAGTGGCAGGACAATACGCTGATCCGGCAAAAGAGTCAAAATTTCAACTTACATTTTGGCCGGATGCAATCGCGTGGTTCACCGACGAAATCCTGCTGGCTATCGCGCGAAAACTTATGCCCATAAACTGTGAACAACATTGTGCATAACCCTGCTGAACACTTCCGCAGGCCAGTTCGCACAAGGGATCGCAGCACTGCCTTTTATTTAAGCAACGTCCGTTATGGCTGCCGTCTCGCCATCGATCGCCGCAATCTTACGGATGCTGGCAAGCAGACTGGAACGTTGTTCCGGTTCGCGCTGCACATCGACGAATCAACGCAGGGATCAATCATCGGGAACATTGCACCAGCAAATTAACTGACCACACTCAGGTTTGCGCAGTCGGCTTTATACCGTTGGTCCCGGCCGAATTGGAATGGATTCAGCGGTGCCACTTTGTATGACCGGCTACAAGGCAAACCCATCTCATCGGTCGGCCATTTGCCTCGCACGACCCAAGAAACCCACCCGCGCAATTAAAATCGCCGCCCCAACGACATACGATTTTGGGAAACCGCTGAAAAATTAGCATGCTGATCCCGTGCACCACGCACAAAATAATCGCCAAAATCGTAGGTCACGGTCAATGCATACCCTTGCACGTTGTCGCCATTTCCGGTCCTGCCATGTTTGTAGGACGCGTCCGCTGTCCAGCGTTCTGCATCGTTCGGTTTGTATCTGGCGACGGCATGGGTGACGTGCTGTTTGGTATCGAGTCGATCATCCCATATATGAAATAGCGAAAGCTCCGTTTTGGGCATGGCGCGCGATCCGATACCTAACGTGATGGCATCATTCGGATCGAAATTCAGATTGAAATAGTCTTTCAAGTTGGTCCGGCCAAATCCGGCAATGGCAAAATTGCTGTTACCGATTTCGGTCGTAACCGAGCCACCCAAAAATCCGCCCGAGGCAAGCTGCGCAGAAAATACCGGACGTACGAATCCAAAGTCAGGCCGGTACTCGTAACCGGTCCTGCTTTGCCGGACATTTTCCTTGTCGCGATAAGCGCCCACCCAGGCGGTATGTTCACCCCGCACAGCGCGCAGATTCAGATCGAAGGCGTCATTGTTATCTGACGAAAAATAATACGATGGCGTGAGTTTGAAGCTGATGCGATGACTATCGTGACCCTCGACCAGCGCCGTGCCGGAACTCATCTCTTGCGCAGTTGAATACGCCGACGCGGTGGCAATCACCAGCACCAGCGAGCCTGCTTCAATCCATTTATGCATGAGCATGTGATTTTTTTCTTTATCAAGGAAACGCTTGGCCAACATGTTGATCGCAACAGGTTAGCACCGCTATTAATTAATAACGCCAGCACCCCCGTATTAAACAGGTAGACCAGAATGCAGTGCACTGTGCCGATTCGACGCATCGATTTGGAGGTGTACGAGACATCGGCGGTTTGGCCGGAGGTGCCGATGACGGCAGCGAAATAAAAGAAGTCCCAATAATCCGGTTGCTCCGCTTCCGGAAACTGCAAACCACACGGTTCGTTACGATGGCGCGCTGCAGAATAATCGTGCGCGTAATGCAGCGCAAACATCACCTGACTGAACGCCCACGACGACAATACCGTCATGCCAGCGAGCGCAATGTGCGCACTCTTGATGAATCCATGCATGTCCTTGACCACCGTCAGCTCCAGCGCGATGACCACCAGACTGGCCACGCTCGTGACGACCACCAAAAACAGCAATACACGCTGGCCGTCATCCTGCAACAAGGCGCGACGATACATTGTCCGTTGCGACGATCGCGCCATCATTACGCCAGCCAGGATGACGTACAGGCACGTTCCGGCATCGGCGATACTCCTCGCCGCACAAAAGAACGGTGCCTCTTTTTTCCATCCGATAAACGGCGTTTCGATGGCGATGTTCGTGGCGTTTTTCGATATCGTCTGCGGAGCAAAATAGTGCGAAGCCAGGCATTCCGGGCTCCACTGGAGGGGGCATGAAGCGGACCGTCTCAACCTATTTGAGACAGCGTCAGCAAATAGGTGAGTGATCTATTTTCAGTTGAACTGCCCTGTCCCGGTTGGCAGTTGCAAGGCCCCCCCCGGATGTCAATGCCGCATTTATCTCGACTTGGCGATATGCGATGCGATCGCGTCCATCAGTGGTGGCGACAGGCAATCGTAAGGCGGCAGTCCCAACTCGACCAACCGCGCACGCACGGCGTCCATCTGGTCGGCGGGGGCGCCGGCTTCGAGGATCGACGAGACGAAGGCGGCAAACACGGCCGGAGACCAGCCAGCTTGCGGCGAGCGTTCGGTATGCACAAAATCGAGACCATAAAAGGGGTGAGCAGTATTTTCGATACGGCCGAGCATGTGCACGCCACATCCAGTACAGGCATGTCGCTGGATCGCTGCCGTCGTGTCGACGATTTTCAGCTTGTCGCCATTGGCCGTAATACTGACGACGTCTTTCGAGACCACCGCGACTTGCGAAAACAGCGAGCCGGCCGGCTTCCAGCATTTCGAGCAACCGCAGACATGGTTATGGGCAGTCTGGCCGGCGATGGTGACTTCAACCTTGTGATCAGCGCAGTCGCAGAGCAAGGTGCCGCCTGAAAATCCTGCCAGTGCCGGCTTGACGCCGTTGTCGACGGATGGGTGGATATGAACAGTCATGTATCTCTCCTGAAAAGGGGGCCGGATAAGCGATGCGTCAGAAGCGCTGGCCGAACCCATTGTTGAACTTCATTAATTTCCTCGCACTACAACCCTAGCAACAACCGCGCCCATCGCTGCCAGCCTTGCTCCGGACAGACTGCGTCTTGCTGCCAGCGACAGTCGGTCCGATAGTGACGCGACGTGCGCAACACGGTGGTCAAGTATTGAGCAGGCAGTTGCACGCAATCAGGCTAGCGTCAGAACGTCACAACCGAGCGGATCGAGGTGCCGGCCTTCATCAGGTCGAAGGCATGGTTGATTTTTTCGATCGGCATCACGTGGGTAACCAGATCGTCGATGTTGATCTTGCCGTCCATGTACCAGTCGACGATCTTCGGTACATCGGTACGGCCGCGGGCGCCGCCGAAAGCCGAGCCTTGCCAGACCCTGCCGGTCACCAGCTGGAACGGCCGGGTCGAGATTTCCTGACCGGCGCCGGCGACGCCGATGATGGTGCATTTGCCCCAGCCCTTGTGACAGCACTCCAGCGCCTGCCGCATCAGCGTGACATTGCCGATGCATTCGAAGCTGTGGTCGGCACCGCCTTTGGTCAGACTCACCAGATAGGGCACGATGTCGCCTTCGACAACTTTCGGATTGACGAAGTGAGTCAGCCCGAATTTTCTGGCCAGTGCTTCGCGCTCCGGATTGATGTCCACGCCGATGATCATGTTGGCACCCGCCAGCCGCGCTCCCTGAACGACATTGAGCCCGATCCCGCCCAGTCCGAAGACGATCACGTTTTCGCCTTGTTGTACCTTGGCGGTATAAATTACGGCGCCGATGCCGGTAGTCACGCCGCAACCGACGTAGCAGATTTTTTCAAAGGGCGCGTCCTCGCGGATTTTTGCCAGTGCAATTTCCGGCACGACCGTGTAATTCGCAAAGGTCGACGTGCCCATGTAATGGAACACTTCCTTGCCGTTGTGGCGGAAGCGGCTGGTACCGTCCGGCATCACGCCACGACCTTGCGTGGAACGGATCGCCTGACACAGATTGGTTTTGCGCGAGAGGCAATATTCGCACTCGCGACATTCCGGTGTGTAGAGCGGAATGACATGGTCACCCGGCTTGAGCGAGGTCACTCCCGCGCCGATTTCGACGACCACACCGGCGCCTTCATGCCCCAGAATCGCCGGGAAAATCCCTTCGGGATCATCGCCCGACAGCGTGAACAAATCAGTATGGCAAACGCCGGATGCCTTGATTTCGACCAGCACTTCGCCGGCGCGGGGACCGTCAAGCTGCACTGTTTCAATGGTAAGCGGGGCACCTGCTTGGGTGGCTACTGCTGCACGAACATCCATCTGTCACTCCTCCTGGTTAACTACGATCCGGACGGTCATTTCGTCCGCTTTCAATTGCCGGGTCAATAATTCCAATACGTCAATTTCAGTACTGCTTTGTAATCGGTGTATTCTCGTCGGTATGTTATTTCTTATCATAAGAAGCAAGCGCTTTTCTGTCACAAGTCACCAGATGCAGGCGGCGACCTGCGCAGTGCCGGCGGAAGCGGATTTTTTCCGGTAATGCGTTATCAGCAAAAACAGCAATGACAACAAGAGCAGCAAAAACCGAGCCATGATGGCCAATCGACCCGCTAGAGGTCACGTTCCAGTCCGGAACAAAATAACCATTCCCGACAAGACTGCTGCCGGGCAAGGAGACAACATGATCAGCGTGCATAGTCATTGCACTCGCATACGCGGCGTCGTTCGCTCGCCGTTATCCCGCTCGTCACACGTACCGAATCACATTACCGATTCATGGATACGCTGTTCCAACGATTACAAACTCGATCCGGCACTCCCACGCGAACTGTATGTTGTGGAGCGGCAGGAACTTCTTGCGCGGCAGGAGAAATTGTCGGTCGTGCTGCGCGCCGCCAAGAGCGAGATGGCCAATCTGTTTCAGCAAATCGCCAAATCGGATTACGCCATCATGCTCACCGATGGTGACGGCGTATTGCTGAACTATTTTGGCGATCCGGGGTTCACGCACGCAGCGTCCAAATCCGGCCTGATCTCCGGCGCCGTCTGGTCCGAACGTTTTCAGGGAACCAACGGGATGGGAACCTGTTTGCAGGAACAGCGGCCAATCATGATTCACCGGGATGACCATTACCTGTATCGCAATACCGGCCTGACCTGCGCGGGTGCGCCGGTGCTCGACTGGCGTGGCCGGTTGCTGGCGGTGCTGGATGCATCGGGGGAAGTACACCGGGTGCCGCGCCATGTGCTGGAGCTAGTAAAAATGTCGGTGCAGGAAATCGAAAACAGGATATTCATTACCGAGTTCCCGGGCGCGCGACTGTTCGTTTTTCATGCCAGGCCAGAGTTTGTCGCGACCCTGAGCAAAGGCATGATTGCGGTGGACGCCGATTGCCGCGTGCTGGGCGCCAGTCGTAACGCGCTGGCGCAACTGGGCATTGCACCGGCCGATATTGTCGGGCAAGCGCTGGATGCTTTTTTTAATGTCTCTTTCGAATCCCTGCTGCGCGCCAGCATCAAACATGGGCCGAGCCCGGCCATTGTTTTCGATGCGCACCATGGCAGGCGCTTTTTCGCTTGCGCACTGGCTAGCGCGAACGGTGAAAACCCGGTTCTGCAAACCTTTGGCGGCGCCGCAGCGCCGGTCACCATGGGCGAGGTCGGCGCCAAATCGCGCGCGCCGCTGGAGCGCCTGCAGTGTGGCCGGGATCCTGTGATGGAACACAATATCCGCACCGCGCTGCGCATCATCGAACGCGACGTTGCGGTCCTGCTGTACGGTGAAACCGGCACCGGCAAGGAACTCTTTGCCAAGGGTATCCATTTGTCGAGCAAGCGGGCGCACCAGCCTTATGTCGCGATCAATTGCGCCTCGATCCCGGAGTCGCTGATCGAAAGCGAATTGTTCGGCTACAAGTCGGGCGCATTTACCGGTGCGAGCAAGGAAGGCCAGCGCGGCAAAATCTTTCAGGCCAACGGTGGCACCTTGTTTCTCGATGAAATCGGCGATATGCCCATTGCACTGCAAGCCAGGTTATTGCGTGTACTGGAGGAGCGTGAGGTCGTTCCGCTCGGCAGCGAAACCGCGATCAAGCTCGACATCCGCCTGATCAGTGCAACCCATTGTGATTTGCCGGCCCGGATCGCCAGCGGTACATTTCGCGCAGATCTGTACTACCGGATTGAGGGACTGACCCTGACTTTGCCGCCGTTGCGCGAGCGCGGCGACCGGCAGGAATTGATCCGCTTCGTACTGCAACAGGAAATGCCTGAGGACGCGAGCGTCAGCATCGACGAGCCGCTGATGGCGGCCCTGGACCACCACCCCTGGCCCGGCAATATCCGGCAATTGCGCAATGTCCTGCGCACCATGGTGGCATTGCGGGATGGCGATGTGCTAACGCTCGACTGCCTGCCGGCGGATTTTTTTACGCCCGCCAGCGGCGGCGTGGAACAACCTCTGGAAGTGCTGCCGGAACAAGTGCCAGAGCCGCTCGCCTCGCTCAATCCACTCGAACTGGCCGAGCGCGATGCCCTGATCCGGCAGTTGAAGCTGTCGCACTGGAACCTCAGCAAAGTTGCGCGCCAGCTCAATCTCAGTCGCAATACGCTGTATCGCAAGCTGGGCCGGCTCGATATCGCGATTGCCTCGCGGGAGTCGTATTGAGCCGGCCGGCGGATTAGTCTGAGTCAGCGGCGCGGCAGGCCGCCATCGATATCGATACTGATCTGCCGGCTTTTCTGCCGGCGCAGTTCGCTGCAGCGGCCACTGCGCAGCATCTCGATTAGCATGCCGGCCGGATTGACACCGATGGAGTCATGTAATCCGGCGTGGCACATGGTCATGCGCGGATTGACTCCCAGCACAACCGGGCCTTGTTCCGTGATGATGACATCAATGCCCACATAGCCCCACAGACCGGGAATGGCCGCGACCACGCGGCGCGCCAGTTGCTCCAGCCGGCCACCGGTATCACTGATGCAGTTGACGGTACTACCGAGGTAATGGATCTGGTTATCGGCCGCCACGATGCGCTGTTCGCTGCAGCCCAGCAGGAATACCTCGTTGCTGCCGCACAGCAGTGACAGGCTGCAAGGCCGACCGGCAACATAGGGCTGCAGCACAACGTTGTACGCCGGCCTGGCGGCAATCCATTCCCTGGCCAGAGCGACACTGGAAAACAGGTGGGTGTCCGAGCAGCCAGCACCATCATCGGGTTTGACGATCCACGCCTGCGAATTGGGCGACAGGAAATCGGTGGAAAAATACGACGGCACCACGGCAATGCCAGCGGCGCGCAGTATCTGCGACGTCAGGTACTTGCTGCCTGCCAGATGCACGGCATCAGGAGAACTGCCGATCAGCAGTTTACCGTTTTGCAGTGTCGCTCTGGAGATCGATTCGAGCAGGCCATGCGATTCCGGCGCCAGCGGCCAGACGGCGTCGGCGTCGGCGATGCAGCCGGCGAGCGCCCCGGCGCAGTCGGCATCGTCTGCCGTGACAACGCTTACCCGTTCAGGCAGATCGCGCAAACCCGGACTGGCAAAACGCAGTACCGTGACCGACAAGTCAGCGATAAGCGACAGGTCGGCCAGCAAGGCGGCCAACAACATGTCACCTCTGAAATCGCATGATGACGACAGGTTCGCGTCAGCAGGCAACGAGTGACAAGCGTGTTCACATATAAAAATTTTCACAATGGCGTCCAATTGTGAGATTCGAATTTATAGGTAATCGACTGCAGATTCCTGCGCCATACCGCCTTGCATTGCTGCTGCAAGATGATTGGTTAAGTCCCTGGCCTGGTCTTTTTTTTCTGCCCCGGGTCCCCCTGGACTATCGTCATTGCAGTGGCAATCTGCGTCGAAGATTGCTCTGTCGACATCGTAGTGTAGACCTGAAACACGCTACCCGGTATGACATCGCTGATGACAAAGACATACCCCTTGCCGGCGAATTTGCCGAAGCGCTCCTTGAGCGGATCGTCAACGTACGGGCGTACCGTAATCTCTTTGGCGGCAACCGGACGCCCGGCGTAACTGACCGTGATGGGCTTGAGCGCTGCATCGGGGGCCGCCAGTGCAAGCCGGATGCGTTTGCGGAAATAGTTGGTCGAGCCGCCGGTAACGCGCTTCATCTCTGCAATATCGCGTTCCAGAAAACCAAGGATGGCCGGGTTACCTTGCGCATGATCGATCGTCGCGATCGGAACGGCATGGCTACCGGTCAGGAATTGCGCAGCCACGGAGGCAGTGCCATCGGCATTGGCCTTACTGATCGTCAGCGTCACGGTATCGTCGAAAGCGTCCTCAGCAGCGGCTTCTTGATGGTAGGTGTAATGCACCTGCGTCGGTTTGTTGATGGTGCCGAAGTGGTTACTCTGGAACAGGATTTTTTCGGGCTGCGAAATCTCCTGCGCAAAACTGGCATTCGCACCGATGACCATCAGCGCAGCGGACACCAGCGTGACGACGCCTGCGCGCCGTGTCGGTGAATTAGGCATCATGAATCTCCTTGGCATTCCCTGATCCGGGGAATAAATGGAACAGCAACGCAGTCGCTCAGGACGGGGCGGCCGATGTCGGCGCGGGCAAGGCGCTCGTCGGTACGCCGTAGTCCTTGAAAATCTGCGCGATCTCCGGCTGGCTGGACGCGATCAATGCATTGAGCTGGTCGCGCAGGTTTTTATCTCCGTAGCGCACGCCCATTGCAATACTGAATCCGTAACGGATGCCGTCGTCTTGCGGCTTGAATGGTACGACCGTGATCGGCACACCTGCGGCCTGCTTGGCGAAATAGCCGACGATCGGCCCCCACGCGATTGCCACGTCGACCGTGCCGTTGGCCAGATCGCGGTCGATCAGTTGGCCCGGATACTGGTCGGGATCGCCGGTTTGCGGCGAGTACGACACCATCTGGCCGATCAGACCATTTTTCAGCAACCAGTCGCTGGCGGGAGAGCGCGCAAAAATACCGATCTTCAGCTTGTCGCGGGTCGCCCTCGGCAGCGCGAGCAGGTCTGCGGGTGTCTTGATGGCATCGAGTCCCTTGCCTTTGACAAAGGCCATCGCATAGGTCGATGCCAGATACGGTTGCGTCACCAGTCCCATCTCGAAATCGGTCGACACACCGGTGACCACGTCACACTTGAAGGTGTCGGTGCCCTCGATCTTTGCCTTCAGGCTGTTACGAATAAAGCCCATGCGTTGGGGATACCAGCTATGTTCGAGTTTCCAACCCAGTTTTTTGGCAAACAGTTCGGCAATCTTGTTTTCATAACCGCGATCCTGCTGGTCAGACATCGGCAGGTTGTTGGGATCCTGGCAGACCCGCAGTATTTTTTGGGCGGGACCGCTGGCCGCATCCTGTGCCATCACGGGCGCTGACAGTGCCAGCAAACCGGCAAACAGGACGATGGCCATGCCGTGCGGCAGAGCAGATCGGCTGCGGATAACTGAGACCATGAGTGACATCCTTTCTTCAGCAATTGAGACCCTCGCCAGTGATCCTGTCACCGGTGCCGGCCAAGTTTATTTCGTAATGGCTGTGAGCCGACCGGCAGCAATATCGCCTTCGGAACGTCCCTTGAGGTACGCGTACAACTCATCGAGATGGTCGGCAACGAAAGGCACGCCACCAAAATTGGGCATGCCTTTTTCAATCCGGCCTTTTTTTAGTGTCGTCACGAACTGCTCCTTGGTCAGCACCTTCATGCTGTTGATCAGCGATGGTCCGACCAGTCCTTGCTGGGCGGCGCCGTGACAGCGGCTGCAGGATTGTGCGCGCCAGACTTTCCAGCCGATCAGCGTGTCCGGATCGACCTTATTCATATCGACAACGGTGTAGAGCTTGCCAGGCTTGGCGCTGGGTGCCTTTTCCGGCGCAGTCGCCGTGCCCAGCGCACTCTGGTGACAGAGCACGGCAAGTGCCAGGCCCGCTGTCAATAGCGTGATGCGTAGTGTGCTGTGTAAGACCATCAAAACCTCCTTGAAAAAAGTGGCACGCCAAGCCGGATCAGCATCGATCCGGCCGGCGTCATGGCAATGAAGAACGACCGCTGCCGGACTACTTCGCCGACGCCACCGTGACATTGCCCGGGATGGCAAACACGGTCAGGACACCACCGAGCTCAGTGAAATTCGACAGTTCCTTGTAGCCGCCGACTGCACCCAGACCTTCGTTGGGTTTAGTCAGACCTGCCGCCATGCCGATACCTGCCCAGCCACCGATACCCGACAGTACGCCGATGTACTGCTTGCCTTTGTATTCCCACGTGTTGACGTTGCCGACAATGCCGGATGGCGTCTTGAACTTCCACAGTTCCTTGCCGTTGTTATCGACGGCCTTGATGAAGCCTTCCAACGTGCCGTAGAAATTGACGTCACCTGCAGTGGCCAGCGCGCCGCTCCAGACCGAAAATTTCTCGGGCTTGGACCAGACGATTTTTCCGGTACCGGCATCCCAGGCAATAAAGTTACCCATGCCGCCGTGGCTATCCGGTGTCGGGAACATCGAGACAGTTGCGCCAACATACGGCTGGCCGGCGGTGAAATCGACCTTGTACGGTTCATAGTCCATGCAGACATGATTGGTCGGCACGTAGAACAATCCGGTTTTCGGCGAGAACGCAGCAGGTTGCTGGTCCTTGCTACCCAGTGCAGCCGGACAGATTCCCTTGATGTTGACGTCTTCACCGCCTTGGCTGGTGCTGTACTTGGCGGCGACGACAGGACGACCGGTTTTCATGTCGACATGGGTGGCCCAGTTGACCTTCGGATCAAACTTTTCGGCCACCAGCAATTCGCCGGTAACCCGGTCGAGCGTATAGCCAAACCCGTTACGATCCATGTGCACCAGCGTCTTGCGTGGCTTGCCGGCGACCTTGATGTCGGCCAGGATCATTTCATTGACGCCGTCATAATCCCATTCGTCATGCGGAGTCATTTGATAGACCCACTTGGCTTTGCCGGTATCGAGGTCACGCGCAAAAATCGTCATCGACCACTTGTTATCCCCGGGTCGCTGCGAGGGATTCCAGGTCGACGGATTACCGGTGCCGTAGTACAGCAGGTTGGTGGCCGCGTCGTAGCTGTACCAGCCCCAGGTTGTGCCGCCGCCGATTTTCCATTGATCGCCGGACCAGGTTTTGAGCGAGGAATCCTTGCCCACCGGTGCCATCTTGCCGTTGGTCCAGGTCATGGTCCTGGCCGGATCCATCAGCATGTCGGCGTCAGGTCCGACGCTATAGGCTTTCCACAGCTCCTTGCCGGTTTTCAGGTCATGCGCAGTCAGCCGGCCGCGCACGCCGAACTCGCCGCCGCTAATGCCGGTGATGACCATGTTCTTGAAGATGTGCGGTGCATTGGTGTTGGATTCGCCGACCTTCGGATTACCGACCTTGGTCTTCCAGACCTCAGTGCCGGTCTTTGCATCGAGCGCCACCAGCGTGGTGTCGGCCTGTTGCAGGATGATCTTGCCATCGCCATACGCGACACCGCGATTGACCGTGTCACAGCACATGACCGGAATCACCCCGGGGTCCTGCCGCGGCTCATATTTCCAGCGCATGCTCTGGTCTTCCAGATTGATCGCATACACCTTGTTCGGGAACGGACTATGGACGTACATCGTATCGCCGATGACCAGCGGTCCGCCTTCATGACCGCGCAACACGCCGGTCGAAAACGTCCAGGCCACTTGCAAATCCTTGACGTTGGCGCTAGTGATCTGCTTGAGTTCGCTATAGCGATGGTTGGCGTTATCACCGGCTTGTGATGCCCAGTTTTTCGGACTGGCCATGGCCTTGCTGAGTTGCTCGTCAGCGAGTGCAGAATTGCTCACCGCCAGGGCGCCTGCGATGCACAGCAGGTGTTTCAGGATTGCCTTCGAAGACATGTCTACCTCCATTAATTATTGTGATGACCGTCGTGCTGCGGTGACGCGGTGATGTGAATTGCCTTTCTTTATGTGCAGAAATCTCTCCAAAGATTTCCGTGATCGACGATGTGTCGTCTGCAAGGTTCAGCATTTACCATGCCAGTCGGCGATGGCGTACCACGGCCTTTGCCGCTCGGGTCACGCTGACGCACCGGTGCGGCAATGTGTGCCGTTTGCTGAACAGCGGGGAAGCGATGTGTTCAGCCAGCGCGCGCAATCGCAAGCGGATTGGCGGCGCAGGATGCACCGGTCTGCGACACACGTTATTGGATAAAGCAGGCATCGGCTGCCACCTGTTCTACCTGCCGGTATTTCCTGACCATCTCCTTGACGAGGGTCGGATCACGGAATTCGGCACCGCGCTCCCCGCCCAGCCCCTGATGGCGTTTAGCGGTGGACAGCTCGGCATAATCATCAAACGGCAGTTGCTTCGCGATGGCGTCGATCGAGCAGGAGCACTTGTACAGATACTCGTATTTGCTATCGTGATTTTTCATGCATTCGAACACGTACTCGACCCGCGACGAGGTCGGAAAATCGTACGCCTGCGCCGTCATCGGCGCAGCAATTGCAAGCAGGAGCACGGTGCATGGTGCAAGGCGTGGCGATAAAAAAGTCATGGTGTTTCCCGGTTCAGAAAACATCCCTTCCGCAAGATCAATGCCACTGCTGCCGCTGTTACCACGACCCGCATCACACCGGACAAGTTATCCGTCCATGGCACACCTGCGCTACAAGGTGTGCCGATTCCTGCGCAGTTGCCACCGCACGATCCTTCGTGTCATCCGGTGCGGCAGGTGTTGCGGCACCGTCAGGAACACGCCGGCCAGCAGCAGTACCGCCAGCGCGGCGGGCAACCAGCGCACATCGGTCGCGACCACCAGCGAGCGATCAAAACGGTGATCGGTCAGCATCCGCACCAGTGCGGAGTCGGAGTTGGAGTCGAGTCGTTCGTACTGCAAGCCGCTGGCTTGCGCCAGCGCCTGCAGATAGTCGCCATGCAGCGCTGACAGATGTTCCTGGCTGCGGGCCGATCCCGCCCGCGTCGGGCGCTGCACCACATCGCCGGCGGCCCACCAGCCCACCTGCCGGGCTTGCTTGTCGAGGCGCGGAATCGGTAGCGGCACGTCGCCGCCAACCCCCACCAGCATGCCGGCGATGCGTCCTTTGGGCCGGTCGAAATCGGGGATGATTGCCATCGGCGGCGACTCCTGGCCATCCGTCATGAAGATGACCGATGGGTGTTGCGGCAATTCGAAGGCCACGTCAGTGGCGCTATAGACGCCGCGCACGATCACGCTGGCGTCTTCCCACGCCATGCGCGCATCGATCTGCCGGATCGCTTGTACCAGCCCGGTCCGGTTACTGCACACTTCCAGCGGCGCCAGCAACAGCAAGGTGCGCCGGCTGGAAAAAATCCCCAGTCCGATTTGCGATCCGCAGGGCAGTTGCGCCAGCGCCCTGACCAGCCCCTCACGGGCGGCCTCAAGACGACTGACGGCGCGGCCGGCGCGCAGCTGGTCGGTCACGTACATGCTCTGGGTAATATCAAACACCACCAGATGGTTGACTACCGTGCGCGCCAGCGGTACCGGCGGCAAGACACTGGCGACGACCAGCAACACGGCCGCAGCCAGCAGGAGCCTGTCGCGCCGGGCAAGTCGCAGCACGGGCAGCTTCACGGCAAACCTCCGCCGTCGGGTTGCAGGGTGGTGGCGGTGCCTTGCTCGCCGTCGTTGGTGTTGTCGTTGCTGGTTGAACCCTGCAATTTTTTTGACGTCGCGATGCCGTCAACGAGCGGCGCAATCCCTTCCTCCGGTGCCAGCCGGAGCGCCCGTTCGAGGTTGTAGCGGGCAGCCCAGTAGTGCGGTTCGCGTCGCAAGACTTCGCGATAGTGCTGCTTGGCCAGAGCCAGCAATCCGGCCGGTTTTTCATCGTCGCGACGCATGGCGATGGCCTCGCGCAGGGCCAGATTGGCAAGGTCGAAGCGCGCCTGATTGCTGACGTGGCCATCACCGCCCTGCACTGCCAGTTGCAGGTTGCGCCGGGCGCCGTCGAGGTCACCCGCGCCGGCCAGTTGCACGCCGCGCGCGGTGCTGAGACGCGGATCCTCGCTGGCAGTAGCGGTCGCCGGTGGCGCCAGCATGGCGCGGTTCAGTGCCAGTGCGGCATGACGCTGCGCCACGGCCAGGCCGAGGAGTACCAGAAAGACGCTGGCAAGCACGCCGCCCGTAATGTGAAGTGTGCGTGATTTCATGACGAGACTCCGAAGTTGGTGCGGCACAAATGCTGGCCGCGCAACAGCAATAAAACAGCGCAGGCGAGCGCGGCGATCAGGTAACAGAGCGCGGCGCGATCGACCTCCGGCACCCGCAATTGATAAGTGATCGGCAGCATTTGCTGGCGGCCCACGGCTTCGATGGCGCGCTGCATCGCGGCCTGGTTCTCGGCTTCGAACGCGCGATACGGGGTGGACAACGAACGGAAGTAACGGTGCATCGCGACTTCGGCCACGTCATCAAACTCGGCACTGTCGCTATCGGCCAATGCCGGCTGGTTGTAGGACCGCAGATAGATCCAGTACAGCGCGATACGGTTGCGCGCGAGACCGGCGGCAATCTGCCGCCGCACCGGCGGGGCAATCTGCGCGCCGCCATCCGATACCAGCATGATGATCCGGCTGCCACTGTCGGACCGGTCATCAAAGGTACGCAGCGCCGCCAGCATGGCGCTACCGACATCGGTATTGCCCAATCCCGAACCGACACCGCCAGCTTGAATCGCGGCCTGAATCATGTCGGGACCCATATTGAATGGCATCACCTGAAACTGATTTTCGCTGAACATCATCAGTCCGATGGCATCGTGCGGCCGGCCGGCGGCAAACTCGGCCAGCGAGGCGCGGGCGATCTTGCGCTTTTTGGGCTCGGCGTATTTATCGGTCAGCGGAGTCTTTGCCCCCTTCTCGCGTAGCGCATCATCCATGCTGGCACTGCGGTCGAGCAGCACGAGGATTTCGGCACCGCTGCCGGTTTTTTCGATGATGGTGGCGGGAGAGCCGAAGCCGGCCAGACCGAACACGGTGGCCACAATCGCCAGCATGGCGAGCGCAGTTTCGAGCCGGGCGCGCCACAATCCCAGCGGGTCGGGCGGCAACCAGCCGGTCCAGCCGAATACCTGTTCATCATCGCGCTGCCTTCGCAACGGC
>CAILRJ010000313.1 GCA_903836575.1 uncultured Burkholderiales bacterium
CCACAGGTTGCCCTGCAAGTCCCCGGCATAAATCTGCGTCATCGCCACTCCCTGCAAACCATCCGAGTGACCTTGCGCAACCGTTGACAAGCCCTGCGGCAGGTTGATGTCGCAGGCACCCGGCACTGCTGCACACAAGTCAATTTTTCGAAGAAGCTGGCCAGTCTTCGGATTGACCGCATACAACACCGATTTATTGTTGGGACTGTTGTACCCGTTACCAAAAAAGACCGCAAACCCGGGTGTCGCAACAATCGGCGTGATCTGTGGCTCGCTATACGACAAGCCCATATCGACATCGACGAACTCCCACAACACGGCACTGGAGACGGCGGCTTCGCTGGTCAGGGTTTGCGGGTTAGTGACATCCATCGCATAAATACTTTTGCCGCCGCCGCCTTCCCCGCCGACCAGCAAGGTATGCCAGCTGGCATCGGCAAACTGGACGTCGCCTGCCTGTGGCGATCCGTCGACGTAAAAAAGATGGCTCTGGTTATAGAGCGGCTCGGTCAACTTCCTCAGGTTGGCCACCACCTCATTGGGAATGAAGGCAAACTGCTCGATACCCGTCGTGGCATTAATTGCATGCAACATGCCGTCATTGGCCCCGGCATACAGCATCGGTTGACGGTTTGCCTTCGCCCTGGCAAAGGCCCGGTAGCTGTCTGAAAAATACGCAGCCGATGGAGCGCCCACGTACGCCGACTGACTGTTGGCAATATCCCCGAGCAGATGGGAGCGATTGCGAAACGCACCGCCATTGCGTTTTTCTAGCAGTGTATTGCCACGCAGATAATCGACACGCGCCGAACCGAGCGCATCGGAAGGTTGCAACAACGCCTGCTGCGCAGTACTGAGCGCACTCCACAGTAATGGCACTGCAGCACCGGTCCCGCCATTGAGCGCAGGATTCCAGATCGCGATGAGCCGGGCGGACGACCAGCTCGACCCGCTTGCCTTGGCGTCTAGCAATGTTTGTGCTGACCACAGCGTCGCGCCGCCCGGGAGGCCGGTCTCCCGGTCGATGGCTTTTTCAAAAATATCACCGGTCCAGTCCTGGTAAGGCGTGTCGGTCGAATTGAAACTGGCCTGGTATTCGACACTGCCCGCTTGCAACCGGGATGAATTGACGGCTGCCGCGGTGGTGGACAACGCGCCACTCTGTACTGAAACAAGAATGTTGTTGAGGCCATCAACCAGTGCTGCCGGGCTGCTGGCCGGATAGTAATTGGCCGTGCCGCCGGCAATCGCCATCGCCTGCAAGGTCGCTGCAGCCTGTGGATTAGCACTGGGATCGACACCGGCACCAAGGCCGATCACATAGGTGTTGATCCCGGCCGTCTTGAGTTTGGCCAGATTGGTGATCGTGTCGGTGAGTGCGGTGTCGTTGGTGGCATTGAGCGAACCATCCGCCTTGAAACTCGCGGTCAGGCCATAGCCGGCCGCAGCGGCACTACCCAATGGCGGCCAGTATTTGCCGGCAAGGTCCTGGGTCGGCAAGCCATCCGAAATCAGCACGACATATTGTTTCGGGGCGCAATTACCGGTACTGAGGACGGACGCTAGATAGCTCTGCGCCCTGGCCAGCAATCCGGCGGTGGGTGCTTGTCCGGCGACAGCCTTGATTTCAGTACTCTGCAAGGTATTGGTTTCGGGTGCCAGCGGGGCCAGGAAGGCATTGACGGCGGTCGTCACCGAACTGGCAGTCGGGACCGTGCCGGCAGAAGTCATCGGCACCAGCACATTGCCGGAACCGGCGGCTTGGTTGCCACCGTAACCGAAGCCGCGCTGCGCGTACATGACTTGCGGCGAATAGGGAACGTAACCGGCGTTGGTCGGACCGGTTGCCCGGTTGGCGCTAGGCACACTGCTCGGATAGGTGATCAGGATCGATCCGTTGTTGTAATTGGCCAGCGAATAACCCGGCGGATAGGGTGTGGCCGGACTGGTATTGCCATAGTTGATATAAACGCCAGGCTGGCCGCTGGCGTACAGCACGTCGTTGATATTGGCATCATCGCTGGATGCGCCTATCTGCAGATAGGTCGACCCCGATACAGCCAGCGCCGCATACAGCCCCTTGCCGGCAATCTCGGTGCAATTGGCCTTGATCGTGCTGGTGGTCAGTGCATAGCTCAAGCAAGGATTGGCCACGTAGCGGCTGCCGGCCAGCTTGCTACTGGTGAAGACAAACCCGCTAGCCGTCGGCGACATGTAATACACCCAGGTTGTGTAAAGGCTGGTCCCACTGGTGCTATAGGTTTCCAGCGCAAAGTCGGTATTTTGCATATAGGCCTGCACAATTGCCTTGATACCCGCCTTGGCAACGTTGAGCCGACTGGCACCATTGTCGAACAGCGTGCCGTTGCTGCTGACGGTGTATGGCGTATTACCTGACGCATCTGCCGCCTGCAACGGCGGTACAAAACCGGCGGGCACCGCATAGCTTGCCGGCGAGCTTGAGACACTCAGCGAGCCAACCCCGCTGGCCAGTACACCCGACCCGGTCATAATGGCGCCGCTGAGCGTGCCGTCCATTGATTCCGCATTTCCTAACGCGATGAGAACCTGCGGATGGACCGGACTGGCCACCGTCAGCGGCACTTGCGAAATCGCCAGCGTCACGCCCGCTCCGGCTCGCGCCGACTGCGGAATGGTGGTCGAGGAAGTCGCCAGCACGACCAGGGCCGCGCCAATGGCGACAGTGCGAACACGGGTGAAATTCATGATGGGCTTTCGGTGGTCGTTTGATGGCTGTCCATTACCCCACCGTTACTCTTGTAATTGCACGGTGCTTTGCAGCAATACCGGGGCACCGCCACTGGGTCCGACCGCGCGCGCCGTGACGCGGAACACCCGGGTCATCCTTTTCAGGCTCTGTCCTGGCCGGACGAACGACGGTAGCAATTCGATGATGTACGCCCCCGGCATCGACGATTTACCCTGAAAACTAGAGATTGCCGCGCTGGCGTTGCTCCAGTCGATGGTGGTCCAGACCGGCACTACGGCCGGGTCGAACAGATACAGCCCGTTATCACCAGCAACAAAGTTTGCGTAGGCGTAATCGCCGGCGATCAGCTTGCTCTGTGCCTGATTGAGCACGCCTTCGGCCGTCTGGAACGACATCTGCGCATCCGCGCTGTTGGTCGCAATGCGTGTTTGCATGGTGTTCAGCGACACCGTACCCAGTCCCAGGATAGTCAGCAGCAACACCAGGATGACCGTGATGATCAGCACCGAGCCACGCTGCTGGTGACGCGACCGCAGGGCCGCTGACGGCAGCGCGTTCATGCCGCATTCCTCAGGTTGATGGTCATCTCGAAAACATGGCGCAAGCGGCCATCTGACGGCACCGTGATCGTGGTACCCAACACACTGAACTGAGACAATGCGGTGGAACCCGTCGCGCCGGAGCCAGCCTGCCCCTGCACCAGAAAGCCAAGCCGTACCGCGACAATGTGTGACCAGTCGGTCACCGCGCTGGCCGCAACATAGCGATTGACGATGCCGCCGGTACCAAGACCGTACAACACCTGCATCGATTCGACGCCCGGCACCAGCGGTTGCACGTCCCATACGCCGGCGCTGAAGATCGCGCGCATCAGTACACTTTGATCGCCCTGTCCGTGCGCGACATAAAAAGCCGTTTGTTGCAACGGGACGAATTGCGCACCCGCTGGATAATTCACCGCCAGCGCATCGGCGCTCTTGGCGAGAGCTCCGCTGCCCAGCGTATGACTGATGGTGCCGGGACTACCCTGGCTCACCGCCGTCAGCTGGAAGATGCTCGCCTTCAGGCAATCCGACACAATGCCGTACTGGCCGGCAACCAGCCCGGTGGTACTTTGCAGCGCAATCGTCGTGCTGCCAGAAGGAATGCTGATTACTCCCACCGGGCTGCTGTTCGGTGTCGCACCCAGCACGACCAGCACATCGCTGCCGGTCGATACCTTGCCGGCCAGCGTAGATTCGAGTGATGGCGACCAGTCGCCGACGCTGGGGTCATTGGCCGCATTGGCTTGCGCGATCGTCAATGCACTACCGCTGCCGGCCGTACCGGCGGCATCGTAGCCAACAATCATGCTGGCCAGGGCACCTTGCGTTCCCAGCGGCGCCGGGCCGCCGTCATTCAGATGCGACAGCGCTTGCGTTAGCGTCGTGCAACCGTTGAAGCCGGTAGAGCGCACCACCGGCGTGACCAACGCAGAAATCGCATTTTCCGCATTCTGGATCGCGGCCTGCGAGGTCGTCGAGGTGTAGCTGCGCGATTGCGCCAGATAGACACTGAGCACAGCCCCGGACAGGAACAGACCAATCCCCATGGCCACCATCAGCTCGACCAGGGAGAATCCCTGCCGGGTATGGCAGTCGGTTTTCATAGCAGTGTCTGCACTGTGAATTGCGCCAGATTTGACCCTGCAGCACTGGTTTGGCTGGTCGCCCCTAACGTGCCCTGCGCCGGACTATCGTCCCACTGCACGATCACGGTCACCAGCGTGTTGCTGCCGGTGGGTGCAGCACTGGTGACAATCGAACCGCTGCCATTTGGCAATTGCGCCAGATCGCGGGCCAGCCAATACCACAGGTCGTAGGCCGCCAGTTGCGTCACGGTACAGACCGCCGCACTGCAATCGGGTGACGCCGTCGCAGGCAATAGCGCTGCCCCGCTGGTCGTCAGGTTGTTGACCGAATAACTGCCATCGATGGCAGCCTGGCTGTTGGCGCGCACCCGATCGACGATGTCATAGGCCGACTGTATCGCCTGCTGCTTGAGATAACTCGAGCTATTGGACTTGTGCGCCATCAACAGTATGCCGGCAATCCCCATCATGCCGAATGCCAGCACGATAAAAGTAATCAGCACCTCCAGCAACGCAAATCCGGCACCAGAGCAAGGCGGCGCGTCATCCACAAAGCGAAGCAGGTTCGGTTACATCGGGGGCTCTTTCATGGACAAGTTAGAGTGCTGCCCCAGAGCGCGAGACCGGGTGTGGCGCCAAGCTGGACATAGCCGGTTGCGAGGACTTGCAATGAGCGCGCAAAGGCACTGCCACGGGCGTCGCACAAGATGAAATTGGATTGGGTCGCGGCCAGTCCGCGTGCATCAAACACAACGCTCGCCGGCGTCACACCCTGGATGGCGACCGGCGACAGCACAGGGTCGCGCGGACCGGACTGCTGGCTTTGCAACAATACCCGTGCACCCGTCGCAGGCAGCATCGTGACGATCCAGCCCGCACGCCAGTCGGTACCGCAGATGGTCGAGCCGGCTGCGCCTAACGGACAAAGTTGCGTGGAATTGTTTTGCGTGAGGGCGTTCGAGCGGGTGAAGTTCAGCGCAACGAGCAAGGCATTCGCCGTCGCCGTCAGTCGGTTGTTGCCGAGCATTGTGCTAAACGATGGAATCGCGATCGCCAGCAAAATCATCGCAATGGCAATCGTGATCATCAGTTCAATGAGCGTGAACGCAGCGTCGCGTTGACCTCGAAAGTCAGAGCGTTTCATGATGGCGGCCATCCGGGTTAAGAAAACATCGGGCGATGTTGGCATCGCTCTCTATGTTGTTTTAGTTTCCCAGGGAGAATATATGGCCGAATCAGGTTGCACCATTGCCATAATGACGAGCGGCAATTTTTAAAAGGCCAACGGCTTGCAGGCTAGCGGTAAGTCACTGCGGCGACGCCGCCGGCTTCCAGATGCGCAAAATTATTCAGGTAACTCAGGCTGACCCGGTCGCCGCTGTAGAGCAGTTTGGTCACACCGGCATTGGCCAGCGTCCAGTTAAGTTCGAGCACCTTGCTATCAGGCATGCCCAACACATGCTGGCACAAGGTCGAGATCGTTCCACCTGACGTAAAGATAATGACCGATTGTGCGCTACCCGGCGACATCAGCACGCGCTGCAACGCCGCGATACAGCGCGCTTGAAAGTCCGGCCATGTTTCGGTGTAATCGCTGTCATTTTCGCCCGCCATCCAGCGCGCAGTTGCTGCCTGAAATAATTGCTGAAACGCCTGATGCGGTTGCTCGCTCTCGCTCAGGAAGCGCATCAGGAATTCCGGATCACTAAGCTCGGGCCGATAGCGCGTAAAAATTTCTTCGTGATCGTATTCGGCAAAACCGGCATCCGTCTCCCAATCGCCCTCCTTGCGCAAGTTGCGCGGCAACGCACCGAGACAAGCCACGGCCGTCTGCCGGTGACGGTTCATGCCGCCGGTCAGGACACGGCTGAAACCCTGGCGTTTCTCCGCATACCACTCGCCCAGCAAGCGGGCCTGCTGCACACCGAGGTCCGAAAGTCGATCGTAGTTGGCGCTGCCAAAAGAAGCTTGGCCGTGCCGTACCAAATAAATTTGTCCCATGATTCTGAAATATCCCCTTTAAGCGTCTGGCTTAGTCATCTGCCGTGGCTGCACCCAGCGCGCGAAATCGTCGGCATTGACATAACCCAGTGCGATGCCGGCCTGTTCAAGGCTGCTGCCGTCAACATGCGCGCGCTTGGCAATCTGCGCCGCGCGATCATAGCCGATGTGCGGTGTCAGTGCGGTAACTAACATAAGCGAACGTGCCAGCAATTCATCAATGCGTGCGTCGTTGGGCACGATGCCCCGGACGCAATGCGTAGTAAAACTGGCCATGCCATCGGCCAATAAACGCACGCTTTGTAAGAACGCATGCGCGATCAGTGGCTTGAACACATTGAGTTCGAAGTTTCCCGACGCGCCGCCGATGGTAATTGCGACATCGTTGCCAAATACCTGGCAACACAGCATCGTCAGTGCCTCACACTGGGTCGGATTGACCTTGCCCGGCATGATGGAGCTGCCCGGTTCATTGGCCGGAATACTGATTTCACCGAGGCCTGAGCGCGGACCGGATGCCAGCCAGCGGACGTCATTGGCAATTTTCATCAGCGCTGTGGCGAGCGTCTTGAGCGCACCGTGGGCAGCGACCATCGGCTCGTGACCGGCCAGCGCGGCAAACTTGTTCGTAGCGCTGGTGTAAGGCAGCCCTTGCGCACGCGCCAGTTCGGCGGCAACAAGTTCACCAAAACCCGCCGGGGCATTGAGTCCGGTACCGACGGCCGTACCGCCGGCTGCGAGCGCCTGCAATCCGGCCAAAGATGACACGATCGCCGATTCGGCCAACTCAAGCTGGGCCACATAACCCGAAAATTCCTGGCCCAGCGTCAGCGGCGTAGCATCCTGCAAATGCGTACGGCCGATCTTGACGATATCAACAAATGCGGTCGACTTCATTTGCAAAGACTGGCGCAATGCATGCAACGCAGGCAGCAATTGCTGCGTTATCGCGCCACTGGCAGCGACATGCATCGCACTCGGAAAAATATCATTGGAGGACTGGCCAAGATTGACCTCGTCGTTCGGATGCAGCAAGCGCCCTGCCCCGCGTGCACCGCCCAGCAACTCGGACGCCCGGTTGGCCAGCACTTCATTCATGTTCATGTTGGTTTGTGTACCGGAACCGGTCTGCCAGACCGCCAACGGAAATTCGGCAGCATGCTGGCCGGCGATGACTTCGTCGGCTGCCTGCACGATCGCCTGCACCTTAGCGGCTGGTAATTTGCCAAGTTCGCCATTGACGCGCGCACAAGCGCGCTTGACGGCGGCGAGTGCCACGATCAGTGCATCGGGCATGCGCTCGGTCGAGATACGGAAAAATTCCAGCGAGCGCTGAGTCTGGGCGCCCCAGAGGCAGGCAGCGGGAACCGCGATGGGACCGAAGCTATCGGTTTCTATGCGGGTTTCGGACATGGACAGCTTTCGAAAACAACGAGGGCAACATCATGCCTCAATCACGCAGGCGCAGGGTGCCTGGTCAAGTTCCGCCGCGATTTCGATCAATCAAAAACAGCACCAGCACCAGACCCGCCGTAGCACCAACAAAAAAGAAACTGCCAAACAGCCAGAAAGCCAGCGGTATTGCGCCAAATAACGCGCGCAGGCCGATGCTGTAAAAACTGCCGGCACGGTTGAGCCGGCGCGCCACGCTGGCAGGAGCAAGCGTACCAACCGCAGCGCAGGCGGGCAGGTTCACCATGAACATCACATGGTTGAGCATGCGAATTGTCATCGCAAACGAAAAGAAAGCCACGATCAGCGTCGTCAGCAGGCACAGTATCTTGACCGTCCACCAGCCCGGTAGCGATGCGACACCCGGGCTCAACGCATGCCAAGCGTGACCGAGATTTTCCGATTGACCCGACAGCGTCAGAGTACCGAGGATGAGTAAGGCCGCCGAGGAACCCTTGAAAGTCGCGGCCATGGAAAGGTTACGCAGGGTTTGGATGGCAAGTATTTCAAGCCCGGGCGTCGCCATGACATGCCGGATCCATAATCCTCTGGCGGTTTGATTAACCCGATGGATGCTGTAGTCGGGACTGCGCCGCACCTGCCAGAACAACCACGCATAGTAGGCCAGCAGCAAGACGGCGCTACACAGCAGTGCCAGCAAATCAGGACTAATCCACGGCACCATGTTCGCTCCGGTAAATGTTGAGGCACATCAGATCGGGTTACTTGAGTGCGCAGACATGGCTCAGTGACTGACACTGGATCTGGATTGTCGTGTGCACAATCCGGAAGCGCTCAGTCAACTGATGCGACGCATCGGCCATGAACGCATCGCCAGGGTGACCGTCGTGCATGACCAGATGGACGGTCAGCGCCGCCTCAGTGGTACTCATGCCCCATATATGCAGATCCTGTACGGCCGTGACCCCTGGCAAAGCCTGCAGGAAGTGTTCGACCGCGTCGAGGTCGATATTGGCTGGTACTGCACTGAGTGCTAAGCGTATCGCTTCACGCAGAAGACTCCAGGTTCCAAACAAGATAACTGCAACAATCACCAGGCTCAGCAACGCATCGATCAGATACCAATTCGTGAAGAACATCACTGCCGCACCGATCACCACCGCCAGCGAGACCAGCGCATCAGCGGCCATATGCAAAAACGCACCGCGGATATTCAAGTCGTCCTTGCTGCCAGCGACAAACAACCAGGCGGACAACCCATTGATAAGGATGCCGATGCCGGCAACCACCATGACCGTGATACTGGCTACCGGCGCGGGCTCGGCAAACCGGCCGACCGCCTCCCAGGCGATTGCTGCGCAGGCAATCAGCAGCAACAGTGCATTGGCAAGCGCGGCCAGAATGGAACTGCTGCGCAAACCGTAGGTGTAACGTCCGCTCGGTTGCTTGCGTGCGAGGAGCGCTGCACCCCAGGCTAGCAGCAAGCCCAACACGTCCGAGAGGTTATGACCAGCGTCAGCCAGCAGCGCGGTCGACTGTGCGATAAATCCATAGACAAATTCAACAGCAACAAATCCTACGTTGAGCGCAATCGCGATCGCAAATGCGGCGTTGTGATTTGTTGGCAAGGCATGATGATGACCATGATGGCCATGCTCGTGACCGTCATGGTCATGGTGGTGTGAACTCACTGGGGCAGTTCCTTGATTCAGGTCAATCTGACTGGAAAGATAAAATCAGCTGTCAATCGGTGCGCGGCGCGCTTTCGGGATCGGGAAGCAGGCAGGCATCGATGACTTGCAAGTCATTGTCGCGGGCAAAATCCATTACGAAGTGAAATGCGAGCGGTTCAATCAGGCGCAGCGCCTCGTCGACCACTACCGATTTAACGCCGTTGAGTACGGACGGACGTACGTACGGGGAATATTTCAAATGAGCATTACGCCCACCCGATCCCTCCGGCCTGAAACAGGACATAGCGCCGCACAGGCGCTCTGTCCAGTCGCTGGGGCGGAATTGTTTTCCAGCACTGGTTAATCCCAGTATGAAAAACTCGTTCGCAATTTTTGGTGTTTTTTTGTCTGGTTCGGCCATGGGTAAGGCTGGTTTCGATAATGAAGACGGCGGGTTGGCCCGGGGTCACAGCAGCCCCTTGAATTCCTACAAATTATATCTTATAGAAGACATGAACAAAAACCGCATCTCACATTCCGGAACCGGAGGGGTTATCGCCCTCCGGTAGCCACCTAGCCAAGCCAAACCGCAACGGACAACAACAGTAATAACAGCATCCACAACAACAAGGCCCGCCACACCAGGCCAACCGTGCTCTGCAGCGCGCGGGCGGTTGGCTCTTCGCCGGGAGCCGCATCGGACTCCAGATCGGTCGATTCGAGATTGGTAGGATCGGCAGGCATCACGTTGGCAGCACCCTGCAACGGCGTACCGAGCCGGACACCCAGCGCACCGCCTCCGGCAGCCAGAATAATGCCGACGGCTTCCTCTTGCCAGCGACTGGCAAAATTACGCCATGCATAAATTGCGTCTTCGAAATTACCGACAATAGCAAAGGCAATCGCGGTCAGGCGGGCCGGTACCCAGTCGATCCAGTAGAACGCACGCGCCGCAAACTTGCCGAAGGCTTCGTTTTTCATATGCTCGGGTTCGTTCCAGGCACGCGCCAGGTATTCGGCGACCCGGTACATGATTGCGCAAGCCGGGCCGACCGGCATCAGGAACCAGAAAAAAACACCAAAGACATTGCGATGCGTCGTTACCAGTGCTTTTTCCACCGCGATGCGGGCAATTTCGCCGGACTCCATCGTGCTGGTGTCCTGCCTGGTCCACTCGGCCAGCAACAGGCGCGCGTTGGCATCATCGCCACTGTTGAGCGCGAGTTGTATCGAGGAGTAGTAATGACTGTAGTGACGAAATCCGAGCGTCAGATAAACAATCAGGATATTCCAGGCCAGTGCGGCAAAAGGACTCAAGCGCAAAGCCAGCCAGTAAATCACTGCAGTCGGTACCATCAACGCAGCCATGACAAGAAACCAGCCGAGCTTTCCGTGGTGCGCATGGCCGGCATTGAACCAGAGTTCCATGCGCGCCGCCAACAGCTTGATGGCACCGTAAATCGGATTGTCCGCTCGTAACGGCTTAAGTTGCTCGATCAGTAGTGCGCACAAAATGGAAAGAAATGTCATCAGGACGCCTTAAATTACTTGATACCCACACCATAACGCAGCACAGGCCTGGAATCAAACCAGACAAAGCGGAAGCAAACGACATCTGGTGCCGTTCAAGCCCGTAGAAAATGGAACAGATTGCGCAAGATACCGGCAGTCGCACCCCAAATGAAGAAGCGCTCATAAGGCATTGCGTAAAAAGTACGGTGCCCGGCACCATTTGGCAGCTCGAGCGCGCGGCGCTGATGATGCATGCCATCCATCAAAAAAGCGAGCGGCACTTCGAATATCTCCTCGACTTCCCCCGGCTCGGCGCGCAAGTCAAAGGGCGGACGAATCAGCGCGACCACCGGCGTGATCTGGTAGCCCGTCAACGTGAAGTAGTCGGGTAGCGTGCCGATGACATCGATGTGACGACGTAACAGGCCGATCTCCTCTTCCGTTTCACGCAGCGCCGTGTCGATCGCAGAATGGTCGCCCGCGTCGGCACGACCGCCTGGAAACGCGATCTGACCGGGGTGATTGGTCAGGTTGGGGCTACGCTGCGTCAACAGCATTGTCAGGCCATGACTACGCTCAACGATGGGCAAAAGTACCGAGGCGGGTATCGGCACGCGTGCCGGAGACAGCACGGATCGCTCGTCATTGAGCTCTTGCGTCCAGTCTTCGGGGGCAGCAAAACGCTGACGCAGCCAGATCCCGTTGAGTCTTGTACCGATGACAGACTGCTCGCCAGCTACCGAATCGACGGGAATACCTTGCGGATCGAATAGAAGTCTGGACACGGCAGCAACCCTGAAAAGGATAAATGGGACGCACAAGGTACCACTTTGTACTGAATCACAATGTATGAGCAGCAAAGCAAAAAAAGGGGCGCCATGAGGCACCCCTTTGAGACTTTACTTGCTGCGCAAATTAAGCGGCTGCTTTTTTCGAAGCAACGCGACGGTTTGGCAGTTTTTCTTTGATACGCGCCGATTTACCGGAACGCTCACGCAAGTAATACAGTTTGGCGCGACGGACATCACCACGACGCTTGACTTCGATCGAAGCGATCAGCGGCGAATACAACTGGAATGTACGCTCTACGCCTTCACCGGACGAGATCTTGCGAACAATAAAGTTCGAGTTCAGGCCACGGTTACGACGGGAAATCACGACGCCTTCATACGCCTGGGCACGCTTGCGGGTACCCTCGACGACGTTGACACTCACGATGACGGTGTCGCCAGGTGCGAAATCAGGAATGCTCTTGCCCAAACGGGCAATTTCTTCTTGCTCAAGTTGCTGGATCAGATCCATTTGAAACTCCTTGTGCCATCTTGCTGACGCCGGGTGTTTGCACACCTTATGGCCCAGTAGAGGATGGGATTAAACATACGGATCGACAAAAAAGTCATCCGCGCGATACAACCTACTGCAAACCACTTAAAAATTGTTCATCCTTGCGACTCAGTGCACCAGCAGCACGGGCCGTAACAATCAAGTCCGGACGCTTCCTGAAAGTCGCCATGAGCGATTGCTCGCGCCGCCAGATCAGGATGTCGGCATGGTTGCCGCTCGTCAGGACGGACGGCACCAATACGCCTTCAGACAGCTCAGGCCGCGTGTAATGCGGGCAGTCCAGCAAGCCGTTGACGAAACTGTCCTCGACAGCAGACGCATCATCGTGCAATGCCCCCGGCAGTTGCCGAATCACCGCATCCATCAGTGCCATTGCTGGCAACTCGCCACCTGACAGCACAAAGTCTCCGAGGCTGATTTCCTCGTCCACACAGCGGTCAATCAGACGCTGGTCGACCGCTTCATAGCGGCCGCACAACAGAACCAGTCCGGGCTCAAGCGCCAGTTGCATGACGCGGGAATGCGTTAGCGCCCGACCTTGCGGAGACAAGTAGACTACCCGCGGAGCCGCCAGACCGAGTTGCTGCTGGCGCGCCTTCGAAGCGGCTATCGCAGCGTCTAGCGGCTTGGCTAACATCACCATACCGGGACCACCGCCATAGGGCCGGTCATCCACAGTACGATGGTTGTCACTGGTGAAATCGCGAGGATTCCACAGAGACAAACCCCACTTATTTTGCTCAAAGGCCCGCCGCGTGATTCCTGACTGCGTCAGTGCGGTGAACATTTCAGGAAAAAGCGTGATGACGTCAAACTGCATCGATACCTCCGACCTGCAGCACGTATTCCGGAGCACTAATAATCCAGACCCCAGTCAACGGTAATCTTTCCGGCCTTCTGATCGACTGTCCTGATGAATTGTCCGACGAACGGAATCAAAATTTCATCCGGCTTGTCGGCATCGGCACTGGCACCCGCCTCTACCCGCAAGATCGGATGCGCGCCGTTATCCATCATGTCGTGGACCACGCCGATTCGTTCACCTTGCAGGTTTTCAACCGACAACCCGATCAGATCAACCCAGTAAAATTCTCCATCGGGCAAAGGCGGGAAATGGCTACGCGGGATCTGTACCGAAGTACCTTTCAGCGCTTCCGCCGCATCTCGCCCTGAGACACCGACTAATTGCGCAACGACATCGCCGCTGTGCATCTTTGACTGCAGGACATCGATGTCACGCAAAGCTGGCTTGTCCAGCCACCAGACTTTTGCATTGAGCAACGCCTCTCCGGTCGACGAAAAGGGTTTTATCCGCACCCAGCCGTTGAGGCCGTAAGCACCGGACACATACCCTACCTGAACCAGATCAGCGGGGATAACGACTCCCGAGCTGGTATTAAGTGGCGAATTAACTGTCAAACCTGAAACTTAAGCTGCTTTTTTGGCAACCTGGGCGACCAGACGAGCGACTGTCGGAGACAGTTGGGCGCCAACACCTTCCCAGTATGTCAGACGATCCTGAGCAATCCGGACCGACTCTTCGGCACCAGAAGCAACCGGATTGTAAAATCCGATGCGCTCGATGAACCGACCATCGCGACGATTGCGCGAATCAGTTGCAACGATGTTGAAGAAAGGACGCTTCTTTGCGCCTCCACGAGCTAAACGAATAACGACCATAATATTTCCAATAAGTGTTTCAAACACGGAAAAAGCCGCGAATTATAGCCTGAAGCAGGGACTGGTCGCAATACCTAAACCATTCATGAATCGAATGCCTGAAAATTACCGGCATTGCAGGGACTCCTGAGCTAGTGCACACTGCGGCTCGGCCCTGATCCAGACTTCGCGTCTGCCTTGATACCCTTCCATTTCATTTTTCTTACTGCGGTACTTTTCATGCCATCCAGACACAAGAACAAAACCTTCGCCACCCTGTTAGCCAGCGTCACCGGGGGCATCGGTTTGCACCGTTTCTATTTGCGTGGCCCGACCGACCAATGGGGCTGGTTGCACGTGGCCAGCATACCGGTCACGCTACTGGTACTTTGGCTGGGCATCGGCAAGCACGGTCTGTTCCAGGCTGCCGCACTAGTGCTCTCAGTCCTGATCGGTTTTCTGGAAGCACTGGTACTGGGACTGATCCCGGATGACAAATGGGATCAGCAATTCAATCCTGACTCGGACAAACAGAGCGCCTCGCGCTGGTGGCTGGCGTTGCTACTGGTGATCACGCTGGCTATGGGCGCCACCGGCCTGATCGCGACACTGGCGCGCGGCTTTGACCTGCTCTTCACCGGCGGCGCATTCGGCTAAATGCGGCCACCGGCCGTTCCGGTCAGAACTGGTCTTCGGTCAATGCCATGACACCGGCGCTGCCCTCGACGATCGCAGCGCGATAGCCGCTGGCCTGAGCCAGGAAATGATCGGCAAAGAAACGTGCGGTACCGATCTTGGCACGGTAAAAACTCGCATCGCCTTCGCCAGCTTTCAGCTTTTGCTCTGCAATCAAAGCGGCGCGTGCCATTTGCCAACCGCCAAAAACGATGCCAGCGAGCTTCAGGTACAGCACGCTGCCGGAAAAAACGCCTTTGATGTCCGACTTGGCGTTCGCAGCGATGTAGCTGACCACCTCTTCCAGTGCCTGGGCCGCGTCGTTCAACCGGATCCGGATTGCGGCAAGATCGGCTGAGTCGGAACCAGCGAGTGCTTCGGCGCTGTGACGAACCTGCGCAATGATGGCTTTGGCATTCGCTCCGCCATCGCGGACTGTCTTGCGCCCGATCAGGTCATTGGCCTGAATGGCGGTCGTGCCTTCGTAAATCGTCAGGATGCGGGCATCACGATAATATTGCGCGGCACCGGTTTCTTCGATAAAGCCCATGCCACCATGAATCTGCACGCCGGTCGACGCGACATCGATCGACAACTCGGTCGACCAGCCCTTGACGATCGGTACCATGAACTCATAAAACAGATTATTGGCTTTGCGCGTCGCTTCGTCCGTGTGGTGATGGGCGGCGTCATGCGCTGCGGCCGTCACATAAGACAACGCACGCGACGCCTCGATCTGCGCACGCATCGTCATCAGCATGCGCCGCACATCGGGCTGATGAATAATCGACACCGGACCTGCCGAGCCAGCCAGATCACGCGACTGCACGCGATCCTTGGCGTAATGAACCGCTTTCTGATATGCACGGTCAGCCACGCCAATCCCCTGCATGCCAACAGCGAAACGCGCTGCATTCATCATCACGAACATGTATTCGAGGCCGCGATTTTCCTCGCCGACCAGCGTGCCGATGGCACCGCCATGATCACCGAATTGCAGTACCGCTGTCGGACTGGCCTTGATACCAAGCTTGTGTTCAATCGATACGCAATGCACGTCGTTGCGCTCACCGAGCGAGCCGTCTGCGTTGACCAGAAATTTCGGCACCACGAACAGCGAAATGCCTTTGATTCCCTCCGGCGCGGTCGGCGTGCGCGCCAGCACCAGATGGATGATGTTCTCGGCCATGTCGTGCTCGCCGTAGGTGATGTAGATCTTGGTACCAAACACCTTGAACGATCCATCGTCCTGCGGCACTGCGCGTGATCGCACCATTGCCAGATCCGAACCGGCTTGCGGCTCGGTCAGATTCATCGTTCCTGTCCATTTACCGGAAATCAGGTTACTCAGGTAAGTCGCCTTCTGCTCATCGGAACCGGCCGTCATCAATGCTTCAATGGCACCGTCGGTGAGCATCGGGCAGAGTGCAAACGACACATTGGCTGCGTTCACCATTTCTATGCACGGCGTCGCCACCAGCTTGGGCAGACCCTGACCACCGAATTCGGCCGGATGCTGCACGCCTTGCCAGCCGGCCTCACCAAACGACTTGAAGGCTTCCTTGAAGCCCTTGGTAGTCGTGACATGACCGTCATGCCAGGAGCTCGGAGACTTGTCGCCCTCCCAGTTCAAAGGAGCAACCACTTCGCCGCAGAACTTGGCGTTTTCTTCCAGAATTGCTTCAACCGTTTCCGGCGTCGCATCCTCGCAACCGGGTAACGCATTCACCTCAGACAAACCGGCCAGCTCATTCATGACGAACAGCATGTCTTTTAACGGGGCGACGTAACTCATGTATTACTCCCTAGAATTTGGGCATGTGACGTTCCGGGCAGTGCGCTCCTATCCTGCACCGCAGCCGTCACGCTAGGCCATTTATAATTAAAAAATCAACCCAGCTCGGTCACCAACTGCGGCACGACGTCAAACAAATCTCCCACCAGACCATAATCGGCAACCGAAAAAATCGGTGCTTCCGGGTCCTTGTTGATCGCCACAATCGTCTTCGAATCCTTCATGCCTGCCAGATGTTGAATCGCGCCGGATATACCTACGGCGATATACAACTGCGGCGCGACAATTTTTCCGGTCTGACCGACCTGCCAGTCGTTCGGTACATAGCCGGCGTCAACTGCCGCACGGGATGCCCCCATGGCGGCGCCGAGGCGGTCAGCCAGTGGTTCGAGAATCTTGAAGTTATCGCCGGAACCCAGTCCGCGACCGCCCGATACGATGACTTTGGCGGCGGTCAACTCGGGGCGATCCGACTTGGCCAGCTCGCGCGACATGAAAACTGACTTGCCGGAATCAGCGACCGCAACCAGATTTTCGATGACTGCCGAGCCACCGGCTGGCGCTGCATCGAAACCGGTCGTGCGTACCGTGATGACCTTGATTGCATCTTGCGACTGCACAGTGGCAATCGCGTTGCCGGCGTAAATTGGTCGCTCGAACGTATCCGGCGCATCGACCTTGATGATCTCCGAAATTTGGCCGACGTCCAGCCGTGCTGCCACGCGTGGCGCAATATTCTTGCCGTAAGCCGTTGCCGGCGCGAGGATATGGCTGTATGCCGATGCCAGTGCCAGCACTTGCTCGGCAATATTTTCTGCCAGGCCGTTGCCGAAAGGCTCGCCGTCGGCAACCAGGACCTTGGTAACGCCAGTGATTTTTGCAGCGGCCCCGGCGGCAGCGCTGCAGTTGTGCCCTGCAACCAGGACGTGGACATCACCGCCGCATAACAGGGCAGCTGCGATGGTGTTAAGAGTGCTTGCTTTCAATGAAGCGTTGTCGTGTTCAGCAATGACAAGTGCGGCCATGATGGATTCCCGGTTGGATAGCCGCGGCGCAGTGCGCCGGCGGCGGTGATTTATTGGATGACTTTGGCTTCGTTCTTCAGCTTCGCGACCAGCGTTGCGACATCGGGCACCTTGATGCCTGCCGAGCGTTTTGGTGGCTCGGAGACTTTCAGCGTTTTCAGGCGCGGAGCGACATCAACACCGAGATCGGCCGGCTTGATAATTTCCAGCGTTTTTTTCTTGGCCTTCATGATGTTCGGCAAGGTCACATAACGAGGCTCGTTCAAGCGCAGGTCGGTCGTGATAATGGCCGGCAGTGTCAACGACAACGTTTCAAGTCCGCCGTCGACTTCACGCGTCACGGCAACCTTGTCGCCATCCACCACGACTTTAAAAGCGAACGTCGCTTGCGGCCAACCCAGCAACGCAGCCAGCATCTGGCCAGTTTGATTGCAGTCGTCATCAATGGCCTGCTTGCCCAGAATGATCAGTTGCGGTTGTTCCTTGTCTGCCAGTGCCTTGATCAGTTTGGCCACGGCCAACGGCTGCAGCTCAACATCCGTCTCGACCAGCACGGCGCGATCGGCACCGATGGCCATCGCCGTACGCAGGGTTTCCTGGCATTGCACTACACCGCACGATACGACGACGACTTCGGTTGCCTTACCTGCCTCTTTGAGCCGCATGGCTTCTTCGACAGCAATTTCATCGAACGGATTCATGGACATTTTTACATTGGCGATATCAACGCCGGTGCCGTCGGACTTGACCCGCACCTTGACGTTGTAGTCCACCACACGCTTGACTGGAACCAGGATTTTCATAGGTCTGCCTTTAAGAAAGTCGAATTGACGTAAACGTAAACTGACGCGAATTATAAGAGAAAAATCAATCCGGCAGCAAAATTAAGCACGATCGTACTATTGTAAGATTTAAAAAATTCCTGCTTTCCGGGGAGCCGGAAATCATTTGTTTGCTTCTGCCATTCCGTAGCGCGCGGAACAGATACTCATTTTGGCAAGCAACTCAGTTATTTGCGCTTCATGAAAAATACGAATTCTTTGTTCTCATCGGTCAGCGCTAGCAATTCGTTCCCGGTTTGCTTGGCAAACGCCTGAAAATCGCGAATGGAACCTGGGTCGGTCGCCGTGACCCGCAATACTTGACCGCTCGTCATGTCGGCGAGCGCTTTCTTGGTCTTGAGGATTGGCAGTGGACAATTGAGGCCGCGTGCATCGAGTTCTTTGTGAAAATCCATGGCCTTGCTCATCGGGTTATTTTTACGTAGCAAATTCTACCGGAAAACCACTACGCGTTGACGGGACACAATGGCACCGGCACCGCTTCCACGTAGCGCGTCGTTGCACGCCATCCTCTGTCAAAATCAGCCAGAGCATGGCAGTGCATCACAATTTGCCGTCGATCCAACCGGGAACACCTTGCAATGCAGCAAGAAGCCCACTTGGATCCGTACCGCCGGCTTGCGCCATGTCAGGTCGTCCTCCACCTTTGCCGCCCACTTGCAACGCAACGAAGTTCACCAGATCACCTGCTTTGATACGCGCCGTGGCATCTGCCGTCACACCGGCAATCAGGCTGACCTTGCCATCATTGACGGCTGCCAGAACGATCGCAGCGGTCTTGAGCTTGTCCTTGATTTTATCCATCGTGACACGCAAGGCTGCCACGTCGGCACCCGCCAGAACGGCCGCCAGTACCTTGATTCCCTTGACATCGACCGCTTGACCAAGCAACTCGTCACCCTGATTTGCTGCCAACCGAGCCTTCAGTGAAGACAAATCCTTTTCCAGCGAACGGACCTGATCCTGAACTTGCACGATGCGTTGCGTGAGCTCTTCCGGTTGCACCTTGAGAACGGCCGCGGCGTCATGCATTTGCCGGCTGAGTCCTTGCACCAGCGCCAGCGCGCCTTCTCCGGTGACCGCTTCAACCCGTCGAATCCCAGCGGCCACGCCGCTTTCCGCAGTGATCTTGAACAACCCGATATCACCACTACGCGAGACATGGACACCGCCGCATAATTCTTTTGAAGAACCGATGGCCAGCACGCGGACTTCGTCGCCATATTTTTCACCGAACAACGCCATCGCACCAAATTTAACCGCATCGTCGTAGGCCATCACGTGCGCTTCGGTAGCGACGTTGGCAAGAATTTCATGATTGACGATCAGTTCGACCTGGCGGATCTCTTCGGTTGTAAGCGCGCCGTTATGACTGAAGTCGAAGCGGGTTTTGTCGGCATCGACCAGTGAGCCTTTTTGCGACACATGAGTGCCCAGCACTTCGCGCAACGCCTTGTGCATCAAATGCGTCGCCGAGTGGTTACGTATCGTGCGGCCACGAGCGACCGGATTGACACTGGCGGCGACCTTGTCGCCCACACTCAGCGAACCGACGGCCAACATGCCGTGGTGTCCGAATACCTCGGACTGAATCTTCAACGTGTCTGCCACGTGGAATTGAACTACCGCACCAGAGAGCATCCCGGTATCGCCAACCTGCCCGCCCGACTCGGCATAAAAAGGCGTGACATCGAGTACGACGATGCCCTCCTGGCCCGCCGTCATGCGCGCAACTGCAGCACCATTGACATACAGGGCAGTCACGCTGGCGTTTTGCTCCAGCGCGTCGTAGCCAACAAAGCGCGTCTTCTCGCCGCTGTATTCAACCGCTGCCGCCATCTTGAATTTGCCGGCAGCACGCGCCGTGGTGCGCTGCTGCTCCATGGCTACATTGAAACCAGCCTCATCGAGTACGACCTTGCGTTCACGGCAGATATCGGCAGTCAGATCGAGCGGGAAGCCAAAGGTGTCGTACAGCGTAAAGGCAGTCTGACCATCGAGCTGAGCGGGTGTTGCAGCGAGAGCCGCTTCCAGGATTTTCATGCCGTGCTCAAGCGTTTCTCCGAAACGCTCTTCTTCTTGTCGCAGTACTTGCTCGACACGCGTCGCCGCTTCGATCAGCTCGGGATAAGCCTCACCCATCTCGCCGACCAGATCCTTGACCAGCAGATAGAAAAATGGTTTGGTCTGGCCCAGCTTGTGACCATGGCGCAAAGCGCGGCGAATAATCCGGCGCAATACATAGCCGTGACCTTCGCTGGCAGGAATGATGCCGTCAACAATAAGGAAAGCGCAGGCACGAATGTGGTCAGCAATGACCTTGAGCGAGTTATCGCCCAGGTCAACCGTGCCGGTTTCGCGCGCCGCAGCTTTGATCAGATTCTGGAACAGATCGATTTCATAATTGCTGTGCACATGTTGCAGCACGGCTGCCAGACGCTCCATACCCATGCCGGTATCGACGCACGGTTTCGGCAGGCGCGGCATGTTGCCTTGCTCGTCGCGATTGAACTGCATGAATACCAGATTCCAGATCTCAATGAAACGATCGCCGTCTTCTTCGGCGCTGCCCGGCGGGCCGCCCCAGATTTCAGGACCATGGTCATAGAAAATCTCACTGCACGGACCGCATGGCCCCGTATCGGCCATCTGCCAGAAATTGTCCGAGGCGTAACGCGCACCCTTGTTGTCGCCGATGCGGATGATGCGTTCGGTCGGAATGCCGATGTCATTGGCCCAGATGTCGTAGGCTTCGTCGTCTTCGTGGTAGACCGTTACCCAGAGCTTTTCTTTGGGCAGCAGGTACACGCTGGTCAGCAACTCCCACGCATAGTGAATCGCATCACGCTTGAAGTAATCGCCAAAACTGAAATTACCCAGCATTTCGAAGAACGTATGGTGACGCGCGGTGTAACCGACATTTTCCAGGTCATTGTGCTTGCCGCCGGCACGCACGCAGCGCTGCACGGAGGTTGCGCGGGAATACGATCGCTGATCAGTACCAAGGAAGACGTCCTTGAACTGCACCATGCCGCTGTTTGTCAGCAACATGGTTGGATCGTTACCGGGAATCAGCGGACTGGAACGCACGATCGTGTGCCCCTTGGATTCGAAAAATGACAGGAACTTGGCGCGGATTTCGGTAGATTTCATGGTGTCGTCGTAAGGAAGAATGCGGTTCAGCGAGCGCCCGATTATACGTGATCCGTTCGGCCGCAATCCTCCCTGCAGCACTCCATCAGGCAAAGCCCGGACCAATCAGGTCAATCCGATCGGTACAAAAACCGTCAACACCCCAGTCCAGCAGTTCCCGTGCGCGCTCGACCGTATTCACGGTGTAGCAAAACAGACCAAACCCTGCGTCTTTGACGGCCATCGCATCAGTTGCCGTAAGATTTTTTTGGTCGACATGCAATGCCAGCGCATCAAGCTCAAGCAACTTCTCTTTCCAGTCCGTAGGAATATGCTCGACCAACCAGCCACGGGGTATACCGGGAGCCGCAAGTTTTGCCGCCATCAGTGCTTCGAACGAAAAAGAAGAGAGCAGGGGCATCGCCTGATCTGCCTCAAGCAGGGCCAGCGTCATTGCCGCAACGACCGTGCCGGTTGCCTGCCCGGCACCATGGGCCGGTTTGATTTCGACATTCATCCAGATACAATGCCGCTGGCAAAATTCGATCACTTGCCGATAGGCCGGAACCTGTTCCCCGGCAAACGCCGGTCCGAACCAACGTCCCGCATCCATGCTGGTCAGCACGCTCGCGTTGGTCGTTGACACTGCGCCGGTGCCTGCGACAGTGCGACCGAACTGCTCGTCATGCATCAGAATCGGCACGCCATC
>CAILRJ010000314.1 GCA_903836575.1 uncultured Burkholderiales bacterium
CAAAGCTAAATCTAAGGTGACTCGTCTTGCCACAGCGTGTGCGTCCGCGTTGGCCGGACTAAATCAAATGGCAGCACTAAGTATGTAGAACTGTCTGTAGAGTACTCTTGGACGCGGGTTCGATTCCCGCCGCCTCCACCAGGAATTTTTTTCGTGATGCTCGAAAGCCGCATTTCTCCCTACGAGAATGTGGCTTTTTTGTTTCCTTCCGTTAAAAGTGCCAGTTGCCATCCAAAGTCATTTGAACGCACTGACGCCAGCTCCCCCCTCTCCCCTTCTTGCAGGGCAAGATAGCATTCACACCAATAAATTATTGCTATTCATTAATAAAATCCAGAATCAATAATATTTTCTTAATATCTCCTCCGTAATCTTTCCCCACCGGACGCATTCAGCCCCGGCTAAAAAGACCTGAGGGAACTTTCATGAACACTATTTTTCCGGCTCTCCACTGGCCGCTGCTGGCCTTGGTTGGTACAGTCCTTCTGGCGGGTTGCGGTGGCGGCGGCGCCACTCCTGTTACACCACCCACTACCCCGACTTCACAGGCATCCGCCGGCACATCCGTCTATGTCGGCCCCATAGGCGGCTTTGGTTCGGTGATCGTCAACGGCATGCGATTTTCATCAGTCGGTGCGACGCTGGTTGATGACGACGCGAGCACGCTCAATCTGGAGCAGCTCAAACTCGGAATGACGGTACGCGTTACAGGTGAAACCAATGATGCCGCCCAGACCGGTACCGCAAGCCGCCTCGAACTGGTCCGTGGAACGCGTGGCACGCTCAGCGCTATCAATGTCAGTGCCGGCACCCTTACCTTGATCGGACAGCGTATCGTGACCAGTACGTCCACTAGCTATCAAGGCGTCAGCGGACTAGCGGCACTAACGGTTGGGCAAGCGGTTGAAATTTACGGTGCGCTACAAGCTGATGGCAGTGTGCTGGCGACATTGATCGAGGTCAAGGCTACGCTGACCTCGGTGAACCTGATTGGTCGCATAGCGACACTAGGCACCACGACATTTCAGGTAGGGTCGCTCACCGTAGACTTCAGCAAAGCAACCCTCAACGGTGTAATGGCCGATGGCAAGCGCATCAAGGTCCGCGCGACTTCAGGCCCGGTTGGTAATGTACTGACCGCCAGCGCCGTGCAAGTCTTCGAAAACAGCACGCTACTTGGTAGCACGCTCACCAGCGGCGTGCGCCTCAAACTCAAAGGGGTCGCCGACAGGAGTCCCGTCAATGGATTGCTGACGGTGTCCGGCACACAAATCAATCTATCGAAAGCAGTCATCAAAGGCGCGACCGCGACCATCGTTGCCGGCCAGTTTCTTGAAATCAAAGGTGACTGGGATGGCAACGTTTTGCAGGCCGTTGAAGTCGAACAGGAAGGCTATCGGGAAAGCCAGATCGGTGGTCGCAACGAGTTGTACGGCACCGTCAGCAGCATCACCGGCAGCATCGCTATGATTGATGGTGTCACGGTTGACCTGAGTGCCGCAGTATTCCAGCATGGCAGTCTTCAGTTGGTCGCCGTAGGAAGCTATGTTGAAATCAAGGGCAACATGAGCGGCAGTACATTGGTGGCAACCAAGATCGAACTCAAGAC
>CAILRJ010000315.1 GCA_903836575.1 uncultured Burkholderiales bacterium
ACATCATCGTACCGAGACAGAGGGCGGAGACTTTCAGGTTGCTGTTGCCGAGACGTCGATATTGCATGGAGGTGTTCCTTTCGAATGTTTATCAAACTGGACCTGTATTTTCACATTTGACGTGGATGATCGCTCATTCGGCGCGCCCGGTTAGCAAGCCCTTGGTAGGGCGGGCACGCGATGTTGTGCCCCATATGCATCAACTTAAGCCCATCCCGATACCCCCGTAGCAAGTTTTTTCCAGGTATTCCTATTTTTTTTTCGGTTGTTCTGTCGACAGACAGCGAAGAGAATCTCGCCGACTTTCTTGAGAACAGCGACCAATTGCGGCAAGCTGTCGAAGGCGCTGGACAAACATGCGGCCTGGCTGGCAATCACCTTGTAGGCTTTGACCAGACTCTTGTCGAGCCGCTGCCAGCAGGGCGAAGACACCACCACCCAATGTTGAGCCAATGCCGCCATGAGCTTGATATACATCTCGCATACAAGGCGCCACGGATTGTGGCTCACGGATTGATCTATCTTCATATGCTGCTTCCACAATTTGAACGTCAATTCAATTTGCCAGCGGCTGCCATAGAGTACCAACGCGTCTTCCTGACTGATTTTGTCCGGTGGCGCATTGGTAATCAATAACGTCCAACCGCATAATTTCAGGCTACGCCGACTGGGCGTGCGTCCCTTGTCCTGGCGCTCCCTGCGCAGCTTGCGTCGCCTCTGGCCGGCAACCTCTTCGGGAACGCGACAAACCAGCAAGCGCGCGGGCAGATGCCGATGTCCCAACTGCACCGGCCATTCGGTTTGCGCTCCGGAGCAGGCGGGCAATGCCGCCAGCAAGTCCACTGGCTGCCCCTGGGCGTCGTGAATCAGGGTGTCGTGGCGCAAGCGGCTCAACCAATAACCGCCTTGTGCGTCGAGCCGCGCCATGCGTTCCAACGAAAAGTAGCCCAGGTCCGCCACCTGCAGACTGCCCGGCGGCAAGCTGGCCTGCGCCAACGGCCCTTGATTGTCGTTGGTCTTGCCCGGTAATAAAGAACCCTGGAGCGCGCCCCGCTTCAGATCCAGCGACGCTTCGACCTTGAGAGCGGCTTGATTCGATTGCCCGTCTCCTGCGCCAGTCCCGGGCCATTGCTCGTTGAATAGGGCCGGCAACGCATTGACGGTGGTGTCGATCAGTCTGATTTCGGCAAACCGATCCAGCAGCGCCGTCTTCACCCCCTGGCTGGCCATCACTTTTTCCTTGAGCATCTGCTCCAGCAACCGTTTGCAAAAATTGGCCGCTGCCTGGGTAAAGCGCTTGTGCAATCCTTGCGCACTGATCTTGAGGTGGCGCACATGCGCTGCGCCGGCCAACGCCGTTAAACTCGCCTCGGCATTTCCCAGCCACCCAAACACCAAGGTTTGCACGAAGTTCGCTCCACTGACTTTGCGTTGTCGCTTGATAAATCCGGTTTCCTTGGCCACCCGATCGGCGGTTTCTCCGAATTTCTTTTGCAAACAAACGGCCAATTCACTAACATTCATGAGGGGGAACCTCCTTTCTGACGATCGATTGCATACAGTTCTGGAACAACCGTTTCAATTATCGTCGTTTAGGACGGTTCCCTCTTTCTCATGCGTTCTTAAGTTGATGCATATGGGGCACGAACATCCGTGCCC
>CAILRJ010000316.1 GCA_903836575.1 uncultured Burkholderiales bacterium
GCAATCAGGCTATCGGCAAAAGCGCTGACGGCCTTGAACTTGCCGCGCAGGACGATAGTTTCCAGGCAGTTGTCGTGATCCAGATGGACATGCGTGGTCGTCACGCACAGGTCGTGGTGATCATGCTGTGCTGCGGTGAGGCGGCTGGCCAGATCGCGCTCGTGATGGTTGTAGATGTAGCTGACCGTCGCCACGCAATGCAGCGCGGTATACGTCATCTTGCGTTCGGTTTCGATGTGATGGCGTAGCAGATCACGGAACGCTTCGGAGCGGTTTTCATAACCGCGCCGTTCGATCAGCTGGTCGAACTGTTCGGCAATCGAGTCATCGAGCGAGATGGTGATGCGGCGCATGGAAGCCTCGTGAAAATGGCGTTAAAGATGGCGCTTGATGTTTTGCTCGATGTCTTCGAGTTCGATCTCGATGGCTTTCGTGCTGATCGCAATTTCCCACAACGAAAACACCAGCGACAGCACCAGCAGCAGCAAGCTCAGACCGAACACGTATTGCGCCGGCAGGATCAGGTCGACGAACACCAGCAGCATCGAGGCCGAACACAGGATGAAGCTCGAGACGCCGAAGCTCTGCATGCGCCGGATCAGCGTGATACGGATGCGCAGGTTGGCGATCTGGCGGATCACGACGTCTTCGCGCTTGTCCTTGTACTGGACATGCAGGTGCCGGATCAGCTGGGCCAGTACCACGAAGCGGTTGGTATAGGCCAGCAACAGCAACGAGATCGCCGGAAATAATAGCGCCGGCGTGGTCAGGTTCATGCCGCGTCATCCTTCGGCTTGGCTTCTTCGCGGCGGTTGTAACCCTGGACCATGTCGAAGCGGAACAAGCGGCATTCGAGTGCGCCATTGAAGAACGGTGTCTTGCGTGCTTCTTTCAGGCGCAACAAGCGCGGCACCTTCAGGTCGGCGGTGAACAGGAATACTTTCCAGCCGGGGAAGCGCTGCTTGAGCGTGGTGCCGAACGCGTCGAAGAAGGTCTTGGCCGTTTCGTCTTCCGGAATCGCAGCGTCGCCACGCAACTCGATCCGTTCGCCATAGGGCGGATTGGTCAGCAGGATGCCGGGTACATCGGACGGCGGCTTGATCTCTTGCGCTTCGATTTGCTTGAGCGGGATGTCGAACGGGATGCCGGCTTGATGCAAATTGGCGCGCGTCATCGCAATCGCGTCACCGGAAATGTCGCTGCCAAAAATGGTCGGTTCGGCCGGCAGCGGATTGGCCTTGATGGCGGCCTTGATCGCTTTCCATTCTTCCGACAGGAAGCCGTGGAATTTTTCAAACGCAAAGTTGCGTCGCGCGCCGGATGGAATCCCGGTCAGCATTTGCGCTGCTTCAGCGAGGATGGTGCCGGAGCCGCACATCGGATCGAACAGCACCATGCCCGGCTTCCAGCCAGCTACCCGCAACAGCCCGGCAGCGAGATTCTCGCGCAGTGGCGCGTCGCCGGTGTCGAGGCGCCAGCCACGCTTGAACAGCGCTTCGCCGGACGTGTCGAGATAGATCGTCACGTTGCGCGCATCCAGAAAACCGACGATGCGCATGTCGGGTTCCTTGGTGTCGACCGACGGCCGCTCGTTGAACTGTTCGCGGAAGCGATCACAAATCGCATCCTTGATTTTGAGGGTCGTGAATTCAAGACTGCGCAGCGGCGACTTGATCGCCGTGATGTCGATGCGGATCGTGCGGTGCACGCTGAACCAGTCTTCCCACGGCTGCGCCAGCGCCAGATCGTAGACATCGTTTTCATTGAGGTAGCTGGCATGCGCCATGCGCATCAGCACGCGTGAGGCAATGCGCGAATGCAGGTTGACCTGATACGCATCGATCAGTTCGCCCGAACAATGCACGCCGCCGGGGACTTGGTTGTGGACTTTCAGGGTCGGACTGCGCAGCGAAATTTCGCCCAGTTCTTCAGCCAGTGCGGCTTCCATGCCGCGTGGGCAAGGACAAAAATACGAGTGAGATGCTTGTGCCATAGGGGTACCTGTTATCCGTTGTGTGGGTGTTCGGCACGCCGCCTGGCGTGCCGCGTTATTGCATTATTTTGCAGCGTTATTTCGCTGGGAGCTGGCCAGCGCACGATCGACAAAATCGAGCCGGTCCTGCCCCCAGTAACCTTCGCCATTGACGACAAACCATGGCGCACCGAATACGCCGGCGTCAATCGCTGCCTCGGTATTGCGGTCGTATTCGGCCTGTATCGACGGGGTCTCGGACGACTTCAGCAACTGCTTGCCGTCGAGCTCGAACGTGCAGGCCAGTCCGACCAGCGTATCGGCATCGGCGATGTTTTTTTCATCGACCCAGACCGCCTGCATCAACGCACCGGCCAGCGCCAGTGCCGTGTCCGTTCCATGGGCCAGCTGGCAGGCAATGATCAACTTTGCCGCCGCGTCACTGGGCACCGGGAAAAACTTCGGATGCAGGTTCAGCGGCAGTTGCAGGAACGTGCTCCAGCGTTGCAGCTCGGCCAGCCGGTAGGCCTGACGTTGCGGTGCGCGCTGCGCCAGCGGCAAACCGCCGGTGACGCTGAAGACCTTGCCGATATCGCAGGGTCGCAGTTCGACGCGGGCACCGTGCGTCTTGGCC
>CAILRJ010000317.1 GCA_903836575.1 uncultured Burkholderiales bacterium
ACTTCCACCCGACTGATCAGCACCGTCGCAATCCGGCGGTCCAGCATTGCTGCAATTTCAAAGCGCAAGCCATCGAGTTCGATCGCATCGCCCACTGCAGGCAAGGTCGCAAAGCGCGCCAGCAGGAAGCCGGCAACCGAGGTGTAGTCATCGTCGTCGGTGACCAGCGCAGTCGTTTCCAGTACCTGTTCGAGGTAGCGCAGATCAGCGCTGCCGGCGACCTGCCAGTTGTTGGCCGCCAGCAGTTGTACGGTTGGTTGCTCGTCTTCATCAGGAAATTCGCCGGCGATGGCTTCGAGGATGTCGAGGGGGGTGACCAGGCCCTGCAGGGTGCCGTACTCATCGGTGACCACAATCAGTTTTCCGGACGAGCGCTTGAGCTCTTCCATCGCTTTCATCACGCCGACTGTGTCCGGCAGAATGATAGGCGGGTGCACGCTGCTGTTTTCGTCGATCCTGCCGTGGAGATCGAGGTCGCCGATCAGATCCTTGGCACGCGCCACGCCGATGATGTTGTCCATTTCGCCGCGCGAGACCGGAAAGGTGCTGTGCGGGGTTTCGAGGATCTGGCGACGGATTGCTGCCGCGTCCTGGTCGAGGTTGATCCACGACATCTCCGAGCGCGGCGTCATGATCGAGCGGATCGAACGCTCGGCCAGGCTCAGTACGCCGCTGACCATGTTGCGTTCTTCGGCGCCAAAGGTGGTTGTCCCGGCGACCGGTTCGGTGCTGGCTGCCTGCTCGCTCTGTTCGGCGCGGGTGCGGCTGCCCAGCAAGCGCAGGATCGCTTCGGCAGTGCGGTCACGCAACGGCAGATGGGCTGCCTTGCGCATGAAATTGCGCTGCATGAGCTGGTTGAAAAATTCGATCACGAGCGAGAAACCAATCGCGGCATACAGATAGCCTTTCGGAATCTTGAAGCCGAGACCTTCAGCGACCAGGCTTAGGCCGATCATCAGCAAAAAGCTCAGGCACAACACCACCACGGTCGGATGCGCATTGACGAAGCGGGTCAGCGGTTTCGATGCCAGGATCATGATGGCCATCGAAATGATCACAGCCGCCATCATCACGCCGAGTTCATCGACCATGCCGACGGCAGTAATGACGGCATCGAGCGAGAACACCGCATCGAGCACGACGATCTGGGCAATTACCACGCCGAGGCTGACATAGACCCGCGGACCGCTTTGCACATGGGTGACACCTTCGATGCGCTCATGTAATTCCATGGTCGCCTTAAATAGCAGAAACAGGCCACCCAGCAGCAGGATCAGGTCGCGCCCGGAAAAGGCCAGCGGGCCGACTGAAAACAGCGGCGTGGTCAATGTTACCAGCCACGAAATCATCGTCAGCAAGCCAAGTCGCATGATCATCGCCAGCGACAGGCCGATCAGGCGTGCCTTGTCGCGCTGGTGCGGCGGGACCTTGTCAGCGAGGATCGCAATAAAAATCAGGTTATCAATGCCGAGTACGATTTCGAGAACGACGAGTGTTAACAAGCCTACCCAGATAGTGGGGTCGAAGAGCCATTCCATGTGATGCCTTGTGCAATAAGAGAGTAAAGAAACGCGCGCGCCGGCGCAGACCGGAGCAGTCCGGAAATCAGCTAGTGAAGCGGAGGATGTCGTGTCGTGGCGGCGGTTTCGGTACCGGAAAAAACAGATCGCGCGGGATCGTCGGTACATAGGCCGGCGAGAGCGTCACTGTCTCGGCGCTGCGCAGGCAGGAAGCGCTTGGACTGGTTGGGGCACTCAGGTCAGCGCCGGCAACGGACAGGTTGACATCGTCATCGACGACCGGTTGCGCGCAGGACGAAACGTTCTCGGCTGCAGGCGAATGAGCAGGGGCAGGGAAGTTGAATCCGTCGGCAAGCAATTGCAACGGTAGAAGGCACATCAGGCACAGGACGAATACTCGTCGCATAAATTCCGGCAAAATTTCGAAGGCCTGAGTATAACCACAATCGCGGCCTGCGCTTTGATTGCGCTGTGCCGCGCTCACATCGTCGCAAACATCGCCAGCACCGCCACCAGCATGATCATCACGCCGAGCCAGCCGATGACCGTGTGCCGTCGCGACAGCGTGAAAGTACCCATCACCTTGGGCGCCCGCGCCAGTAGCATCATCACCGCCATGATCGGCACTGCGATGACGCCATTGATCAGCGCGCACCAGAACAGCGCCTTGATCGGATCAACCGGCGTGAAGTTGAGCAGCATGCCGCCGAGGGTGGCCAGCGAAATGATCGCGTAGAACTCGCGCGCCTGCAGGGCTTTCAGGTCAAGTCCGTTGCGCCACTTGAAACTCTCGGTGACCGCATACGCAGCCGAGCCGGCCAGCACCGGTACAGCCAGCAAGCCGGTGCCGATGATTCCCAGTGCAAACAGCAGGAAGGCAAATTCGCCGGCCACGGGACGCAGCGCTTCGGCTGCTTGTGCCGAGGTCTGGATGTCGGTCACACCATGCAGGCCCAGCGTTGCAGCGGTGGTCAGAATGATGCAGAACGCGACGATATTCGAGAAGGCCATGCCGACGAAGGTGTCGGTCTTGATCCGCTTGAGCTGGACCAGCGCGCCGTCCGGTGCCTTGCGCAACGAGTGACCCGGACCTTCGGCGCGGATTTCCTCGACTTCCTGCGAGGCTTGCCAGAAGAACAGATACGGGCTGATGGTGGTGCCAAATACCGCCACGATCAGCGTCACCGAATCATTGTTCCAGCGTAGTGTCGGCCACAACGTGCCGAGCGCGACGGCCTGCCACGGCACATGGATTACGAACACCGTCGCGACATAGGCGAGCAAGCCGACGGTCAGCCATTTCAGGTAACGCACGTATTTGCGGTAGGGCAGAAAAATTTGCAGCGTCAGGCAGACGAAGCCGAAACCGAGCGAATACAGATGTGCCGAGCCGGTACCGATGACCAGTCGCGCGGCTTCTCCCATCGCCGCAATGTCGGCGGCAATATTGAGCACGTTGGCCACCAGGAGCAGGCAGACGATGGCGTACAGCAGCCACGGCGGATAGGCACGCCGGATATTGGCCGCCAGCCCGCGACCGGTGACCCGGCCGATGCGCGCCGACACCAGCTGAATGCCGACCATGAACGGATACGTCAGCACCACCGTCCACAACATGTTGAAACCGAACTGCGCGCCGGCTTGCGAGTAGGTCGCAATACCGGAAGGATCGTCGTCAGCCGCGCCGGTAATCAGGCCGGGGCCGAGTGTGCGTAGGGTTGCCGACAGCGGGTTGGCCTTGGCAGGCGGCGACACGTCATCGGTCAGCATGACGGATCGGTCAGCTCAGGGCAAGGTCTTCGAAGACGATACGGGCTGCGGCGATGGTGTCGTCGATGACCGCATCGTCATGCTGGGCCGACACAAAGCCGGCTTCAAACGCCGCCGGGGCAAAATACACACCGTGGTCCAGCATGCGATGAAAATACGTATTGAAGCGGGTCTTGTCGGTGGCCATCATCGCGGTAAAACTGTCCGGCACCTGCGCCGAAAAATACATGCCGAACATGCCACCGATCGAATCGGCGCAGAACGCGATGTCGTGTTCGGCGGCCGCGGTCGTGAGGCCTTGTACCAGTCGCAGCGTCTGGGCCGATAGTCCCTCGTAAAAGCCCGGCACCTGAATCAGCTTGAGCGTTGCCATGCCGGCGGCGACGGCCACCGGATTGCCCGACAACGTGCCGGCCTGGTAGACCGCACCGACCGGTGACATCTGCTGCATCAGGTCGGCCCGTCCGCCGAACGCGGCCACCGGCAAGCCGCCGCCGATGACCTTGCCCAGTGCCGTCAGGTCCGGCACGATGCCGTAGATCGACTGTGCGCCACCCAGCGCGACCCGGAATCCGGACATCACCTCATCGAAAATCAGTACGGTGCCGTATTCGGTGCAAAGCCGGCGCATCGTCGTTAGAAATTCCGGTGTCGCCTTAATCAGGTTCATGTTGCCGGCGACGGGTTCGACGATGACGCAGGCGATCTCGTTGCCCATGTCGCGGAAAGCTTGTTCAAGCTGTTCCGGATTATTGTAGTCAAGTACTAGCGTGTGTTTGACGAAGTCCTGCGGCACGCCGGCCGAGGTCGGATTGCCAAAGGTCAGCAAGCCGCTGCCGGCTTTCACCAGCAGCGAATCGGCATGGCCGTGATAGCAGCCTTCGAATTTGATGATTTTGTCGCGGCCGGTTGCGCCGCGCGCCAGACGTAACGCACTCATCGTCGCTTCGGTGCCGCTGGAGACCAGCCGGACCTGCTCGATCGACGGTACCAGCCGGCAAATTTCTTCTGCCATCAATACTTCACCTTCGGTGGGTGCACCGAAACTCAGGCCCAGCGCGGCGGCATCCTGCACCGCCTTGATCACGACCGGATGGGCATGGCCGACGATGGCCGGGCCCCATGAACCGATGTAGTCGGTGTAGCGCTTGTCATCGGCATCCCAGAAATACGGGCCGCTGGCGCGGGTCACAAAGCGCGGCGTACCGCCGACCGAGCGAAAGGCGCGAACCGGCGAGTTGACGCCGCCCGGCGTGGTCAGTTGAGCACGGGCAAACAGGGTGTCGTTATTGGAACTCATGAGTGGCATCGGCATTCAGGAAAAAATTAGTGTGGGGGCGCCGCATCGGGTTTGGCATTGACGTCGGCATCGACGTCGATATCCTGTGTCGCTTCGCGCGCCCAGAAATAGCGGTCCGGGATCAGCTTGCCCATGCCCAGGCGCTGGGCGCCGAGCAAGGCAGCATGGGTAAATTCTTGCGCCTCGAAAACGGCTTCCGGGGCTTCCAGTCCATTTGCCATCAGCGCTGCGATGGCTGCCGACATGGTCGTGCCGGCTCCAGTGAACGCACCCGGCAGGCGCGGCCAGCTATCCTGGCGGACCACGCCGCCATCGCTGTAGAGCGTATTGGTTACTTCATGGGCGGCGCCCGGCGTACCGGTCACCAGCAGGAAGGCACAACCCAGTTCGATAACATGCAGCGCGTCGATTTCCAGCGTGTCTTCGACCGTCGGGTCGCGCCAGGTTTCGGCCAGTTGGTCCAGTTCGCCGGCCGACAGCAGCAGCAGGGTCGCTTGCGGAAGCAGCAACTCGCGGATCGCCATCAGGACGTCGTCGCCATCCTGTACATCATCCGGGATGGCGGTGATGAACGGATCAAGGATGAGCGGGATTTCCGGATAGTCGGACACGATCTCGGCGATGACCGAGACGTTTTCGATACTGCCGACGGCGCTGACCTTGAAGGCAGCCACGGCCATGTCTTCGAGTACGACGCGGGCCTGATCGGAGACCCAGTCGGATTCGGTGATCTCCATGTCTTCGATTTTGGTGGTGTCGCTGATCATTAGCGCAGTGACCACCGACAGGCCATGACAGCCCATCGCAGCGAAGGCGGCAATGTCGGCCTGAATGCCGATGGCGCCGATGGGATCGGCTGCGCCGAAGGTAAGGACAATGGGAGAAGTTTGGATTTGCACGGCGGGTAGATTAAGATGACGACTTCGTATTTTACTTGATTGAAGGGCAGCTAACTGTGAGTAACAACGCAACGTCGGACGTGGCAGCAAAGCCGGACTATCAGACATGGATGTGCCTGATTTGTGGATGGGTGTATGACGAGGAGGCAGGTTTGCCCGAAGAAGGTATCGCAGCAGGAACCCGTTGGGCCGATGTGCCGATGAACTGGACCTGCCCGGAGTGCGGCGCCCGCAAGGAGGATTTCGAGATGGTGACGATTTGATCATGTTGTGACTAGTTGCAGACAGATGCGCCCCCCGCTGCGGGGCGCGATTTGATAATCGGCAAGCTATGTTAAAAGTTGGTAAAAAGCATCTTGCTTTTTCGTTGAGATGCGATTTATATTGGCTCAAGTTAATTGAGATTACACCATGACAACATCTCCCGAATTGCCGGACAACGCCAGTCTTAAAATCATGGTGATTGATGACAGCAGCACAATCAGGCGTTCTGCCGAAATTTTCCTTGGACAAGCCGGTTATCAGGTAGTACTTGCCGAAGACGGTTTCGATGCACTGGCCAAAATGAGTGATACCCGGCCCGCATTGATCTTTTGCGATATTTTAATGCCCCGGTTAGATGGCTATCAGACCTGCTCACTGATCAAAAAAAGTGCCCGATTCCGCGCCACGCCGGTCATCATGTTGTCCTCCAAGGACGGCTTGTTCGATCGGGCCCGCGGCACACTGGTCGGTTCCGATGCGTATCTGACCAAGCCATTTACCAAAGACAGTTTGCTGAAAATGGTGCGTGAATTTACCGCCTCCGTGCCACCCGCCCCGGTTCTCCCTGAAAGCCCCTGATGGCCATTCACAAAATTCTGATCGTCGACGATTCGCCTACGGAACGTTACTTTTTGACCGACGTGCTGGTCAAAAATGGATTTTCAGTTGCGACAGCCGAAAATGGCGAAGAAGCGCTGCTCAAGATCAAGGCTGACAAGCCGCAACTGATTTTGATGGATGTGGTGATGCCCGGCCAAAATGGCTTTCAGGTGACCCGCTCCATTTCCCGTGATCCGGAAACCAAGGACGTACCGATCATTATCTGTACCAGCAAAGGCCAGGAGACCGACCGCATCTGGGGCTTGCGTCAGGGCGCACGCGACTACATCGTCAAGCCTGTAGATCCGCAGGAGTTGCTGGCCAAAATCGCAGCGCTTGGCTAGCCCGGCAGCATGAACATGTCCGATATCGAGCTGGTACCCACGCACACGGATCCTGTTGAGCGGAGTTATCGCAAACCGGATGCCGCAGCGCGACGTCAGCGCATGCGTGATTTCCAGTCGCAATTGGCAGTGCGGATGCAGGAGGCGCTTACTGGCGTGCGCCAACAGACCCGCCAGTTAGGCTTGCAGATCGGGCCGGAGTATTACCTGTTGAGCCTGCGCGAGGCCGGCGAAATCGTTGCTGTCGGCACGATTGCCCCGGTGCCGCTGACGCACTCGTGGTTTCTCGGATTGGCTAATGTGCGCGGCAACCTGGTCAGCGTAGTGGACCTGGCACAGTTGTGCGGCCATGGTGCCACGGTCATCGACAAGCAGGCGCGCATCATCGCTTTCGGACCGTCGCTTTCTTTCAATGGTGCCGTGCTGGTGTCGCGTGTGATGGGTTTGCGAGATACCGCCGCGATGACACGGCAGAGCGCTGCCGTCGATCACGCAGCAGCATGCTTTTATCGCGATGCTGACGGCATTTTGTGGCGACAGCTCGATGTATCCGCGCTCATCGCGGACCCGCAATTTCTTCAAGTTGGTTCCTGATGGCCATGACATCGGCGCACCGTTACTAAAAACAGGATTTAGGAGACCCGTTAATGGCATTCAAGCTACCCTTATTTTCTGGCGCACCAGTCGGTGCGGACCCGTTGACCCAGTCGACAACATCCCCGGAGTCCGGCCAGAACGCGACCTTTATCGGTGACGTACTTGAAAACCGTGGTGACATTTCGTTGCCGTTAATCGGCAGCTTGCCGTTGCAAGAACAGGTTCGCGTGCTGTTTCTGCTGATGGCGGCGGCACTGGTGGCCGTCGGGATATTCGTCTTTCTCAATGCCAGCTATTCGATACAGACCTCGACGAAAAACCAGATTGCCGGTGATGCGCTGATGCATACGCAGCGCCTGGGCAAGGCTGCTCCGAATGCTGTTCAGGGTAACCTTCAGGCCTTCAGTCAGCTCGACGAGTCGCGCGTCGAATTCAATCGCGATCTTGACGTGTTAAGTAATGGTGGCGTGTTTCAGGGTCGCAGCATCCATAGTCCGGATGCGACGATGGCGCCACTCCTCGAGCAGACCCGGCGGCTCTGGAACAATACTGACAAGGCGGCGACCACTATTCTAAAACTCAAAAAAGAGCTGTCCGGATTCGGTGCGACGCTGCGTCAACTCAACACGCTGTCGCCTAGCTTGCTTGAACTGACCGAACAGATTTCGTCGCTGAAGGTCCAGGGCGGTGCCTCGCCACGCGAAATTTCCGCCTCCGGTCAGCTCGTCATGCTGACACAACGTCTGGGCCGGAGCGCCAACGAATTCCTGACCTCCGAAGGCGTCAATCCGGAAACCGCGTTTTTGCTTGGCAAAGACGTCAATACGTTTCGCGACATCACCGACGGGTTTCTAAGTGGTAGCGAGGTTTTGCGCCTTGGCGCGACGCGCGACAAGGATGCGCGCGACAAATTGCTCGAACTGCAGACGATGTTTGTGACGTATCAAGGTGCGGTCTCGACGATTCTCGCTAACTTGCAAAATTTCATCGCCGCCAAGCAGGCCGAGCAATTGATCTTCAATGAAAATGAAAATCTCAGGCAGAGCGTCAGTTTGCTGCAGCAGTCCTATCGGGACCGGCAGGACGCGCAGGCATGGCCGCTCTATGCGATGGTCTTGAGCGCCTTGCTGGCAGTGACGGCAGCGATCGGAATTGCGCTGGTGCTGCTGCAGGACAGTCGAAACAGGCGCAAGGATTCCGATGTGCAGCGCCGGCAAGCTGAATTGCAGCGGTTCGAGGCAGAGCGACAACAGGAAGAAGCCCGGAGCTCCAACGACCAGAATCAGGCGGCCATCTTGCGACTGATGAACGAACTTCAGGAAGTTGCCGATGGCGACCTGACCGTGCAAGCCACCGTCTCCGAGGATATTACCGGCGCCATTGCCGATTCGGTCAACTACACCGTCGAAGAACTGCGTGGATTGGTCGGACGCGTCACCGATACCGCCGAACAAGTGACGTCGGCATCGAATCAGGCTCAGCAAATATCGACGGCACTGCTCAGTGCATCGCAACGCCAGTCGCGCGAAATTCAGGAGACCGGCCAGGCCGTGTTCGACATGGCATTGCAAATCACCGATGTCTCAAAGTCAGCGAATGAGTCGGCCGACGTCGCGCGGCAGTCGGTGAGCGCTGCCGACGAAGGTGCGCAAGCGGTCGAGAACGCCATCAAGGGCATGCACGAAATCCGCGAGCAAATTCAGGAGACCTCGAAGCGCATCAAGCGCCTTGGCGAGTCATCGCAAGAGATCGGTGAGATCACCGAGCTGATTTCGGACATCACCGAACAAACCAACGTACTTGCGCTCAATGCGGCAATTCAGGCAGCCTCGGCTGGCGAGGCGGGGCGTGGTTTTTCGGTCGTGGCCGAAGAAGTGCAGCGCCTGGCCGAACGCTCGGGCGAAGCGACCAAGCAGATCGGTGCGCTGGTGCGGACCATTCAGACCGATACGCATGATGCGGTGGCCGCAATGGAGAAGTCGACCCAGGGTGTTGTTGAGGGAGCGCGACTGTCGGATGCGGCGGGTGCCGCCTTGTCCGATATCCGGCGCGTCTCGAACCGTCTGGCAGAACTGATTCAGGGTATTTCGCACTCGACCGAGCAGCAGGCCACCTCGGCTAATGGCGTGGTGCAAAATATCCAGAACATCCTGAGCGTGACCGAGCAAACCCAGCAAGGTACGCAGCAAACTGCCGCATCGATCCGCGAACTGGCAAGACTGGCCGAAGAACTGAAAAATTCGGTGTCACGTTTCAGGGTCACCGCCTGAGCGGCTCCTGATCAACAATGTTGACGAGACGTTCTTCACAGGACAGATCGCTTTTTGAATTCCCGCGAGGTAGTCATGAGCCCCCAAAATAGTGTCACTGCATCAGGTGTGCGGGACAACTTCGATGCCGGATCGCTGTCCTGGATCATGGCGGAAATCCGTGAAGCGCTGGACCAATCCAGAGCCACGCTGGTTGAGGCCATTGGTCAGGATGATGATGCCCGTCCAATCACTCTGCGCCATGCCCGCGCCTTCCTGCACCAGGCCCATGGCGCCTTGCAGATAGTCGATATCGAAGGTGTCAGCCTCATCACTGAAACGGCCGAAGACGTGCTTGAACGGATGGAATCCGGCCAGGTAGCGCTCACGCCAGAAGCAGGACAGGCGCTCGACAATGCTTACCAGGCACTGCTCGCTTATCTTGATGAATTGCTGACGGGTGTGCCACAGCAGCCGGTGCGGCTGTTCCCGTACTATCGCGCGCTGCTCGAATTGCGAGGGGCTGAACGGATCCATCCTGCCGACCTGTTTTTTCCAAACCTGGCAGTGCGTCCGCAACCCGTGCTGGCCAGCGTTGCTGATGCGGCGCCGGTCAATTATCCCCAACTGCGCAAGCGTTTCGAGATCGCTTTGCTGTCGTTCCTGAAAAAATCGGACCAGACGGCGCTCAACAGCGTATCCAATATGCTGGATATTATCGAACTGGTCGAGCAGGCGCAGCTCACGCCGCAGACGCGCAATTTCTGGTGGGTGCTACGGGCATTTGCCGAAGGTGTGGCAGCCGGTCAGATTCCGGCCGAACGGTATGTCAAGCAACTGTTTGCGCGGATTAACCTGCAAATTCGCCGCCTCAGCGAAGGATCAGCCAGCATCGCTGAACGCCTGATGTGTGATGCGCTGTTCTTCATCGCCCGCATCGGTCAACCGTCGACGCTGGCGCAGCAGGTGCATCAGTCCTACCAGCTCGAGGGACGAATTCCTCAAGACTATGCCCGACCGAGATATACCGCCGTTGACAGCGACGCCTTGCAGCAGGCACGGGAACACCTGACCCATGCCAAGCAATTGTGGAATCGTATTGCTGCCGGCGATGCCAGCATGTCGGCCGCTTTCGAGGCCGACATGCATCATCTGGCAGTCGCTGGTGGCCGGCTGGGTGTGCCGGCGCTGACCAAGTTTCTGGGCGAATTCAACGGAATTACGCGGCATGCCGCGCACAGTCGGCCCGGTGATCAGCTCGGCCTCGACGTTGCGACCTGTTTGCTATTCGTTGACAACGCGCTGGCCAACCTGACTTGCCTTGATGAGCACTTTGCCTTGCGCGCCGATGCGTTGAGCGCACGCCTGCTGTCGCTGGTGGCCGGCGATGCGCTTCCACCCGCCGATAGTTGGCTTGACGATATGTCGCGTCAGGCACAGCAACGCCAGACCATGACCGTACTGGCGGTCGAGATGCAATCGAATCTGCGGCAGGTCGAAAAAACGCTCGAAGACTATTTCCGTGACACGAACGAACGCGCCGGTCTGCCGTCGCTTGGTGCTCTGTTGCACCAGATCGGCGGTGCGCTTGCGGTACTGGAGCAACCTGAAGCGACGCGCGCGGTGCAGCATGTCGAACAGGCGGTGCAGGCCTTTGTCGACAGTCCCGCCGGCGCCGAGCCGGACCCCGCAGCGTATTCAGCGGTGGCACAAAACATCGGCGCGCTGAGTTTTTTCATTGAAACACTGCAATTACATTCCGATGCGGCGAAGAGTGGTTTTCGGTTCGATGACGCGCAAGGTATTTTTCGTGCCGAAATGACCGGAAAAAAGCCAGCGCCTGAGCAGGCATCGGCACATGAAAGGGGCGCGTCGTTGCATCCCGATCATGCCTTTGCTCAGGCTAACCTCAATGCCGACGTGCTTGAAAGTGAGCACGATTTTTCCGACCCGCCAGCAGCGCCGGAAGCTGCCACGGTCGAGCAGGAAATGCGTCAGCACCAGCAGCATTCGGCCGACTTGGCGGCGGCGCTGAGCAAGCAACCGGATGATCCGGCATTACAGAAAAAATTGCGTGATGTGCTGTTGCAGGTGCAGCGCGATGCTCGTCTGCTCGATCATCATGAGGCGGGCATCCAGGCCGCAGCGGCGCT
>CAILRJ010000318.1 GCA_903836575.1 uncultured Burkholderiales bacterium
CGCTCTGGACCTGCACTTCGGTCACGACGCCTTGTTCGCGCTTGTCGGTGGTCGTGCTGCCCTGTCGCGGACTGATCGTTATGGCGGGAGCACTGCCTTCTTCGAGCCGCTCCAGGTTCGGCGGTGCCTGGCTAATCGTCTCGGATTGGGCTTGTGCCAGCAGAGGTGTGGCGTTGGCCGCGACACAGAGGATGAAGCAAGGCCAGAATTTTGAAGTACGCATGGTGGGCTAAGCCTGACTAAAAGTGAAGCTCATTGTAGCAAACAGACGTGGCGATGCCGACAGCGATTCCGTGGTGGGCATCGTGCACTAACGCGACTACATAAAAGCACTAATTCAGCACGACAAAATGTCTTGTGACCACGTGTTACCCTCGGCCCCCGATCATTATTTGCGACCCTATCCCTCATGAAATTTTCAGTGCTCCCTTGGACCATCCTGTGCCTCTTTGCCGCTTCGGCTTCCGCACAAACTCTTGATGCAGGGAGCACAAAAGATGCGTCGCTGATCGAGCGTGACCATCGCGCCTACGTGTCCGGCGTGTACGGAAATGGCAAGATCGATGGCGAAAATTTGCGCGGCAAAACAACACTGGGATGGGCGTTTGAAGTGCGCTTCGGCAAGGAAATCAACTTGCCGGGAGTCGGTAACGGCAAGCTGTTCTCGGAAGACGAAAAGTTTCGTGTTGATGTCGTGCATTACAACGAAGGCCATCCCGACAACAACCATCGCGACGGCTTTGCGCTGCAAGGGATTTACAACAAGCCACTGAGCAAGCGCATCAGTGCGGAAGTCGGAGTCGGTCCCTACTACAGCATGAATACGACCACCCTTGGCGGCGTGCAGTACAACAATTCGAACCTCGGCGTCCTGCTGTCGACCGCGCTGCTGATCGACGTCGATCAACTGGGTAGCGGTGCGCATATTCGTCTGGGCTTCAATCACGTCAACATGCCGGGCGCGGGCGCGCATTCGTCGAATGCCTTGCTGATCGGCGTCGGCAAATATTTTGGTGCGCCGTCTGCGCGCGACATACCAGGGCTGGTCGATGACCGGATCTGGCTGGGTGTTGCCGCGATCAACGGGCAGACCAATCATGGCGATACCGAACGCAGTTTTGGCGGTTCGGCAGAAGTCAAAAAATACTATGGCCCGTGGGCGTTCTCGGCATCGGCGATCGCCGAGGGTGACGACGATAGTCGGGTTGACCGGCGCGGTCTGGCGGCACAAGCCTGGTACGTGCAACCGCTGGCTGACAAGTGGAGCGCGAGCGCCGGTTTCGGGCCTTACGTCAGCAGCAACAAGCGTGGCGCATCGGACCAGACGCGACTGATGGCGCTGATCACGATGCAAGTCGACCGCGAACTGGGCAAGGACTGGAAAGCCTTTGCCAGTTTCAGCCGGGTCAATACCTTCCGGGAAAAGAATGATCGTGACCTGTTCCGGGTCGGGGTCATGCGCGCGTTCGGGGGCTGATGCAAGTCGGTACTGCTAGCGGCATGTGATCTTGTTCGGGATATTCCAGCCGCCCGACTAATTAACGAAGCCCCTTCATGGGGCTTCGTTGCGTTTCAAGGCTGGCGTAGGGTGGGCACAGGGGTATCGTGCCCACGCGAATGCACCACCGATACCAGAATTGACCGGCGTTCCGGGTTCGCGCGCGTGGGCACATGGTGCCGTGCCCACCCTACCCAAATGAATGATGCGGTTGAACGAACTCCCTACAATCGGTTACCTTGCACAGTCCTTCATGGGTAAAATCGGCACCATAAGATCGTTCCTCAAAAGGAGTTCTCCTGATGCCAACTTGCTGGATAGTCGCAGGACCGAATGGTGCTGGAAAAACTACTTTTGCATTGGAGTATTTGCTAAAAGTCGCTCATTGCTCGCGCTTTGTGAATGCCGATTTGATTGCGGCTGGCTTGTCGCCGTTGGCACCTGAACGCGAAATTCTGGTTGCCAGTCGTTTGTTTCTGGCCGAGATACAAACTTGTATTGAGCGGCGGGAGGATTTCGCGTTTGAAACGACACTGGCTGGCCGAAGCTATTTGAAGCTGGTTCGTGAATTGCAGGCCACAGGCTGGCGCGTGGAGCTCATTTACTTAGCATTGCCAAGCATCGAGATGTCCCGGTTTCGGGTAGCCGAACGGGTTGCGCATGGCGGGCATTCGATTGCATTAGACGACATTGAGCGCCGCTTTGGTCGTAGCCTGAGAAATCTGTTTAACTTGTTTAGTCACCAGGTTGATGAGTGCAGTTGCTACATGAACAGCGACGCATTACCAGAATTGGTTTTTGCACAAACAGGTGCGTTACGTACCATTGCACACCCAGATCACTACCAGCACCTACTTCAGGAAATCACATAATGACCACGCCAACGGACAATCCATCCATCAAAGGTCAGATCATCCTCAAGGCCTTACGAGATGCGGTCACCAAAAATCTCGAGAAAAAACGGCGGCTGGGTCACTACATCGTGATCTGGCAAGACGGTCGTCCTGTCCTTGTCGGTGAAGATGCGCCGAAACCGAAAGACTAAGCAAGGGTGCAATAACCGCAGGGCATTGCACCGAATGCCTCGATAACCGTCGCCAAGACCGGTCACTTGCAACCGGAATGTACTGCTGCAAAACGCGCTTGCTGGCGGAGACGGCGCTCTGAACTCAGGCGGTGCAATGCCCTTCGGTTATTGCACCCTTGTATTATGGTTTTTAAGTTGTCTTGGTTTTAAAATTGTCTTGGTTTTGAAGTTGTATTGTTTTTGAAGTTGTTCTGACAG
>CAILRJ010000319.1 GCA_903836575.1 uncultured Burkholderiales bacterium
AAGCTGATGCAAAGTCAGCGTGTCATTGCGCTAGCCAAGCGTGGCAACAAAATTTCGATCGCCATCTCGGACCCAACCAATACAGCAGTACTCGACCAGATCAAATTCCAGACCGAGCTGACGGTCGAACCGGTCATCGTCGAACACACCGGCCTGCTCAAGCTGATCGAACTGTTCGGCCAGAGTGCCGAGCAAAGTCTCAGCGACATGAGCGGTGACGGCCTCGACATCGACTTCGCCATCGAAGAAACGGTCATTCAGAATGACCCCGGCTTAGCCGACATCGATGACGCACCGGTGGTCAAGTTCCTGCAAAAAATGCTGATCGACGCCATCAACCTGGGCGCGTCCGACTTGCATTTCGAACCCTTTGAAAAGTTCTACCGGATCCGTTTTCGCGTCGACGGCGTGCTGCGTGAAATCGCCCAGCCGCCACTGGCCATCAAGGAAAAACTGGCCTCGCGCATCAAGGTCATTTCGAAGCTGGACATTTCCGAAAAGCGGGTGCCGCAAGACGGCCGCATGAAGCTCGTACTGAGCAAAACACGTTCGATCGATTTTCGTGTCAGCACCCTGCCGACCCTGTTTGGCGAAAAAATCGTCATGCGTATCCTCGACGGTTCGCAAGCGCAAATGGGTATCGAAGCACTCGGCTACGATCCGGATCAAAAAGAAACGCTGATGAAAGCGATCCAGCGGCCGTATGGCATGGTGCTGGTCACCGGACCGACCGGCTCAGGCAAGACCGTCTCGCTGTACACCTGCCTGAACATCCTGAACCAACCCGGCATCAACATCGCCACGGCCGAAGACCCGGCCGAAATCAACCTGCCCGGCGTCAATCAGGTCAACATAAATGACCGGGCCGGCCTGACCTTTCCGGTCGCGCTGAAAGCCTTCCTGCGTCAGGATCCGGACATCATCATGGTCGGCGAAATCCGCGACCTCGAAACCGCCGATATCGCGATCAAGGCGGCACAGACCGGCCATATGGTCTTTTCCACGCTGCATACCAACGATGCGCCATCGACATTGACCCGACTGATGAACATGGGCGTCGCGCCCTTCAATATTGCCTCCTCGGTAATCCTGATTACTGCACAGCGGCTGACTCGCCGGCTCTGCACCTGCAAAGTCCCGGCGGATATTCCCAACGAGGTCCTGCTCGAAGCCGGCTTTCATGCCGATGATCTCGATGGCAGCTGGAAGCCCAACAAGGCCGTCGGTTGCGAACGTTGCAGTGGCAGCGGCTACAAGGGACGACTCGGCATTTACCAGATCATGCCGATCACGGAAGAGATCGAGCGCGTCATCCTGAGTCATGGCACCGCTCTTGAAATCGAAGCGCAGGCCAAGCTCGACGGTGTGCGTACGCTACGCCAGTCAGGCCTCGTCAAGGTAAAGCAAGGCTTGACCAGCCTCGACGAAATTCTCGGCTGTACCAATGAGTAATCAAGAATAACCCAGGAGTAATCATGGCAACCGCAGCCCGAAAAACAGGTGGTTCATTGGCCGTCAAGGAATCCATCTACGCATGGGAAGGCAAAGACAAATCGGGCAAGATTGTCCGTGGCGAAATGCGCGCCAACGGCGAGGCCATCGTCAATGCCACGCTGCGCCGTCAGGGCGTGATGACGACCAAGGTCAAGAAAAAAGTCTTCCGCAGCGGCAAAAAAATCACCGACAAGGACATCAGCCTGTTCACTCGCCAGCTGGCCACCATGATGAAAGCCGGCGTACCGTTGCTGCAGTCGTTTGATATCGTTGCCAAGGGCCATGCCAATCCGTCGATGTCGAAACTGATCATGGAAATCCGCAGCGATGTCGAAACCGGCACCAGTCTGAATCAGGCCTTCCGCAAATTCCCGCTGTATTTCGATCCGCTGTTTTGCAATCTGGTCGGCGCCGGCGAACAGGCCGGTATTCTGGAGGACTTGCTGACCCGGCTGGCAATCTACAAGGAAAAAACAATCGCCATCAAGGGCAAGATCAAGTCGGCGCTGTTCTATCCGATCTCGATTCTGGTCGTTGCTTTTGTCGTCACCGCCGTGATCATGATTTTCGTCGTACCGGCCTTCAAGGAGGTGTTCAAGAGCTTCGGTGCGGATTTGCCGGCGCCGACGCTGGTCGTGATGGCGATCTCGGACTTCTTCGTGTCCTACTGGTACCTGATCTTCGGTCTGATTTTTGGTAGCTTCTATCTATTCTTCCAGTCCTGGCGGCGTTCACTCAAGGTCCAGCGCTTTATGGACCGGGCGCTGTTGCAAGCGCCAATCTTTGGTGCTGTGATCCGCAAAGCCACGATCGCGCGCTGGACCCGCACGCTCGCGACCATGTTTGCCGCCGGCGTACCGCTGGTCGAATCGCTCGATTCGGTCGGTGGAGCGGCAGGTAACGCCGTCTATCTCGATGCGACCAAGAAAATTCAGGCCGAAGTCAGCACCGGCACCAGCCTCACGGTTGCGATGCAAAATGCCAATGTCTTCCCGAATATGGTGACCCAGATGGTCTCGATCGGCGAAGAGTCGGGTTCCCTCGACAACATGCTGGGCAAGGTCGCCGATTTCTATGAAAACGAAGTCGACGATGCTGTCGCCGCCATTTCCAGCCTGATGGAACCGCTGATCATGGTGGTGCTCGGGGTCATCATCGGCGGTCTGGTGATCGCGATGTACTTGCCGATCTTTAAATTGGGAGCGGTGGTTTGATGCAGGATTTTGCCTTTCTGGCGACGCCCGGCAATGCGCTGGGCGCTGTCATCGCCGGAATATTCGGTTTGCTGATCGGCAGTTTTCTGAACGTTGTCATTCATCGGATACCGAAGATGATGCAACGTGAATCCGATAATTACGTTGCCAGCGAGAGCGGGCGGCCGTTGCCGCACACCGACCGCTATAACCTGATGTTGCCGCGCTCGGCCTGCCCGAATTGCCACCACGCCATTAGCGGCATCGAGAATATCCCCGTCATCAGCTATCTGGCGCTGGGCGGTAAATGCAAGCAGTGCAAGGAACCGATTTCGGCGCGTTATCCGATCGTCGAATTGTTCACGGCGCTGGTGTCGGCCGCGCTGGTCTGGCATTTCGGTGCCGGCATCAGCGGCCTGGCAGCTCTGATCTTTGCCTGGCTGCTCATTGCGATGAGCGGCATTGATGCCGATACCCAGTTGCTGCCTGACGACCTGACCTATCCGTTGCTGTGGATCGGCTTGCTGCTCAACATACAGGCAACCTTCGTACCGCTCAGTGATGCCGTCATCGGCGCTGTCGCCGGCTACTTGTGCTTGTGGTCAATCTACTGGATATTCAAATTGCTGACCGGCAAAGAAGGCATGGGCTATGGCGACTTCAAGTTACTCGCTGCGCTGGGTGCCTGGCTGGGCTGGCAAATGCTGCCGTTGATTATCCTGCTGTCGTCACTGGTTGGTGCCATCGTCGGCCTCTGCCTGATCCTGTTCGGCAAACGCGGACGGGATAATCCGATTCCGTTCGGTCCGTATCTGGCCGCAGCCGGGTTGCTCGCTTTGGTGGCGGGCCAGGCGCTGACGCGCACGTATTTGCAGTGGCTGGCGTGAGCGTTGCCGGCACCGGCGATTTTTCGGTTGGCCTGACCGGCGGCATCGGCAGCGGCAAGAGTACCGTTGCCGACCTGTTCGCTCAACGTGGCGTCACATTGATTGATACCGATCTGATTGCACACAAGCTAACCGAACCCGGTGGCGCCGCCCTGCCGGCCATCGCCAGTGCGTTCGGATCACAATTCCTGCAAGCCGATGGCGCGATGAACCGCGCGATGATGCGTGACCGGGTGTTCAGTAATCCGGTTGCAAAAAAAAATCTCGAAGCGATCCTGCATCCACTGATCGGTCAAGAAGTGACACGTGCCGCTGCGCAAGCGACCGGCCTGTACACGCTGTTCGTGGTGCCGCTGCTGGTGGAGTCCGGCCGCTGGCGCGAACGGGTGACACGCATTCTGGTCGTGGATTGTCCTGAAGAACTGCAAATAGCGCGTGTAATGCAGCGTAATGGTCTCCCTGAAGAGCAGGTTCGTGCCATCATGGCCAGCCAGAGCACGCGCGCACAACGCAGCGCGGCGGCGGACGACTTGATCTGCAATGATCGCGATGCTGCGGCACTGGTACCGCAGGTCGAGCGCCTGCATGCGTTGTACAGCGCACTGGCAGCGCAGCCGTGACGCCGGCAGTTGTCTGCGTTTGTAATTTCACGCTGCATCGTTCAGAATCATGCCAGTATCGGTTGCCGAACTTTTTAGGGATGTCATTTTGATTGTTTACGAATACCCTTTCAATGAGCGTATTCGCACGTTGCTGCGACTCGAAGACCTGTACGAAAAATTTGCTTTTTTCCTGCAACAGGAACACCCACTGCAACATCACGTCGCTCTCTCGACAATTTTCGAGATGCTTGAGGTGGCCGGTCGTGCTGATCTGAAATCAGACCTCTTGCAGGAACTCGAACGACAAAAGCAGACCTTGATGGGTTTCCGCTCGAATCCGAACGTGCAACCCGAACGCCTTGACGCGGTGCTTGCCGAACTCGACCAGGTCAGCGGCGCATTGATCGCCGCCCAGGGCAAAACCGGCCAGAACGTGCGCGACAATGAGTGGCTGATGAGCATCCGCGGACGCACCATCATTCCGGGCGGCGCCTGTGAATTCGATTTGCCTTCGTACTACGCGTGGCAGCAGAGCCCGCCGCAAAAACGCTTTAATGACATCGCCGCCTGGTTTGCACCGATGGCACCGCTGTTCGGCGCCATCAATCTGGTGCTGCGACTGCTGCGCGAATCCGGACGATCGGCACCCATGGTGGCGCACGCCGGCAGCTATCAGCAAATGTTGCAGGGCAAGGTCTACCAGATGTTGCGGTTGGCCATTGACGCGCCGCTCGGTGCGATACCGGAAATCTCCGCCAACAAGTACATGCTGTGGGTACGGTTTACGTCGCAGGATGGCGACATGAAACCCAAACCCAGCGAAGCCGATGTGCCGTTCGAGCTGACCCTCTGCAGTTTTTAATTTCTTCTTTTTTAAAGTGAACACCAGCACATGGCAACAGTAGTGGATTGCCCGACCTGCGGCACCAAGGTGGAATGGTCGGAAGCCAGCAAATATCGTCCGTTCTGCTCCGAACGCTGCAAACAGATTGATCTCGGCGCATGGGCCGAAGAAAAGTACACCATCCCGGCAAGCCCGCCGCTCGATAATCCGGACGACGATCCTGACGAGCCCCCACAACGCTGACGCACGTCGCTGGCAACAACAAGTACGCTTTATGGTCTGTGCAGCAGAGGCTGTCGCATTACTCCCGGCTCTCGCCAAAACGCAGTTGATCCAGCCAGGTGATCAACGGAATGGTCGCTGGCAATAATGGCTCAAGGTCGACCGTGCCCTGCCACGCAAAGGCCTGTCCTTCCAGGCTTTGCGGTGCGCCGTGCCAATCCCGGCTGATGTAAAAATGCAGCCGGACATGGGCGTGCGGATAGACATGCTCGACGCCACACCATGGCTGCGCCGAGCGTACCTCGATGCCGAGTTCTTCGACGAATTCGCGCTGCAAGGCGGCGAAAATCGATTCGCCGGGCTCTACTTTTCCTCCCGGGAATTCCCAGTAGCCGGCATACGGTTTGCCGGCCGGACGCTGTCCCAGCAAGACATCGCCATTCGGCTGCATCAGGATACCGACCGCCACATCGATCGGTGCAGGTGCAGGTGCAGAATCAGCCATGCAACTTGCCGGCGTAGTCGCGCGCAAATTGCCACGCCACCCGACCCGAACGGGAACCGCGCTGCAAGGCCCAGCGCAACGCATCACCACGCGCGGCGAGCACCTGCTCCGGCGAACAGCCAAAATGCACCAGCCAGTGTCCGGCGATGGCCAGGTAGTCGTCCTGCTTGAACGGATAGAACGAGACCCACAGGCCGAAACGCTCGGAGAGCGATATTTTTTCTTCGACGGTTTCGCCCGGATGCAAGTCGCCCGTCTCGTCATTCCTGTAGGTGGCATTGTCGGACATCCGCTCCGGCATCAGGTGACGCCGGTTCGAGGTGGCATAAATGAGCACGTTGTCCGATTGCGCGGCAATGCTGCCATCGAGTGCGACCTTCAATGCCTTGTAGCCATGCTCGCCTTCCTCAAACGACAGGTCATCGCAAAAAATGATGAAGCGTTCCGGCCGGCCGGCGATCAGATCGACGATGTCGGCCAGATCGGCCAGGTCTTCCTTGTCGACTTCGATCAGGCGCAAGCCCTGCGCGGCGAACTGGTTCAGGCAGGCCTTGATTAACGACGATTTTCCGGTACCACGTGCGCCGGTGAGCAAGACATTGTTGGCTGGCCGGCCGGACACGAATTGCAGCGTGTTCTGTTCGATCTGCTCTTTTTGCGGGCCGA
>CAILRJ010000320.1 GCA_903836575.1 uncultured Burkholderiales bacterium
ACCACCCCTTCCCATCCCGAACAGGACCGTGAAACGACGTTGCGCCGATGATAGTGCGTCAACACGTGTGAAAGTAGGTCATCGTCAGGCTAAGTTACAAGCAGCAAACAAGAGGGCCCTTCGAAAGAAGGGCCTTTTTGCTTTGGGCGAACGAAAAGATATTAAACAATCCTAAATAACTTCCAAACGACAACCCCGGCAATTCAATTCCGCGCCATCCAGTCCACCTGCGCCGGTCTGCCAGGAAGATTCAGTATCGCCGTCGTTGGTGGCGTGCGCGCAATCACTTTGCCTGCACGAATTACCGCCAAGCGGGTTGTTCATCAGCCTCGTTAGTTACGTCATCAATCATGTCAGCCTCATGACGTCAGTTCCGGGGGTGAGGCCTAACTCATCAAGGTATGACTGTTTAATCACTGTACCGGTTGTATAAATGCGAAATGGCAGTACTCAATTGAATTAAACTGAATTCAATACGAATGATTCGATTTAATTTGATTCTGGTTGACATAAAAATTTAACAGGGTATAGTTTGTCACTTGAAAGCGAAGTTGCTCGATGAAATGAATTGGTTTCCAGCAGCTACTTAAAAACTCTGGAAATTTGAGGTGCATGCAATGAGCGAGGCCCCAAGGTTTGTCGCAAAAAGTGACTCTCTCCGTGTTTTGCAAAGCATGCGGCGCATCGCGCAGCGAGTGGAGCAGCATTCCAAGCACCTCAATGCAACCTACAATATTACTTCGCCGCAATTGATTGCACTGCTTGCTGTTGCGCAACTTGGGCCAAGCACCCTGAAGTCGATTGGCCTGGCAATCCATCTGAGTCCGAGCACTGTGGTTGGTATCGTCGACCGGTTGGAGGAGAAGAAATTAGTTGTCAGGACACGTGACGCGCTAGACCGTCGAAATGTCTTTGTAACACTCACCGCCGATGGGCAGTTACTAGCAAGTGACGCGCCGTCAGCCATGCCTCCGGGTTTTGTCAGTGCACTTAATGCCCTGCCGGAGAACGACAGGTCGGCACTGGTAGAGATGCTGGAACGTTTTGCGGGATTGCTGGAAGTCTGATCCCGGAACGGTTAATTCGTACCTTGTTTCTCTGGTTGAAATCCTCCGGACAAACGAGTTTAAAAAAAAGGAGACTCCATGAATATGTTGACGGACAAAAAGCCAATAAATAGCCACTCGATAGTGGTCCGTCCGGTGCAAAAACAAGATGGCGCAGCATTGCATGACTTGATCGCTGCTTGCCCACCGCTCGATCTGAATTCCCGCTACGCGTATTTGCTGCTTTGTCATCATCACGCCCGGACTAGCGTCGTCGCCGAAGTCGATGGCGAGCTTATCGGAGCCGTAACCGCATACATTCCGCCGACACAGCCTGACACTCTATTTGTCTGGCAAGTGGCAGTTGCATCAGCAAGTCGCGGTCAGCAATTAGGTCAGCGCATGCTCGAGTACCTGCTCCAAGAAACGTGTGTCCCGCATCAGTTGCGCTGGATAGAGACCACCATTAGCCCGGATAATGCGGCTTCACACAAACTATTTACAAGATTTGCATCGCAGCACGATGCAGGCTGTTCAATTGCCACGTTATTCAACGCCGAAAGTTTCGGCGAAAGTGGCCACGAAGAAGAGCGTCTCTACACAATCGGTCCCCTGGGCCGCTGAAATTAGAAACTAACTCAACGACGTTCTTCACCATCCATCCCATCCGTAAGGAGAAGCATGATGCGTATATTTAATCGACTGGAATCAGAGGTTCGCGGCTATATCCGTTCCTTTCCAACTATTTTCACCAAAGCCCAGAATGCAGTTCTGACCGACGAGAGCGGCCAGGAATACATCGACTTCCTCGCCGGCGCCGGCAGTCTGAATTATGGCCACAATAATCCTGTCATCAAGAAAGCATTGATCGACTATCTGGCCACCGACGGCGTTGTGCACGGACTCGACATGGCAACCTCCGCCAAGAAGAAGTTCCTGCAAACCTTCGAAGAACGCATCCTGAAACCACGGAAAATGCAGTACAAGTTGCAGTTCACTGGTCCGACCGGCACGAATGCAGTGGAAGCCGCTATCAAGCTGGCCCGCAACGTGACCAAGCGCCAGAACATCATTTCATTTACCAACGGCTTCCATGGCGTCAGTCTGGGTTCGTTGTCACTGACGGGCAATCGCAAATATCGTGATGCTGCCGGCGTCACGTTGTCCGACGTGCACCATGCGGCTTACGCAGGTTACTTCGGACCTGACGTTGACACCATTGCCATGCTCGACAAGCTCATTTCTGACCCAAGCAGCGGTGTCGATCACCCTGCCGCCATCATTGTCGAGTCCGTGCAAGGCGAAGGCGGCCTGAATGTCGCCGGCTTGAACTGGCTGAAGAAGCTGGAAAAGCTCTGCCGCCAGCACGATATCCTGCTGATCGTTGATGATATCCAGTCAGGTTGCGGACGTACCGGGTCGTTTTTCAGTTTCGAGCCAGCAGGTATTTCTCCGGACATTATTACCCTGTCGAAATCACTGTCCGGTTACGGTCTGCCGCTATCGCTGGTGCTGATCAAGCCCGAGTTCGATATCTGGAAGCCCGGTCAACACAACGGTACTTTCCGCGGCAACAACATGGCGTTTGTGACTGCCGCAGCGGCACTCGATCACTACTGGAGCGACAGTAAATTCCAGACTTCTATCGAGAAGAAAAGCCAGACCATGACGACCTATCTGGACAAGCTGGTAAAAAATTATCCCGCCGCAGAAATGACACGCCGTGGTCGCGGTCTGATGCAGGGACTGGCTTTCAAGGATCCTGAAGTCGCCGATCGCATCACTTCGCTGGCATTCAAGAACGGCTTGATCATCGAAACCTCCGGCGGCAGCGATGAAGTCATTAAGTTGTTGGTGCCACTGACCATCGAGCCGGAGAAATTGCTGGCAGGTCTGGATATTCTTGAGCAAGCAATGGCTGATACCGTCAACCAGCTCAGTACAACCGACGCAGAACCCGTGGAGGTAACCGTATGATTGTCCGTCGCCTGAAAGATATTCTTCATACCGAACGCGATATCGTTACCGATACCTGGGCAAGTCGCCGTCTGTTACTCAGCGATGATGGCATGGGATTCTCGATGCATGAGACCACCATTTTCGCCGGTACACAGACCCACATCTGGTACAAAAATCACTTTGAAGCGGTCTATTGCGTCGAGGGTTCCGGTGAGGTCGAGCTTATTCCCTCCGGAGAGATTTTCCGGATCGAGCCGGGCACCATGTATGCGCTCAACAAACATGATCAGCATTGGCTGCGTGCCGATGCGGGTGGCGACATGCGTGTCGTTTGCTCCTTCAATCCACCACTGGTCGGTACCGAAGTCCATGATGCCGATGGCGTGTACGCCGTTGCCGCGGAAGTTGCCGGCCAATAAAAGAAAGGATCCCTATGTTGTTATCCCAAGATGCCTATAAAAGTCGTGCGCAAAGCACGGCTGCCATTCTGAAGCGTAATGAACCGGTCGTGTACGACGAAGTCGTCACCAGCAGCGCGCCACAACTCAATTCAGCGCAGCTTGATGTCTACCGCGAAAATGGTTTCCTGATTCTGCCGGACCTGTTTTCGAGCGACGAAGTCACCGGTTTGTACGACGAAATGCAGCAAATGCGCGGCGACTTTACCAAGACCGGACGCGCTGAAGTCATCGCCGAGCCGGGCAGCGGCGAAGTCCGTTCGATCTTTGATGTCCACAAACTCAACGCGCTGTTTGCCAATCTCGTGCGCGATCCGCGTGTTCTGAATGTCGCCCGCGAAATTCTCGGTAGTGAGGTCTATATCCATCAATCCCGGATCAACTACAAACCGGGTTTTACCGGCAAAGAGTTCTACTGGCATTCGGATTTTGAAACCTGGCACACCGAAGACGGCATGCCTGCGATGCGCGCCTTGAGTTGCTCGATCCTGCTGACCGACAACAGCGACATGAACGGTCCGCTGATGCTGATCCCAGGTTCGCAGCGGCACTTCATTTCCTGCCTGGGTGAAACGCCCGATGATAATTATAAAAAGTCATTAAAGAAACAGATCGCAGGCGTGCCGGATGAATTCCTGCTGAGCTATCTGGCCGACCTCGGTGGTATCACTTCGTGCACCGGCAAGGCTGGATCGGTCGTATTTTTCGATTGCAACACGATGCATGGCTCGAACGGCAATATCACGCCGTACCCGCGAAGCAACCTGTTCTTCGTCTACAACAGCGTTGAGAATCAGCTACAAGCACCGGCCGACGGACTCGCACCGCGTCCTAATTTCATTGCTGTGCGCGATGACGTCGAAGCGCTGGAACCAGAGCCATTCGTCCTTCCCTGATTGAAGCCTCCCGCATCGCGTCACGCGATGCGGACCATAAATTCAAATTCGAAAGGCGTCGTCATGAAAACCATTATCAAATTCCCCGCGATTGCTTTGCTCGCCGTTGCCGCACTCACACTGGGTACTTCGGCTAGTGCAGAAACCGCATTGGAGCGTGTCCAGCGCACCGGCGAAATCCGCATTGCCTATGCCAACGAAGCACCGTTTGCCTACACGCTAGCCAACGGCAAGGTCACCGGCGAATCGCCGGAAATCGCCAAGATCATTTTTGCGAAGATAGGCGTGACCACCGTCAAACCTGTGCTGGTAGAGTGGGGCAGCTTGATACCTGGTCTGATGGCGGGTCGCTTCGATGTCATCGCGGCCGGTATGTACGTTACCCCTGAGCGTATCAAGCAAGTACTGTTCACGGATCCGCATTACCAGCTCGCCGATACGCTGCTGGTCGCAAAAGGCAACCCGCGCAAATTGCATAGCTATGCCGACATTGCCGCTAATCCTAAAGTCAAGATCGCCATCATGGCGGGCACTGCCGAATATGCGTACGCCGTTGCCGGTGGTGTACCGGAAAGCCGCATCATGCAGGTGCCGACCACGACAGCGCAGTTGCAAGCTGTGCGTACCCGACGTGCCGACGCTGCCGTCGGTACCGCGCTGACAATGAAAGCGCTGGCGGTCAAAGGTGGCAAGCGTGTCCAAGTCATTACCGACTTCACTGATGATCCATCTCATATCGGCTACGGCGCACTGGCCTTCCGTCAGGAAGACCAGACTCTGCGCGATGCCGTCAATGTGGCGCTTCAACAATGGCTGGGTAGCCCGGAGCATCTGGCAACCGTGACACCGTTCGGATTCGACAAGAGCAACCTGACGACAAAAACCGTCGCCGACATCGCGGCGCAATAAGTGAGTGACGCACTGACGACCCTGCTGCCGCTATTGTTGCAGGGAACGCTAGTCACGTTACGCATTACCGCACTCGCTGCGCTGCTAGCTTGTGCTCTGGCACTGCTGGCAGCTGTAGCGAAAATGTCGCCATGGCGCGCACTGCGCTGGCTGGCCAATGGCTATATCGAAATATTTCGCGGGACTTCGTTGCTGGTGCAATTGTTCTGGCTGTTCTTCGTGTTGCCGCTACCGCCGTTCAATATCACGCTGACGCCGTTTTCGGTTGCGGTACTCGGCCTCGGACTCAATATCGGGGCCTATGGCGCCGAAGTCATGCGTGGTGCATTGAGCTCGGTGCCGCGTGGACAAATTGAGGCCGCCGTAGCGCTCAACATATCGCCGATGCATCGCTTTTTTAACATCGTGCTTCCGCAGGCACTGGCCAATGCGATTCCGCCAGCAACCAACCTGTTGATCGAACTGTTAAAAGGCACGTCGCTGGTATCGCTCATTACGCTGGCAGACCTGACATTTCGCGCCAATCAACTGGTCGAAGCGACATTCCGGACGACGGAGATTTTTACGATCGCACTGGTGATTTATTTTGTGATTGCCCAAGCAATCAATTTGCTGATGCGTCTGCTTGAGCGCCGGTTGACACGCGGCATCGTCAGGGGGCATGCATGAACAACGACACCCTGTTTGACTGGCAATTTGCCTGGCAGATTTTGCCCGAGCTGCTGCACGCGTCTCTGACGACGATCGGCATCACGCTGGTGGCGTTTGCGCTGGCTCTGGTGCTTGGTCTGGTATTGGCCATGATGCGACGTTCGCAATCACGCCTGCTGTCCTGGCCAGCCACCAGCGTCATTGAATTTATCCGCAGTACGCCGCTGCTGATCCAGTTGTATTTCCTGTTCTACGTGTTGCCGGAATATGACGTCATCATGTCGGCGCTGACTGCCGGTATGGTGGGACTCGCGCTGCACTACGCTTGCTACGTGGCCGAAGTCTATCGGGCCGGACTCGACAGTGTGCCGCGTGGTCAGTGGGAAGCGGCCAAGGCGATGAGTCTCAGCCCATGGAACGTGTACCGCAGCATCGTCCTGCCGCAGGCTATCCGACCCGTTATTCCGGCACTCGGCAACTATCTGATTGCGATGTTCAAGGACACACCGGTGCTGTCGGCGATTACGGTGGTTGAACTCATGTTGCAAGCCAAAAATATCGGTTCGCAATCGTTCCGTTACATCGAGCCGATCACGCTGACCGGTCTGTTTTTCCTGCTGATCAGCCTGGTCGTCGCACTGCTGGTACGCCGTCTCGAAGCGCATTTGCGCATGCCATAAAGGATTCCTCAAGATGACTTCCCCTCTGATCCGCTTTCGCGGCGTAACAAAACGGTATGGCCCGCTGACGGTACTCGATCATCTGGATCTCGATGTCGAACGCAATGAAAAGGTCGCCATCATCGGGCCTAGCGGGTCCGGTAAATCGACCTTGTTGCGGGTGCTGATGATGCTGGAACCCATCAATGATGGCGTCATTGAAGTTGACGGCACACCGCTCACGCACATGGAGCGCAACGGCAAACTGGTGCCCGCCAGCGAGAGCTACAAGCGCAACGGTCGTCGCAACATCGGCATGGTATTCCAGAACTTCAATTTGTTTCCGCACATGACCGTGCTGCAAAACACCATCGAGGCACCGTGCAAAACGCTTGGCCTGACCAAACAGGCGGCGACCGAGCGCGGTGTCGAACTGCTCGACATGGTGGGCTTGTCGGACAAGCTCGACCACTATCCGTCACAACTTTCCGGCGGCCAGCAACAGCGCGTTGCCATTGCCCGTGCGCTGGCGATGCGTCCACAAGTCATGCTGTTCGATGAAGTGACGTCGGCACTTGATCCTGAGTTGTGCAGTGAAGTACTCAACGTGATTCGTCGCCTCAGTGACAAGCACGATCTGACGATGTTGATGGTGACGCACCAGATGGGATTTGCACGCGAGTTTGCTGACCGGGTCTGCTTTTTCTCGGAAGGAAAAATTGCCGAGCAGGGTACCTCGGAAGAAATTTTTGGCGCGCCGAAAAACGAACGCACACAGGCGTTTCTCAGCGCCGTCATGGATGCGGCATAAGCGACATAGGCAGCACAGACAAGTGATGGTTCGGTCGTACAATCTGCTTTTCAGAAAAGGAGTTCGACCATGAAAGTACGCACCCTGATTTTACTCATCGTGCTGGCTGCGATCGCCGGTTTCGCCGCATTGAACTGGAATGCGTTCATGACCCCCACCACGCTGTCGCTCGGTATCGCCGACATTCAGGCGCCACTGGGCATCGTGATGCTTGCCTTGATGTGCGTAGTAATTGGTTTTTTCCTGGTCTTTATCCTGTATCTGCAGACCTCAGTCCTGTTCGATACGCGTCATCATGCGCGTGAATTGCGCACCAACCGCGAGTTGGCGGATCAGGCCGAAGCCTCGCGTTTCACGGAGTTGCGCGGAGTCCTTGAAGCCGGCTTGAAGCGGCAGTCGGAAGCGGGTCTGGCTGCGCGCGCCGCCTTGCTGGAGCGCATGGATCTGCTCGACAAAGACTGGAAGGCTGCACTTGAGCAGACCGAGCTGTCACTGAGCGCCAACATGGGTGAGCTTGAGGACCGCCTCGACCGGCAAGCCGGCGGCGTAATCCTCGACAAGATCAGCTAACTAGAATCCCAGTCGCAGGCGGGTCGCTTCGAGCAATGCCGTGTTGTACGGATGCAGATTTTCGATAAACAGCATTTCGGCTTCGGCCGGTTCGGTCAGGCACATTTCCAGCATGACCGGGCCGTCGTCTTCGACGCCCAGAAAATCCTTGCTCCAGCGATTCTTGCGGTGGGTGCGCATAATTTCGCAACCCAGTTCGGCCAGCGGGGCTGCCACGCCTGCTTCAATGGCTGCCAATTGCCATTCATCCCAAAATGCGTTGTTGCTGTTGATACCGGTAACTTGTTCGTTCATGCGTTAGTGTGTCCTTGAAAATGAAGGGAATGCCGGGCGGAAGCGCCGCAGTTCAGGTGGGACGACCCAACTTGAACAATTGTTCCGGACCGACCGTAAAATAATCGGCCGGACCGCCGCCACGCAATATGTGCCCGGCGAGGGCCGTATTGTAGACGCCATCCTTGAGCACGGCATGGGCAATGTGTACGGCAACGACTTCGCCAAGCACTAGCCAGGTCGGGACTTTCTCGCCATCACTGCCTTGCAGCTGGACGATTTGCGTGCAGCGGCACTCGAACGAGACGCGGCTCTCTGCCACGCGGGGCGGTTTGACCAGGCGCGACGCAACCGGCGTCAAACCAGCCAGCTCGAATTCATTGACCTCCGCAGGCACCTGGGCACTGCTCCGGTTCATCGCCTCGGCCAGGTCTCGGGTCACCAGATTCCAGACAAACTCACCGGTCTGCTCGATGTTGCGTACCGTATCCTTGTAACCGACACTGGCGAACCCGACGATTGGAGGCGTGTAATTGAACGCATTAAAAAAGCTGTACGGTGCCAGGTTCAACGCGCCGTCGGTACTGCACGATGAAATCCAGCCGATCGGACGAGGACCGACAATTGAATTGAACGGGTCATGCGGTAAGCCATGACCGTTGCGAGGCTCGTAGTAATGAAAAGCATCAGACATATTTGCTCCGGAGGGCTGCGATGGCCGACCGGCAGCCGACGCCATCGCGGGGGTAAGCAGGATTAAACGTATTCTTAGAATTTGTAACCGACACGCACCAAGGCGAGGTTGACACCATTGTTGGGTTGCTTGATGCCGCCATTCGAGAAATGCGTGACACGCAAGGACAGGTCGAGACCGCTGACCGTCGTGTAGCCCAGTCCCAGATGCGTACCGAATTGCAGGTTGGTCGACAGGCGGCGACCGTTGTTGTCGTAGACTTTCGAATTCAGATGCGGCCCAAGACCGGCTTCGGCATAGACACCCTGATGCTTCAGACCCTGCCAGCGCAAGGTCGGCGTGAAACCGATATCACCGAAAGTCTGGGTTGCACCCGGACGATTTTCAAACTGGTTACCGCGCCAGACCGCGCCGGTCAGGTCCCAGTAGCCCCAGATTTCCGATTTGTCAGAACGCATCCAGGACTGTTCCATATTCCACTGCATGCCGACGCGATAGAGTTGCGACTTGTTGCCGGTACCAACTTCTGCCGAGACAGAATCAACCGCGAGTGCCGTACTGCTAGCGGCAATAAGAACGCAACCAATGACCAGCGCTTTGAAACCTGTTGTTGTAGACCGCATGCAAACTCCCGATAACTATTTGTATTAGATGGTTTCGTCTTGATGAAACCCATAAGTTGTGCTTTAAAAGCGCGTGCTTTCAATGGAGGTCATTATTGCCAATAACCGGCAGACAATGCAATGGAATGTGACCTTGCCGGCAGTCGGGAAATGAAATAACTTTTCGGACAACACGGCGCGAAAAAAGTATCCTGCGCCATTGTCTGCAGCCGGAGACTCTTGAAAGTGACCTTTGACCCAGCATAAAAACTCCGCTGAAAATGTACCGCGCATTGCCTTCCTTGGTACCGGCCTGATGGGTGGGCCGATGGCTGCACGCCTGCTCAAGGCCGGTTATCAGGTAACAGTGTGGAACCGTACGATGGCGAAAACCGAAGCGCTCATCGCTGCCGGTGCAGAACCTGCCGCCACACCCGCTGATGCTGTCGTCGCGGCAGAAATCATCATTACGATGCTCGAAGCCGGACCTGTCGTGGCGCAAGTCATTGCGGCTGCCAGCGGATCGATTGCGCCCGGTGCGCTGGTGATCGACATGAGTTCGACCAGACAGGATGAAGCGCTGGCATTGCATGCAGCACTGGCTGGTCGCGGTATTGCGTGTCTTGATGCACCGGTGTCTGGCGGCGTGCTCGGTGCGCACGCAGGGTCGCTGGCCATCATGGCAGGTGGTGCCGTGGCTGATTTCGAGCGGGCGCTCGAGGTGCTGCAAGTGTTGGGACGACCAACGCTGGTTGGCGGACCGGGTTCCGGTCAGGTCGCCAAATTATGCAATCAGCTCATCGTCGGCGCGACCTTGAATGTGATTGCCGAAGCCCTGTTGCTGGCGCAGGCAGCGGGTGCCGACCCGGTTGCCGTCAGGCAGGCACTACGCGGCGGATTTGCTGAAAGCCGGTTGCTTGAAGTACACGGCCAGCGCATGCTGGAGCGCGATTTTCGCGCCGGCGGCCAAGTGCGCAGCCAGGCCAAGGATCTGGACAATGTACTCATTGCGGCCGCTGATGCCGGCATCGCGTTGCCGCTGGCGGCACTGGTGCAGGCGGCTTACCGGGCCTTGCCTGAAGCCCTCGCGGGGGCCGATCAGTCGGCGATCCTGATCGGGCTGGAGCAGACCAATCCCGGCATCCGACTCGGTCAGCATGTCGACCAACTGAGCTGAGCTGAGCTGACCTGACCTGCTGCTCAGGTCAGTGCCAGCAGCGCGAAACTGGCAAGCCAGTGGGTGCCGACGTAATCGCCGCCCACTGCATGTGGCAGGGATGCGGCCAGATGCCGTTCGATGGCCAGGGCTACCGGCTCCTGCAGCGAGGCTGGCAAATCCGGACTGAGCATGCTCCAGCACCACGCCCGCGACAGGTTCAGTCCATCCAGATGGGCCATTTTCGGATCGCTGCGGTCGCTCACCGCAACCGGCTTCAGCCAGCTTTGCAAACTCTCGCTGGTCGGACAAAAACGCTGCCACCAGCCGACCAGTTCCCCGGTATCCAGCACGCGCCGCATCAGCGCGGCTTCAACCAATCCGCCCGATAGAAAGTCATCACCGCCTGGCTCGTACCCGGCAGGATATTGATGGTCTTCGCCGTACCATTTTCTGCTGCTAAGTTCAATCCGGTTACACAAGGGACCATGCCCGGCGGTTTCCGCATAATCCAGCGCCAGCAGCAAGCCGAATGCACTGTTGGCATGGGTGCCGGCGCGGATCGGAAATTGTGCCAGCGGCAGGTAATGCAGAAAGCGTTCGGCAAACGCATCGGCCAGTGGTTGCAGTGCATCGCGCCAGGGTTCCGCCCGCGGTTGGGTCCGTGCCATGTCGATTAGTTCTGCCTGCAATTTCAGCAGCCAGGCCCAGCCGTAGGTGCGCTCGAAAGTCGTGCGTGACGGTTGGTGCAAGTAAGCGATTTCGGTCGCCACGTGCGCGCTGGTGAACTGGCGATCGAACAGGGCGGTGATGTCGCCGGCTTCTGCCAGATCGGGTTGCCGGTGCAGCAGACGCACCAGCAGCCAATGCATGTGCACCGCTGAATGCCAGTCATAGCTGCCGAAAAATACCGGATGCAGATCGCGTGGCGAGCGCACGTCGACTGCCGTATTCATCACGTGGTCGAGCTTGTTCGGATATTCCTGTCCGATATTGTCGAGCGCGATGCGGGCGTAGGCGGAGGATGGCAAGGTCAGCGGCATGGCAGCGCCGCTTCGGCCAGATTGACCCAGTAGCTCGCGCCGATCGGCAGCAAGTCATCATTAAAGTCATAGCTCGGATTGTGCAGATTGCACGGGCCGAGTCCGTGACCCATGTCGCGATGGCCGCCTTCGCCATTGCCGATAAATACATAGCAACCCGGCAGTGCCTGCAACATGAAGGCAAAATCTTCCGATCCCATGGTCGGTTCGACGCTGGCATTGACACCGTCTGCCCCGACCATCCGGCGCAGCACGTCAACCGCAAACGCGGTCTCGGCCGGATGATTGATCAGCGGCGGATAGTTACGCTTGAAATCGAATTCGATCGTCGCATCGTAAGCCGCTGCGGTGTGCGTGGCGACATCGCGCATGCGCTGCTCCATCAGATCCAGCACCGCGATGGTGAAGGTACGCACTGTTCCAATCAGCACTGCCTTGTCGGGGATCACGTTGGTGGCGCTGCCGGAATGGATCTGTGTGATCGATAGCACACCCGCATCGAGCGGGCTCTTGTTGCGCGAGACGATGGTTTGCCAGCCCTGCGCAATTTGCACCGCGACCATGATCGGATCAATACCCTTGTGCGGTTGCGCGGCATGCGCACCCTTGCCCTTGATCGTGACCTCGAATTCGTTGGACGAAGCCATCATCGGCCCCGGCGTAACGCCGAAAGTACCGACTGCCTGCCCCGGCCAGTTGTGCATGCCGTACACCGATTGCATCGGACAGCGCTCGAACAAACCGTCTTCAATCATCCGCCGGGCGCCGGCGCCGCCTTCTTCGGCCGGCTGAAAAATCACATACACGGTGCCGTCGAACGTGCCATGCAGAGCCAGATGCCGGGCCGCGCCGAGCAGCATTGCCGTGTGGCCGTCATGACCGCAGGCATGCATTTTCCCGTCGATGGTCGAGCGGTGTGCAAAGGTATTCGACTCCTGCACCGGCAATGCATCCATGTCAGCACGCAAGCCGATCGCACGGTCGCTGGTGCCGCGCTTGATGATGCCGACCACGCCGGTGACGCCCATGCCACGCAGTACCGGAATATCCCACTCGGTCAATTTATCGGCTACCACGTCGGCGGTACGCTGCTCTTCGTAACACAGCTCCGGATGGGCATGGATATTGCGTCGCAGTGCTTGTAGCTCGGAATGGAATGCAACGATCGGGTCGATCAATTTCATGGCTATCACCTGAGATGTGGGCGGAGTGGAAGGCGGATGCGCGCGTAATACCGATTTTTTTCTTCGGGTAACGGCGGGTTGGTTGTCTTTTAACTTGTATATTACGCCAGCACCGTCAGAGTGTGTTCAACCACCAGGAGAGCTTTATGCGTTTGTCGTCATCATCAAAAACCGTCACGAAAAATTTGCTTGCATCGGCGCTGGCTGCGCTGTTTGTCTTCACCGCACCGGCTGCGCTCGCGCAGGAATTCAAGCTGGCGATGAGTTCGCCACCCACATCGATGGATCCGCATTTCTATAATCTGTTCCCTAACCTGAACGTCTCTGACCATATGTTCGAGACGCTGGTGACGATGGATGCGGACAGCAAGGTGATCCCGGCGCTGGCCGAATCATGGACCCTCATCAACGATACGACATGGGAATTCAAGCTGCGCAAAGGCGTCAAATTCCATGACGGTAGCGACCTGACTGCCGATGACGTGGCCTGGTCGATCGAACGGCCCTCGCTGATTGTCGGCAGCCCCGGCAAGATGGACGTCTATACCAAGGCCATCGTCAGCAAGAAAGTCATCGATGACCACACCATCCGCTTTACCACCAAAGAACCGTATCCATTGCTGCTGGCCGATCTGACCTCGATCTACATTGTCTCGCGCAAGGCCACCACCGGCCTGTCCAGCGATGACTTTTCCAGCGGCAAAGGCATGGTCGGTACCGGCCCGTACAAGTTCGTCAAATTCCAGCGCGATGACCGCGTTGAACTGGAGCGTAACGACAGCTACTGGGGCAAGAAACCGGCCTGGTCGAAAGTAACCTTGCGCTTCATCCCGAACGGCTCGACCAGGCTGGCTGCGCTGCTGGCCGGCGATGTGCAGGCGATCGAAAACGTACCGACGCCCGATCTGGCGCGGGTACGTGCAGATCCGGCCATTGCCTTGTATTCGAAGGTCTCGCATCGCCTGATTTACTTGTTCCCGGATACCGTGCGCGACAAGTCACCTTTCATCACGGACAAGGATGGCAAGCCGCTCGACAGGAATCCGCTGAAAGACCAGCGCGTCCGTGCCGCATTATCGATGGCGATCAACCGCGATGCGATTCGCGACCGCGTGATGGAAGGCTTGTCCGAGCCGACCAATAACCTGGTTCCGGCCACGCTGTTCGGCAATAACCCGGCACTCAAGGTCGTCAAGTACGATCCTGAAGGCGCCAAGAAATTGCTGGCAGCGGCGGGTTATCCGGACGGTTTCGGCATGACCTTGCACACGCCGAACAACCGCTACGTCAACGATGAAAAAATCTCCCAGACGCTGGCCCAGATGTTCTCGCGCATTGGCGTGGCGACCAAGGTCGAAGGACTGCCGATGTCGATTTATTCGTCACGCGGATCCAAACAGGAATACTCGCTCGGCTTGCTCGGCTGGGGTGCGCAGACCGGCGAAGCGTCCTCGCCATTGCGTGCACTGGCAGCGTGCGATAATCCGGCCAAAGGACTGGGCGGCTTCAACTGGGCCAAGTACTGCAATCCGAAAATGGACGAGTTGCTGATCAAGGCGCTGGCCACAGTCGACGATCCCACCCGCCTGAAATTGCTGCAGGACGCCACCGCCATTGTCATCAATGACGGCGGCCTGATTCCGATCCATCAGCAAGTGACTACCTGGGCCACCAAAAAAGGCATCGCCTACATTCCGCGTACCGACGAGCGTACCCACGCTTATCAGTTCTTCCCGCAATAGTCGACGCACGAGTCGACTCAAAAACGACGCGACAAGCGACGCAACAATTGACGTAACAATCGACTGCCTCAGGCCCGCCGAAAGCGGGCCTGAGGCAGTCTTCCGGATCAAGGTTTTTCAATGCTCGTATTTATCATTCGCCGACTGCTGCAAAGCCTGGTCGTGCTGCTGGTCATGTCGTTGCTGGTGTTCGTTGGCGTGTACGCGATCGGTAATCCGATCGACATGCTGATCAGTCCCGACGCCGACCAGATGGACCGCATTCGTACCATCGCCGCTTTCGGACTCGACAAGCCGCTGTGGGAACAATATTTTATCTTCGTCAAAAATGCACTGAGCGGCGACATGGGCAATTCGTTTGCCTTCTCGACGCCGGCGCTGACACTGATTTTCGAACGCATGCCGGCCACGATGGAACTGGCGCTGACTGCCATCGTGATGTCGATAGCTCTCGGGATTCCGCTCGGTCTGTGGGCCGGGTTGCGGCCCAACGGCATTGCCGGCAAATCCATCATGGCCATTTCCATCCTCGGTTTTTCGCTGCCGACCTTCTGGGTCGGCCTGATGCTGATCATGGTGTTTGCGGTGCAGCTGGGCTGGTTGCCATCGAGCGGACGCGGACCGACCACCTTGCTGTTCGGCGTGCCGGTGAGCTTTCTGTCTCTCGACGGCTTGCAGCATTTGCTGATGCCGGCGTTTAATCTGGCGCTGTTCAATATCGCGCTGGTGATTCGCTTGACGCGCGCCGGTGCGCAGGAAGCGCTGCTGCAGGATTACGTTAAATTTGCCCGCGCCAAAGGCTTGTCCAATGGCCGCATCATCAGCGTTCATGTGCTCAAAAATATCCTGATCCCTATCGTCACCGTCATCGCGCTGCAGTTCGGTTCGATCATCGCGTTTGCGATTGTCACCGAGTCGGTGTTTGCGTGGCCGGGCATGGGCAAGCTGATCATTGATTCAATCCGCTTTCTCGACCGCCCCGTGATCGTCGCTTACCTGATGCTGATCGTCGTGATTTTCATCTTCATCAACCTGGTGGTCGACGTGGTGTATTCGCTGCTCGATCCACGAGTGCGCTTGTCCGACACCAAAGGCTGACCATGGAAAACACTCCCTCGCAAGTCGCCATCGAGACGCCGTTCCGGCGTTTCGTGCGCAATTTTTTCAGCAGCAAAATCGCTGCTGCCGGTTTCGTCCTGCTGGTCGTGATCGTCTTTGCTGCGCTGTTCGCGCCATGGCTCTCGCCGCAGGATCCGTATGACCTGTCGCGTCTGGATGTGATGGATTCACGCATGGCCCCCGGTGCCGAATCGTTCGATGGCAAGATGCATTTTTTGCTCGGGACTGATGAGCAGGGCCGCGACATGCTCTCGGCCATTCTGTATGGCGTGCGTATTTCCGTCATGGTGGCCGTTGCCAGTACCGTCATCGCCTTGATGATCGGCCTGACGCTGGGACTGCTGGCCGGTTATCTGGGCGGTCGCATCGAAGCCTTCATCATGCGCGTGGCCGATATCCAGTTGTCGTTCCCGCCGATTCTGATTGCCCTGATTCTGCTGGCGTTGACCGGGCCGGGGGTCGGCAAGATCATCGTCGCGCTGGTGGCCGTACAGTGGGCGTATTACGCCCGCACTGCCCGCAGTGCCGCGCTGGTCGAGCGCAAGAAGGAATACATCGAAGCGGCCACCGCGCTGGGGCTGTCACCCGCGCGCATCATGCTGCGTCATCTGCTGCCGAACTGCCTGCCGCCGCTGATCGTGATCTCGGCGCTGCAAGTGGCCTCGGCCATTTCGCTCGAAGCGACGCTGTCGTTCCTCGGGCTGGGGCTGCCGGTCACCGAACCGTCGCTTGGCCTGCTCATCGCCAACGGTTTTCAGTACCTGTTGTCCGGCAAATACTGGATCAGTTTTTTCCCGGGGATCGCGCTGCTGATGACCGTCGTGGCGATCAATCTGGTCGCCGATCAATTGCGCGATGTACTCAATCCGCGCCTGCAATCGCAATGAAAGACGACATGATTCCTACTCTGAGCGTGTCCCACCTGCACACGCAATTTACTACCCGGGACGGCATCGTCAAGGCGGTCGACGATGTCTCGTTTTCTGTCATGCCGGGCCAGATCATGGGCTTGGTCGGCGAGTCCGGTTCCGGCAAATCGATGACCGGCTATTCGATCATGGGCTTGATCGACCCTCCCGGTAAAGTCTCCGCCGGATCGATTCTGCTGCAGGGCCGCGAACTGCGCGGCATCGCGGCCGAGGCAATGCGCAAGATTCGCGGTGATCGCATCGCGATGATTTTTCAGGACCCGATGATGACCCTCAACCCGGTCTTGCGCATCGATACGCAAATGATGGAAGCGGTGCGCGCGCATCACGCGGTCAGCAAGGACACCGCGCGCGCAATGTCGCGCGATGCGCTGGCGCGGGTCGGGATTCCGTCGCCCGATGAACGGCTGCTGGCGTATCCGCACCAGTTTTCCGGCGGCATGCGCCAGCGCGTGGCGATTGCCATTGCGTTGCTCAACAAGCCCGACCTGATCATTTGCGACGAACCGACCACCGCGCTGGATGTGACGATCCAGGGCCAGATTCTGTACGAGATGCAAAAGCTGTGTCGCGAATCCGGCACGGCGCTGATCTGGATTACGCATGACCTGTCGGTCGTGGCCGGTTTGGCCGATACGGTGTGCGTCATGTACGCCGGAAAAATCGTCGAGAGCGGCACCGTCGCCCAAGTGCTGGACCAGCCGCGCCATCCGTACACCCATGGCCTGATCGCGTCGGCGCCGTCGCGCAATCCGCGCGGCCAGCCGTTGCGCC
>CAILRJ010000321.1 GCA_903836575.1 uncultured Burkholderiales bacterium
CGCTGCACGCCATACTCGGCGTAGATGCCCTTGATCGCCATCATCGCCATCAGCACCTGGATTTCCGAAATCTGCGCCGGGTCACGGGTGAACAGCGGTTCGATGTAATACGGCGTCGGTGCCGGCACCACGAAGTCGACCCAGTCGGCAGGGATATCGATGCGCGGCAACACGTCGACGATTTCATTGACCTGGGCAATGACGATGCCGTTCCTGAACGCGGTGGCTTCGACGATGGCCGGCGTGTCTTCGGTGTTGGGACCGGTGTAGAGATTGCCGTGCCGGTCGGCCGCCTCGGCGGCAATCAACGAGACGCGCGGCGTGAGGTCCACAAAATAGCGACCGTACAGTTCCAGATAGGTGTGGATCGCGCCGACCTCGATCTGGCCGGACTGCATCAAGCGCGCCAAGCGGACTGCTTGCGGACCGGAGAACGAGAAATCGAGTTTGGAAGCGATCCCTTTCTCGAAGATATCCAGATGTTCGGGCAGTGCCAGCACGGACTGCAGGATGTGCAGATCGTGCAGCACCGCCGGATTGGCCTGCACCAGGGCGCGCGCCAGAAAGTCCGCTTGCTTCTGGTTGTTGCCTTCGATGCAAACCCGATCGCCGGGTTCGATCACCGCCTCCAGCAAGGCGGTCATTTTTGACGGGTCGGCAATCCGTCCTGTCACTAGCAAACCCCGATCGAGGCGTTTGCGGCGGCTCACCGCCATCGTGTTCCACTGCTTCATAACTACCCCAGAAAGTTTGGCAAAAACATCACTATTTGTGGAAACACGGACAACAAGGCAATGTCGGCAATCATGATGAAAATAAACGGCAGCACGCCCTTGGCGATATCTTTCGGACTGATATCCGGCGCAATGCCGTTGATGACGAACAGGTTCAGACCGACTGGCGGGGTAATCAATCCCAGCTCCATGTTGATGGTCAGGATGATGCCGAACCAGATCGGGTCAAAGCCGTTGTCAATAATGCCGGGCATGATGACCGGCGTGACCATCAGAATGATGGCGACCGGCGGCAGGAAGCAGCCCAGTACCAGCAGCAATACGTTGACCCAGAACAGGTAAGCCCATTTCGACAGTTCCATCGCGGTCAGCCATTCGGCAGCGCTCTGGGTAATGCGCAGATAGCTCATCACGTAAGTGAACAGGAAGGCCATCGCAATGATCATCATGATCATGCAGGATTCTTTGGCGGTGCCGAGGAAGATGGACCGAATGTCGACCCACCGGTAGCATTTGTACAGCGCCACCACCAGGAACATCGCACCGAAAGCACCGACGCCAGCGATTTCGGAAGGTGTTCCGAGTCCGCCGTACATCGCGAACATGATGACGCAGATCAGAACGATGAACGGCAACAGGCGCGGCAATACTTCCAGCCGCTCACGCCAGCTGAAGTGTTCAGGCACCACCACCGGTGCGGCAATACCCGTTGCGGCGGCTTGTTCTGCGATCGCCAGCGCACTGATGCGGACATCTTTTTTGACGCGATAGACGACATAGACCGAAAAGAAAAATGCCAGCAGCAAACCCGGAATCACGCCGGCGAGAAATAGCTTGCCGATTGATTGTTCGGTAATCAGGCCGTAAATAATCAGCGTGATCGAGGGCGGGATCAGAATGCCGAGCGTGCCGCCAGCCGCAATCAGGCCAGTGGCCAGCGCCGGTGAATAACCGCGCTTGCGCATTTCCGGAATACCCATGCCGCCAATCGCAGCACAAGTGGCCGGACTGGAACCGCACAACGCCGCAAAAACGGTGCAGCCGATGATGTTGGCGACGCCCAGCGAACCGGGCAGCTTGTACATCCAGCGGTACGCCGATTCGTACAAGTCCACCGCAGCCCGGGTCTTGCCAATTGCGGCTCCCATGAAAATGAACAGCGGGATTGTCAGTAACGTGAAGTTATCCAGTTCGCCAAACAGTGTTTCGGCAACGATTTCCAGATTCATGTGCGGCATGAACATATACATGAAGCCTAGCGCCGTGGCACCCAGCGCAAAAGCGATCGGCATGCCCGAGAACAGCATGATCAACGTCGCCCCGGCGTACAGCAATCCGATTTCTAGTGGCCCCATCTCAAGCTCCTGTCAAATTCTGTTGATGCTTGGCAGCCGGCGTTGTGATGCCTTCCACAATTTGTACAACCATCTGCAATGCCAGTGTCGACAGGCCAAACGCCATCAACGAGTACGGAATCCAGAGCGCCGGTCCCCACGTTGAATCGGTCCGCCAGCCCTGGTCGTAGGCGTTGTACGTGAACTCCCATGAATTACTGGCAATGAAGGCCACCACAATCAGCGAAAAAAAATCGCCCATCAGATGGCGAATACGATTCCAGCGGGGTGGCATCACCTCATCCATGACTTCGATACCGACATGACCGCGCTCGGATTGCGTGTGCGCAGCCGCCAGAAAGGTCGCGCCTATCAGTAAAAAGATGCACAGCTCAATAACCCAATCGTTGGAAACGAAAAAGAAATAACGCGTGACGACGGCGTACACCAGAATCAGCGTGGCCGCAAAAATCAGAAAAGCCGAGAAAATGGCCATCCAGCGATTGAAGTGGCGCAGGCCACTTCCAATTGATTTGGCAAATAAATTCATTGGTAGTTTCTTGTCAGTATTACCCGGACATCACAGGTCAATGACGAAGTTGACCGCACGCCGTCTGCAACAGACGGTGGCGGCATCACGGGTAAAGGTTAAGAAGCAGTCAGAACGTGTTTATTTGACGTCAAGAGCCATATCGAGCAACTTCTGGCCATTTTTGGTGTTCTCGGCGAAGTCTTTCCAGGCGGTCTTTTTAGCTAGTTCACGCCATTTGGTAAAACTCGCATCGTCCATGTCCTCGGCTTTGGCACCGGCCTTGGTGAAGACTTCCGCCAAACGCACATCGTCTTTCTTGGACTCTTCGATTGCAAACTGCTCCATGCTGGCGCCGACTTCCATGACGATTTTTTGCTGGGCAGGGGTCAACCGGTCATACGTGCTTTTTGCCATCAGCATCGGCTCGAACATGAACCAGAACGTATTTTTGCGCGGCGTGGTGACGAACTTCGAGACTTCATACAGACGGAAACCCAACAGCGAGGCGCTGGAGGTGACGGCGCCATCAAGCACCCCTGTCTGCATCGCGTTGTAGACATCGGAGGAAGGCATATTGGTAATCGAGCTGCCGGCTGCCTTGAGCATCAGGTCCAGTGATTTGCCGGCGCCGCGCATTTTCAGGCCGACCGCATCCTCAGGATTGACGACCGGTTTATCTTTGGTGGCGATACCGCCAGCCTGCCAGATCCAGGTCAGGATTTTGACGCCTTTGTCATCGATGATGCGGGTCATTTCCTTGCCGATGGGTGCTGTTTTCCAGCGCAGTCCTTGCTCGTAGCTGGTGACCAGTGCGGGCATCAGGCCAAGATTAACTTCAGGAATCTTGCCGCCTTCATAGGCAAGTGGCAGCAGCGTCATATCGAGCGCGCCAGTCTGCATTGCCGAGAATTGACCCTTGGGCTTGATCAGCGAAGAGGACGGGAAAATTTGGAATTTCAATTCGCCATTGGTCCGCTTTTCGACTTCCTGCGCGAACTTGACAATCAGGCGGTGCCTGAAATCCGCTTCGGGACCTTCGCCGCCGGTGAATTGGTGGGAAACCTTGATGATCTTGGTCGCTGCCAGAGCAGCAGGCATCACGCCCAGGGCGCCGAGCGCGACGGCGCCACTCAACATCATCGTGAAAGTGCACTTCAAAAATGGCTTTTTCATGCTGTATGTCTCCTAATCATGTTTTGGATATCACCGTGATACTGCTCGGGATACGTTATTGAAGGCTTCTTGTCGGCCTTCTTGTGTACAACATCGCCTGTAATTAATACATGGCGAGGTTTAGTTTGACTTTATAATCATCAAAAGTACACCTATTAATAATAAAACTCGCCCTCATGAAAAATCGAACTACGACATTGCGCGAAGCCATAGAAGAAATGATTGCAATCGGACAGTTTCTTCCGGGGCAACATTTAGATGAAACCGAATTGGCCACGCACTTCGGTGTTTCACGCACCCCGGTCCGGGAGGCACTCAACCAGTTAATGTCAATGGGCATCATCGTCATGCGCCCGCGTCGTGGTGCCGTGGTCGCTGACATCGGTCCGCAGCAATTGATCGAGATGTTTGAAGTCATGGCGGAGTTTGAAGCGATGTGTGGCCGATTGGCTGCGCGGCGCATGTCCGCTGTTGAACACAGCGCGCTGATGGCGGCGCACGAAGCATGCAAGGAAGCGCGCGACAACGCGGATCCGGATACCTACTTTTTCCGCAATGAAGCGTTTCACGAGCACATCTACGCGGGCAGTCGC
>CAILRJ010000322.1 GCA_903836575.1 uncultured Burkholderiales bacterium
CCTTGCATGCCGCGACTTTCCAGCTGGAATACCGCGACCGTCTTGGCCTTGGTCAGCAAGTCGTACGACGCCTTGTCGTCGAGCGGCAATTTCTCCAGACTGAAATCAGCCATCGCCGGGTCGAGCCGCTTGATGTAGCGCACCGCCCAATCAAGAATCGTCAGCGTGGTCAATCCCAAAAAGTCGAACTTCACCAGACCGACCGCTTCGACATCGTCCTTGTCGTATTGCGAGACCACGCCGGCGTCGCCGCCCTGCGTGTACAGCGGACAAAAGTCGGTCAGCTTGCCCGGGGCGATGACAACGCCACCGGCATGCATGCCGATGTTGCGGGCGATGCCCTCGACCTTTTGCGCCAGCTCCAGCAACTGGCGCACTTCGTCTTCGTTTTCCTGCCGTTCGGCCAGCATCGGTTCTTCAAGGATCGCATCGGCAATCGTGACCTGTTTGCCCGGCTTGAACGGAATCAGCTTCGAGATGCCGTCGCAAAAGTTGTAGCCCATGTCGAGCACGCGGCCGACATCGCGGATCGCGCCCTTGGCCGCCATCGTGCCGAAGGTAGCGATCTGCGACACCGCCTCTTTGCCGTAGCGATCCTTGACGTACTGGATCACGCGGTCGCGCCCTTCCTGACAAAAGTCGATGTCGAAGTCGGGCATCGATACCCGTTCCGGGTTGAGGAAACGTTCGAACAGCAAGTTATAGGCGAGCGGGTCGAGGTCGGTAATGCTCAGCGAATACGCCACCAGCGAACCGGCGCCTGAACCCCGGCCCGGTCCGACCGGCACGCCATTATTCTTGGCCCACTGGATGAAGTCGGCCACGATCAGGAAGTAACCCGGAAAGCCCATATTGATGATGGTGTTGGTCTCGAAATCGAGCCGCGTGGTGTAGCGCTGGCGTTGCTCTTCACGCTTGATCTCGTTCGGATACAACTGCACCAGGCGCCGCTCCAGCCCGCTGCGCGCTTCGGCCACGAGGAAGTCGCCAATCGTCATACCTTCGGGCGTCGGAAAATCCGGCAGACGTGGCTTGCCGAGTTGCAGCGTCAGGTTGCAGCGCTTGGCGATCTCATTCGAATTTTGCAGCGCGGCCGGCAAATCGGCGAACAGTTCGGCCATCTCGGCTTGCGTGATAAAGCACTGGCGATCATTGAAGCGCTTGACGCGGCGCGCATTGGCCAGCATCTCGCCTTCCGAAATACAGGTACGCGCTTCATGCGCAACGAATTCTTCCTTCGTCAAAAACTGGATCGGATGGGTCGCCACCACCGGCAACTGCAGGCGTGCCGCGAGCGCCACCAGCTGGCGCACTTGCGCCTCCTGATTGGGCTGGCCGGCACGCTGGATTTCGATATAAAAATGACCGGGAAAGATACCCGCCCAGCGTTGTGCATTGCGTTCGGCAGCGGCCAGATTGCCGTTCTCGATGGCGATGCCGACATCGCCAAAGTGCGCGCCGGCCAGGGCGATCAGGCCATTGGCCGGACTAAGTTTTTCCAGCCATTCGGTGCGGATTTCGGCGCGACCGCGATGCAGGTTCGATAGCCATGCCTGCGAAATCAGTTCGCATAATTGCAAGTAACCGGCGGCATTTTTTGCCAGCAGCAACAGGCGCGACGGCTTGTCGCGGTCATCGTCATTGGTAATCCAGACATCGCAACCGATGAGTGGTTTGACGCCCTTCTTGCGCGCGGCTTTATAAAACTTGACCATGCCGAACAGGTTGGCCAGATCAGTGATGGCCAGCGACGGCTGGCCGTCGGCGGCGGCG
>CAILRJ010000323.1 GCA_903836575.1 uncultured Burkholderiales bacterium
CCGCCGGAAGGTCTTGCTCACATCGCTGACGGACCGCAAACGCTTCAAGGCGGCTGATATCGTGGCCTGCTACAGCCGGCGGTGGCAAATCGAAACGAGTTATCGGGAATGGAAGCAATCGATGATGGGCATGGCGCTTACCTTGCGCAGCAAGACCGTTGACGGTGTCATGCAGGAGATCCGGGGTGCGTTGACCGCCTGCAATCTGATCCGTCTCGACATCGCTAAAGCGGCTTTGCAGGCGAAATGTGCACCGACCGACATCAGCTTTATTCGCGCCTTTCACACCATTGAATATGAATTGCGCTGGGCCGCGGTGACCCGTTCGTACGGCAAACTTCCGGCACTCTTGAAACGATTGCGCCAGCGCCTCGTCGACTTGCCCAATGCAAAACGCCCCGATCGCATGGGCGATCGGGGCGTCAAGGCAAAGCCGGCATGCTATGTCGTTCGCGTCTTGAAGAAGGCGCTTATCTGAACGGCATGACAGTTCGGTGGTTTCCTTTTTTGATATCCGATTCATTCCACAGGAATGTGCATGATCATTAATCTTATTATTACACGGGTGGTTTTTGGACTGATCTGGTGGCTGGTTGGACTGTTGCCGCCGCGATCCCCAGTGGCTCAGATCGTTCGCGTGCTGTTCATCATCATGCTGATCTTGATCGTGCTGTCAGCGTTCGGGGTTTTGCCGGTCGGGTACATACCGCGGCTGACCCGGTAACTCTCGCCTCTCTTCGTAAGCCAGCCTTCGTGCCGGTTTTTTTTATATCAGATGGCGTTCGTGTAACTCCCGTTTCAGATAGGCGTACATCACCGGTGCGGCGATGATGCCGCTCATGCCGAAGACGGATTCCATGACCAGTATGGCGACCAGTAATTCCCAGGAGCGCGCATTAATATGGCGGCCGATGATTTTGGCATTGAGAAAATACTCAAACTTGTGCACTAGGATCATGAATACCAGCGAGCCAATGGCCGTATGCAGCGAGTGTGCCAAACCGATGACGACTAATAGCGAGTTGGATATCAGGTTGCCGACTACAGGAAGCAGACCAACAACAAAGGTCAGTGCAATCAGTGTTTTAGTCAGCGGCAGATGGATGTCCATCAGCGGCAGGATGATCAACAGGTAAATACTGATGAGTAGGGTGTTGATAGCAGCGATACGAACTTGCGCAAAGACGATACGCTGAAAAGCCTCGCTCAAATGACGCACGCGTTCGCGCAGCGCGGCAGCTAGTGGCAGATAGATTTGCGGTGCGCTGTCGTACAGTGCCACCATCGCACCGATAATCATGCCGATCAATACATGGGCAAGAATGCGGCCGGTTTCCTGGCCGATGACCTTTGCCTCCAGCGCATGCACACGCAGCCAGTCGGTGATCATCAGCCGTAATCCATCGGTGCTTTTCGGTAAGTTGGTGCTAAGCCAGAGTGGAATCTGATCCCGTGATTTCTCGATGATATCGGCCATCTTTTGCAGTAATACTGGCAGGCTGCCGGCCTCACTGTTGAAAAATGTCATCGAACCCCAGATGACAAGAGATAGAACAGTGACGGTCAGTACACCGATTCCGGCGACCGAGACCAGTCTCGCGCGCGTGCTGCTGATATTTTTGCCCAGTAAAGGCGTCGTCATGTGGACCAGCGAGTACACCAGTAGCCCTGAAAAAAGAGCGGCGAGCAAACCTTGGCTCAAGACGAGCAGCAATGCGGCAGCGGCAAGGATATACGAAGCGTAATCGACCAGATCAAGAGTTTTCTTATTGCGCATGGCGTTGTTGGTTGAACGAACATTGGAATTTAACGTAGTTTGCTAGTACTGCGCACGTTATCCGCGAATCAGGGACTTTCATTTGATTTTATTGTGCGGTGTGCATTGCGCAGGTGATGAAGTCTTCAGCCATTAGTGGCTTGCTGTGGAGGGGCGTTCTGCATTCATCGCAGCCAAGCGCGTCGAAAGTAACGACTTTTGCGCAATTTCGACGCCACCATACTCATAGTTCTGACCATTGCAACGATCGCCCGGGCGAGGGTAGCGTTAGTTGGGGTCGCCCAGGAAATCGGCGATGGATAACAAGTTTTTAGGTAAATTTGGCTACTTACGGGTTGAAAAACTAGCCTTGGGAGCCTTTAATAGGCAATTTCTTTTGAGAAATGTTTGTTTTATCTGTTCGATGCCCCTTAAATCGGTAAATTATTCTAGAAAAGACGATTTTTGGCGCGGAGAAATGATCCATCGGTCAATGTGCGATGAAAATTACTTGTTTGGCAGCACGGTTAGAATAATTAGATTGAACGGGTGGTAGATTTTATATTTTATTAGGTTATAATCGAGTCATCGTTGAGATTCGAGCTAGCAGCGCAGTATCAGTCTGTTCTTCCTGTCTTGGTTGAAACGATCTAACGGGCAACAGCCCAAATTAACTGAAATAGGAATTGTAATGGCAACTGGCATCGTAAAATGGTTCAATGATTCGAAGGGTTTTGGCTTCATTACACCTGACGAAGGCGGCGAAGATTTGTTCGCTCACTTCTCGGCTATCCAGTCGAGTGGTTTCAAATCGCTGCAAGAAAATCAACGCGTTTCTTTCGAAGTTACTGCCGGCCCTAAGGGTAAGCAAGCTTCGAACATTCAGCCTATTTAAGCTGAATTAAGTTAAGCGTCACAGAAAACCTCGGCTTGCCGGGGTTTTTTTTCGTCTTATTCTTTTGAAGATTCATGTGTTATGCATGAATTTCACCTCAACAGCTCCCGCTGAAAAACCAATACACGTAATCATTGATTTTGCACACACATTCATCGATTGCAATAGTTCACAATGCGATGGTTGAGGGCAAAGTAATGCTGATCGAATGAAGGTTTTTCATCCGATGCATGATAATTCTCGCGCGTTTCATCTCCTAGCTACTCCTGAATATTTTTTGTCCATCGTGAAAGTTTCGAACGAGCAGCTTAGTGCTGGTGGATTGAACATTGAATTGAAATACTAAGAAATTGCCATTGGTAAGTTGGATCTGAGTAGTTTTACTTACGTATTGTATGTTGCGTTGCCGCATGATGTTTCTGTTGCCGCTACAGGATGTGGCTCTTACAATCTCACCCGCGGACAAATATGTTTCGATTAGTTTATTAATAATGTTTCGCATTTAAAAACATAGAGGATGACATGTCATACAAAATCAAAGCACTGGTTGCGTCAGTAGTATTGGTCTGGTCGGCAGCAGGTATGGCGGCAGAGCCGATCGTGATTGGAGTCTCGGGTCCTTTTACTGGTGGCTCCGCACCGATGGGCGTGTCAATGCGTGATGGCGTAAAGCTTGCTGTAAGCGAAATTAACGCTAAGGGTGGGGTGCTTGGCCGTCAGATCACGCTGATCGAGCGCGACGATGAAGCAAAAAACGAGCGCGGTGTCCAGGTCGCTCAGGAGTTGATCAACAAAGAAAAAGTAGTGGCAACGGTGGGATTCATTAATACCGGCGTGGCACTGGCTTCGCAACGGTTTTATCAGGAAGCTAAAATCCCTGTCATGAACAACGTGGCGACCGGTTCGATCGTTACCAAGCAGTTCGCTGACCAGCCTGAAAACTACATCTTCCGCAATGCAGCTAATGATGCTATCCAGTCAGCAATGATTGTCGAGGAAGCGGTTACCAAGCGTAAATTCACGAAGGTTGCGATTCTGGCCGACTCGACCAACTACGGCCAGTTAGGCCGTGAAGATCTTGAAAAAGCTTTGGCAAAAAAGGGTATCAAGGCGGTCGCGATTGAAAAGTACAACATCAAGGATGTCGACATGACAGCCCAATTGTTGAAATCCAAACAGGCTGGTGCGCAGGCAGTACTGACTTACGGCATCGGGCCGGAACTGGCGCAAATCGCCAA
>CAILRJ010000324.1 GCA_903836575.1 uncultured Burkholderiales bacterium
GCCGGTTCGTCGAGCAACAGCAGCGTCGGGTCGCAGCACAAGGCGCGGGCGATCTCGAGCACGCGTTGCTGGCCCAGCGCCAGGCTGCCCGCTTCGGCTTGCGCAAGATGACCGAGACCGACCCGCTCAAGCTGGCGCGCGGCCTCGAACAGCAAGCGCTGTTCTTCCTTGCGGTCGGCCCGCACGATGCTCGCGAGCACGCCAGCGTGGCCACGCAGATGGCCGCCGAGCGCGACGTTTTCCAGTACCGACATCGCCGGCAGCAACCGCACATGCTGGAACGTGCGGCCGATACCGCGCCGCACGATCTCGCGCGAAGGTAGCGTATCGATGCGCTGTCCGTCGAACAAAATCTGGCCGGAGGTCAGCGGTAAGACACCGGTCACCAGATTGAACATCGTCGATTTGCCGGCACCGTTGGGTCCGATCAGGCCGAGAATTTCGCCGCCATGCACTACAAACTCCATATCGTTGACAGCAACAAGTCCGCCGAACTGCTTGCGCGCCAGCTGCACTTGCAGCAGCACCGCACCCGGGGCCGGACGTGCGCGCTGCGGCAATGGTTCGGCGCTAGCCGGAGCCTGCACGCCGACGCTTGCAGGCATCCAGCCGCGCAGCAATGGCCACAGTCCCTGTCGCGCACGCTGCAACAGCAGCACCATCATGACGCCGAAGACGATCATTTCGAAATTGCCGTTACTGCCCAACAGCTTCGGCAGGATGGACTGCAGCTGGTCTTTCAGGATGGTCAGCAACGCCGAACCGAGCAACGCGCCCCAGACATAACCGGCACCGCCGACCACGGCCATGAACAGGTATTCGATGCCGGCGTTCAGGCCGAACGGCGTCGGGTTCACGGCGCGCTGCATGTGGGCATACAGCCAGCCTGAAATACAGGCCAGCAGCGCGGCGATAACGAAGCAGACTATCTTCATCCAGGTCGTATTGACACCCATTGCCTCGGCCATCAACGCGCTGCCGTTGAGCGCGCGCATCGCGCGACCGGAGCGCGAATCGAGCAGGTTTTGCAGCGCCAGCAGCGCCAGAATCACCACCGCCCAGATCAGGTAGTAGATCGCCCGTCCCGACTGCAACGTCAGACCGAACAGGTCGATGGCCGGAATGCCGTTGATGCCGTCGTACTTGCCGAGAAAGTCGAGATTGCCAAACAGGTAGAACAGCGACAAGCCCCACGCAATCGTGCCCAGTGGCAGGTAATGACCGGACAAGCGCATCGTGATCGCCCCCAGCGCAAATGCTGCCAGCGCCGTGATGGCCAGTCCGGCCAGCAGGCCGAGCCACGGCGACAGGCCGAGTTGCGTGGTCAGATAGGCCGTCGCGTACGCGCCCAATCCGACGAAGGCCGCTTGTCCGAACGAAGTCATGCCGCCGATGCCGGTCAGCAGCACCAGCCCGAGCGCGACAATCGCGTACAGGCCGATGTAGTTGGCCAGCGTGATCCAGAACGGCGGCGTCGGCAGCACCGGCAGCAGCAGCATGACGACAATGAACAGCACAACCGGCACGTGGCGCTTCATTGCTCGCCCTCGTCCACATGCTTGCTGCGCAGCGATCGCCACAGCAGTACCGGGATGATCAGCGTGAAGACGATCACTTCCTTGAAAGCGCTGGCCCAGAACGACGAATACGATTCGAGCAAGCCAACCAGCACCGCACCGGCAGCAGCAATCGGATAACTGCCAAGGCCGCCGATGATCGCGCCGACGAAACCCTTCAAGCCGATCAGGAATCCGCTGTCGTAGTAAATCGTTGTCAGCGGCGCAATCAGCACGCCGCACAGCGCACCGAGTCCTGCCGCCAGCGTGAAGGCGGTACGTCCGGCCTGCGTTGTGCCGATGCCGACCAGTTGCGCGCCGAGCCGGTTTACTGCGGTCGCGCGCAAGGCCTTGCCGGACAAGGTACGTTCAAAATACAGATACAGCGCGCCAATCAGCAGTGCCGACACGACCAGAATCACCAGGCTCTGGCCGCTGATCTGCAACGCGCCGAACTCGAAACGCGCATCCGAAAACGCAATGGTGCGCGAGCCTTCGGCGCCGAACAGCACCAGTCCGGTTCCAAGCAGCGCGAAGTGCACGCTGACCGAAACGATCAGCAGCACCAGCGTGCTGGCTTCGGCCAGCGGCTGAAAAGCCAGCCGGTAGATCATCGGCCCCATCGGTATGACCAGTGCCAGTGTCAGTACGACTTGCAGCAGCATCGGCAATTGCGCATTGCCGAATTGGCGGGTCAGTCCATACAGCAGCAATGGCAAGGCGATGAACTTGGCGAAGGCCAGCGGCGCACGGCGCAGCGAGGTCACGACTTCCTGCAAGAACACCGCGACGCCGAGTCCGACCAGTAGCGTTGCCGAGTGCGGAAATTTATCGGATTGCATGGCCGCGAGGGTCAGTGCACCGAAAGCGACGAACTCGCCTTGCGGAATGAAGATCACACGCGTGACCGAAAAGACCAGCACCAGCGCGAGCGCCAGCAAGGCATAGATCGCGCCGCTGGTGATGCCATCCTGGGCGAGGATGGCGGCGATTGAAAAATCCATGCAGGGGGTGTTCCTTAAATTGAATCCGGTCGTTTCTTGGTCGCAAGGTGCAACCATTGCATTGCGTCGCCGGGATGGACGGCAATCGCACTCGACCACACGTTTGGAACTGCAAAAGCAGTTGAAGTTCAGGTCAACGGATAATGAATAACCATTCAACCCTATGATTTTTATGTATTTTTTTAATTTTCCAAGTCATTATCCATCTCTGAAGATAATGAATCAGTCACCACTCCCAGTAACTCGGACTTGGTATAAGTGGCCTGCTGGCGCGACGCTGCCGGCAGGGCGACCAGTACACCCTGTGCAACCCAGTGGCGCAATTGTCTCGACGCGGCCAGGGTATCGAGCCCGGATATCTCGCGCAACTTGCCGTTGGCGATGGGCCCGTTGCGGTCGATCCAGTCGTTGACGACATCCCACATGCTAGGTCGCGCTAGATTGAGCAACGTCACCGTCACGCTTTCGACCGCACCCTCGGTATGTTGCTGGTACTTCGGCGGATATAATTTTGCGGCGGCCATTTCGGCGAACATCATCTTGACGCCTTCGCCGGCATCGATATTCGGTGCGCTCGGGAATTCGCGTAAATTTTGCGCGATCAGCGGGTTACGGGCATTGCTGCCAGCCCGGGCGATATTGCCCGGCGTGATATTTCCTGGGAAGGTACCAGGACTTTCAACCTCGATCCGGTCATCGAAAATGCGCACAAAAATATCGCGGTTCAACCGGTAGTCACGATGGATCACCGCATTGACAATTGCTTCCTTGACGACCCGTTCCGGGTACACGTGGCGCGTTTTGAACCCACTACTAGCAGGGGTAAGACCGCCGTCAAGTTCGCGCAATACCGTCCGGACGGCCTCATCAATCTGCTCTATCAGGGGCCCCCGAATTGTCAGCGGCGTTTTACGCAAATTTGGCACAGCTTCGGCACTCGCTGATTTTCCGCTATAGACCATGATACGTAGATCGGCTCGGGTGCCCTGCGCCGCCAGTAAGCTACCGGGGTCCTCGGCAAATAACAGCACGGCGGCACGGGTCGGCAACATCTCGCTGCCCAGCACATCGGCCAAGCCAATTCGTTGCAACTGCTCAGATGCAGTACCAGTTTTCAATCCTCGTACAGCAATAAAAGTTCGCCATGCTGGTGTCACCAATAACGCCAGATTGACAGGTACTAACTCATTGACTGCCGTGCGCACGCCGCGCTGGTAAGCTAGCTCAACAATCTCGGAAGCGGCCAACTCACGATTACTGCGGTCCATTCGTGTCCATGTACCGTTCCCGATAATCGAATGCACATCCGCACTTTTCTCGATCCGCAACAACACCACATGACCCTGCTGACCAGTGCGCAGCGTACAAGGAACACGCAACCAATGAATACCCTTGACCGCAGGGGCGAAGCGCTGCATCGTCAGACGACGCAAGTCATCGAATGCCTCGGCATTCTCTTCGATACCAAATAGCCGACTTGCGGATTTACCAGCGGCCTCCTGATCTTTGGCGTCACCGATACCAATGACCAACAAACCACCATCACTGTTGGCAAAAGCGCAGGTGGTTTCAATGATGCCTTTGTGCTTGGCGCTGATGCGCTTGAAATCCAGCGTACGAGACTCTTCCGCAGCCAGCAGGGCAACAATGCGGTTGGATGCTTGCGAAGCAGGAAGATCAATCATGGTCGTTTTATCGTAAACACTTGTGCGAGAAGTAGAGCATGGTTGAATCATCATCAACTCGGCATTCATCAACGCAGGCGTAATTTTCGCGAGCCACTGACAAATAGCCAGGCCATAAGAAGCTAGGCCGACGCAATGCCCTGCCGTCTCACTCCGCCAGCGTCCACTTGCCATCCACAATCTTCACCATCACCCGCGAACGCTGATCGAAACCCAGATGGTCGGTCGGGCTCATGTTAAAAATCCCATGCGCACCCGCGAGGTTGCGGGTGTTTTCGATCGCATCGCGCAAGCCCTTGCGGAATTCTTTGGACCCCGGCTGGCCGTGCTTGAGTGCTTCCGGCACCGCATTCGCCATCAATAAACCGGCATCCCAGGCATGACCGCCAAAGGTCGAGACAGTGCCAACGCCATACATTTTTTCGTAGGCTGCCTTGTAGGTCAGCGCCGAAGCCCGCACCGGGTTCGATACCGGCAACTGCTCTGCCACC
>CAILRJ010000325.1 GCA_903836575.1 uncultured Burkholderiales bacterium
AGTTCGACCTGTGACGATTCAGAACGATAAAACTGCCTGTGCCCTGAGGATCTGACCGGCAATCACTTCGATGTGCTCGCGCCGGCTCATTGCTTGCGATCTCAGTAATTGATAAGCCTGTTCTTCGGAGACGGAGCGGGTCTCCATCAGTATCAATATGGCCTTGTGGATCACCCGCTGGTCCGCTGATTTTTTCTCCAGACGGTCGATATATTTTTCGCGCAGCCGCATCGCCCGGCTTTGGCTGAGCGTCACTGCGATCGCTGTGAGCAGGCCAAAGGCACGCACCGGCGAAGCGATGGTGGCAAACGCGCCGAGTTGCAGCACGGCCTCCAGCGTTACCGGATTTTCGAAGGTGATCACCGGGATGATAGGCGGTGCATCTGTCGTGCCTATCCATGAATAGGTGATCGACAGCGTCTCCGGGCGTACCGCCAATAAGACCAGGCCGCATTCAGGTGGCAGTACTTGCGCCTCCGGCCAGAACACCTGGACCATGCAGCCGATCCGCGCCAGTTGCGCGACCAGTTCATCGCCGTCCGCATCGGGTGGATGAATAATCGCGACCTTGAGCTTGCGTAGATCTTTGAGTAGAGAACGGGACGGGGTGGATGGCATTAGTGCGCTCCGGTAGAAATTAATATCGCATCGGAATGTGGCGTACCGGAAGCCCACTGTGGCGGGGCGTGCGACACCACGTAAGGGTCGGCCTTCACCCAAGCCGGGGCCATGGCCAGGATATCGAACTGACCATGAACATTGACCCGGCCAATGCGCGGATGCAAGTAGGCGTGATGGTTGACTTCGTCCAGCCGCACGATCCCCTGTGGTGCGGCAATCTCCATACCCGGCAACACTTCAAGCAAACGATCCGGATCGTCACTACCGGCTTTTGTGATCGCGCACGCCAGCAGATGGGTCTGGAAATACGCTGCCTCCCAGCACATGTTGGTCACCGCATCGGTGCCGAACAGGTCCTGATAGCGGCGCACGGCGCGCCGGTTTTCAATTGTCTCGACGGACTGAAAATACGTAGCGCAAGTGATGTGACCTTCGGCCAGATCGGCGCCCATCAGCGCGACCTCCGTCTCACTGGTCATGTGACTGGCAATCGGTGTCACGTAAGGATTGAAGCCCGCAGCGGCGAAGGCCCGGTAGAACAGAGCAATCCCTTCACCGACCACGGTGGAGAAAATGAAGTCCGGCGCCTGTGCCTTGATGCGACGGGCGATTTCCAGATAGCTACCAGCCGTCGCCGACAGCGGCAGATACGTCTCGGCCACCTTGAGTCCGCCGCGCTCGCTGATCAGGTCATTCATGACCCGGTTGGATTCATGCGGGCAGACAAAATCCGAACCCACCATCGCGACCCGGGAGCCAAAATGCGACAGCATGTATTCGGCAATTGGCAAGGCGTTCTGGTTGGGTGCTGCTCCCGTGTAGATCACGTTGCGGCTGTATTCGAAACCTTCATACGGCGTGCCGTAAAACAGCAGCGCATTGTGTCGCTCCATCACCGGCACCACCGCCTTGCGCGCGTTCGACAGGTAGCAGCCCATGAACAGTCGTATCCCCTGTTCGGCAATTAATTCTTCGGCCATTGCGGCATAGCGACCGGGCACGCCACCAGGGTCGCGCAACACCAGTTCGATTTCCCGGCCCAGCACGCCGCCGGCATCGTTGAGTTCCCTGACAGCCAGCACGGTGGCGTCGCGCTGGCTGCGTTCTGCCGCCGCAGTGAGGCCGCTATCGGAATACAGAAGCCCGATTTTAATCGGGCTGGATCGGTCTGGAAGCATGCAGAAAGTGCCTCAGTCTCAGGCATCCATAGAGAGTTGGAAATTTATAATACTGCATAGTCTGTCGACCTACGCAGAAGATTTTGATGCTTCACGATGGGTCGCGAACGGTGCGCCAGTTGTGTGCGCACGAGCAAAAAAAGTGCAAAAACGCCACCGTATTCTTCAGTGTCTCGTGTGTTATTTGTACGAGCAATCCCGCTTCATCCCGCGCTGAAATAGTAGCTGACGCCCCGCGCAGGGTCCGGATTCAGTCCGGATTTCGGGTCCTCACCTCCTGCCTGAATCCGCGTTGCCGGTGGTAGTCAGGATGGTGGCACGACCCTTGCGGTGGTCATCCGGAAGGTTTTAATTTTCAGCTTCCAGTGAAATTGAAAACCTCGTTGCTCAAGACAAAGGCGTCTTGAGCGACACCGGCCAAAAACGTCCGCAACCAAGCAATTGGTGCGGACTTTTTTTTTGGAAAATCAGCATGTTCAATCGGAGTCCTCAATGAAAAGACGTGATTTCTTGTCCGTAGCAGGCGCGGGTGTGGTGGCTGCGACATTACCTTCAACACTGCTGGCCGCACCGGCGGGTGAGCCGATCAAGCTCGGTCTGCTGTTCTCGCAGTCCGGCACGATGGCCAATAATGAGTCGCTGCTCAAGGACACCGCATTGATGACAATTGACCAGATCAACGCCAGGGGCGGCGTGCTGGGACGGCCGTTGCTAGGCGTGGTAGTCGACCCGGCATCGGACTGGCCGATGTATGCGCAGATGACCAAGCAACTGATCTTGCGCGACAAGGTGGCCGCAACATTCGGCTGCTGGACCTCGGTCTCGCGCAAGACGGTGTTGCCGGTGGTTGAGTCCAACGACAGCCTGCTGTTTTATCCGCTGCATTTCGAAGGCGAAGAGCAATCGAAGAATGTGGTGTACCTCAATTCGCCGCCAAGCAGCTCAGTGCTGCCGGCCATCGAGTACCTGATGGACCCGCAGGGTGGCGGGGCAAAGCGTTTCTTCATGATCGGTAGCGACTATGTCTGGCCGCGCACGATCAACAAGATGCTCAAGGGGTATTTCAAGACCAAAAACATTCCTGAATCCGCGCTGCGCGAACAGTACGTGCCGTTCGGTCACTCCAATTTTCAGAGCATCGTGCGTGACATCAAGGAGTTCGCTGCACTGCCGGGCGGCCAGGCGATCGTGGTGCTGACCGTGGTCGGTGATTCGATTCCGGCGATGTTCAAGGAAGCCATCAACCAGGGCGTGCGGGCGACCGAAATCCCTATCCTCGGACTCGATGTGGTCGACAGTGATCTGGAAGGTCTCGACACCAAACCGCTGGTCGGTCACCTGAGCTGCTGGTGCTATTTCCAGAACGTCGACAACCCGCTGAACCGCCAGTTCAAGTCGGAGTGGAGCAACTACGTCAAGGCCAACAAGCTCAAGCACCGGCCTGACATGGTGATCGATCCGATGGTCTCGACCTACCTCGGCATCAACCTCTGGGCCAAGGCCGCGCAGAAAGCCAAGTCCGTCGCCACCGGTCCGGTACGCAAGGCACTGGCAGGCATGACGATTGCCGATCCGGCCGGTTACACCGCGAAGATGGACATGGAGAACCAGTACCTGTGGCGCGGCGACATGATCGGCTCGATCAATGCCAAGCAGGGTTTCGACATCCTCTGGAAGTCCAAGGACATCGTGGCCCCGGTGCCGTACAGCCCGTTCATGAAGGGTTAAGGAAGTCATCCGGTGCTGGCACGCCAGCACCGGCGCAAGACCGCAAGCGCTGTTCCGAATTCGTCTTACAACAAGGCCGCTCATGAAACGATGGATAACTGCCGTACGGTTTGCCTGCCACCTGACGCTGCTGATGCTGTGCCTGCACTGGTCGGTAGCAGTGCGCGCACAGAACATCAGCGCACCGGAGGTGCAGCAGCAGCGACTGGCCAGCATCACCGGTCTGTGTGCCGATGACCCCGGTGCCGGTCCGTCGCAGGCACTGGCCCGTCTGGTCGGGCATGGCGTGGCAGGCAATCCGCTTGAGCGCGCCTGGGCGCAACGGGTCATTGCCGCCATCCGCAACGCGGCGCTGCTTTGTCCGCCGTCGGGCACGCCGGTGCTGGCCGATACGGCGCAGCAGATCGATGCCGTGACGCTGCTGGCGGTCAGCACTCTGCCGGCCGAACTGGTGTACGTCCCGAACATGATCGTGCGGCGCAAGCTGGCCGTGGCGGCCGCCGAACTCAATCTGTTCAGCAGCATCCTGGCCGAGCGCGAGCAGGCCGCGTCGCAGGTCGACAAGTTCTATGCGCTGATGGACAGCGACATCATCAACGCCGCACTGGCACGCGAGAAGGATTCCCAAGTACATGCGACGCTCACGCTGGCGATGGCCAAGCGCGGACTGGAAAGCGCGTCGATCGACGAGCGCCGGCGTGCCATCGACATCGTCGCCAGCGTACCCAGTCTGGCTTCGCGCACCCTGCTGGCCAATGTGCTGGCCACTGCCGCGCCGACGGACACGTATCTGATCGGCGCAGCCAGTGCCGGCATTCGCACCATCGACCAGTGGCTCATGCTGGGCAAAATCTGTTCGGTGCTCTTTAGCGGCTTGAGCTATGCCGGCATCCTGTTGCTGACCGCACTCGGACTGTCGATTGTGTTCGGCCTGATGGGCGTGATCAACCTGGCACATGGCGAATTCATCATGGTCGGCGCGTATGCCACGTACGTCGTCGAGCAGTTGATGCAGGCTTATCTGCCGGCCTTTTTCGGGGCCTATATTTTTGTCGCGATTCCGTGTGCCTTCATCTTCTGCGCGCTGTTCGGCATGCTGCTCGAATTCTGTGTGATCCGGTTTTTATACCGCCGTCCGCTCGAGACCTTGCTGGCGACGTGGGCGGTCAGCATTGCCACCATCAAGCTGGTGCAACTGGTGTTCGGTTCGCAAAATCTGGAATTCATCTCGCCCGGATTCCTCAACGGTGGCACGCAAGTATTCGCCGGATTTTTTGTGACCTACAACCGCATCTTCGCCATCTTGCTGGCACTGGCAATCTTTGGCGCGACACTGCTGCTGATCCGGCATACCCGCTTCGGTTTGCTTATTCGCGCTACGACGCAGCGCCGCGATACCGCCCGCAGTCTCGGCGTGGCGGCCGAAAAAATTGACCGCCTGGCATTCGGTCTAGGCGCCGGTCTGGCGGGTCTGGCCGGTGTGGTGCTGACCCAGATTGCCAGTGTCAATCCATCGATGGGGACGTCCTTTGTCATCGATGCCTTCATGGTGGTGGTGCTCGGCGGCGCGGGCAGTCTGGTCGGTACTGCCATCTCATCGCTGGCACTGGGTGAAATCAACCAGATTATCGAGCCGCTGTACGGCGCGGTCGCTGCCAAGGTAGCCATTCTGCTGCTCATCGTCATCATCATCCAGCGCCGTCCGCAAGGCCTGTTTGCCAGTAAGACCCGCGTCTGATGCCCGTCTCCAAGGAACCGACCATGACCGTCACCAGCAATCCGTCCCGGATCCCGACTCCGGCGAAACGCCAGACCCAAGCCCGTGGCCGCACGCCGCGTCACCGCGGCGAATACGCGCTGGTTCTGGTGCTGCTTGTTCTGGGTATCTATCTGCCCATCGCCAACACCGCCATCGATAGCGCCAGCGTGTTCCATCTCTCGCTCTTCAGCATCAACATGCTCGGCCAGATCATGTGCTTTGCGATGCTGGCGCTGGCACTCGATTTTGTCTGGGGGCTGGCCGGCATTCTCAGCCTTGGCCACGGTATATTTTTCGGCATCGGCGGCTATGCGATGGGCTTCTATCTGCTCAATGGCGCGTATGCCGATACCGGTGTGCTTCCGGACTTCATGCTCTACATGGGATGGAAGGAATTTCCGGCGCTGCTGCAGGCCTTTGCCCGGCTCGATGTCGCCATCGCGCTGGCCATTGGTGGAGCCATCGCCATCGCCGGGCTGTTCGGTCTGTCGACTTTTGGCTCGCGCATCAATGGCGTGTATTTTTCTATCATCACCCAGGCGCTGACCTATGCGTTGATGCTGCTGCTGTTTATCAATGACCTCGGGCTCGGTGGCAATAATGGCCTGACCGGATTCACCAGCATTGCCGGCCATCCGCTGGCCCGGACCGGGACGCAGGTCGGATTGGCCAGTCTGGCCTGCGTGTGCCTGGCCATCGTGTTTCTGGCCTTGCGCCTGATAGCTGATTCCAGTTTTGGCCAGACCCTTGTTGGCGTTCGCGATGATGAAGCGCGGCTGCGCTTCATGGGCTACCGCACCGACCGCATCAAACTGTTTGCGTGGGTACTGTCAGCGGCGGTTGCGGCACTGGCCGGCCTGCTGTACGTGCCACAGGTCGGCATCGTCAATCCCACCATCGTCGCACCGATGCTGTCCGTCGAAATCGCGGTCTGGGTTGCCATCGGCGGGCGCGGCAGCCTGATCGGTGCGATTCTGGGCGCGGTGCTGGTCAATGGCTTGAAGTTCTGGCTCAGCGCGCTGGTGCCGAGTGCCTGGCCGTTCATACTCGCGGGTGTGACATTGCTTATTACGGTGGCGCTGAGTAATGGCTTGTGGGGTGGCGTGCGTCTGCTGACAGGTCGCCGCAATGTCGCCGACAAGGCCGCATGATGGACCAGCGCACCGCGATTTACATCAACGGCCTGAACGTCAATTTTGGCGGCTTTGCGGCGATCACCAATCTGACACTGGAACTGCGCTACGGCGAAACGCGCGCCATCATCGGCCCCAACGGGGCCGGCAAGACCACATTGATGGATGTCATCACCGGCAAGACCCGACCCACCAGTGGCGAAGTCTACCTCGATGGCAAGCTCAACCTCGCTGTACTTGGGGAAGCCACCATCGCCCGTTGCGGCATCGGTCGCAAGTTCCAGAAGCCCAGCGTCTTCGAAGCCTTGCCGGTGGCGCAGAACATCGAACTGGCGGTGCGTAACGGCCAGGGCTATCCGGCCATGCTGGCATCGCGCCTCAGTGGACGCCAGGGCTATCGCATCGATGAAGTACTCGACACCATTGGTCTGGAATCAGTCCGCAATGAACTGGCGGGCGTGCTGTCACACGGACAGAAACAATGGCTGGAAATCGGCATGCTGCTGGCAGCCGACCCCAAGGTATTGCTTCTCGACGAGCCGGTAGCCGGCATGACTGACCAGGAGACCAGCCGTACCGTCGAGTTGCTGGCGCGGCTGCGCTCGCCCGACCGGGCCATTGTCGTCGTCGAACACGACATGGCGTTCGTTGATGCAATCGCCGACCTCGTCAGCGTGCTGCATGAAGGGCAAGTACTACGGGAAGGATCGATGGACACGGTACGCAATGATCCGCGTGTCGTGCAGGTTTATTTGGGGAGATGAATCCATGCTGAGTCTGCAAGCGGTCAACCAGTATTACGGCAGCAGCCAGGTGCTGCGCAATGTCGACCTCAGTGTGGCGACAGGTGCCTGCACCGTGCTGCTCGGACGCAATGGCGTGGGTAAGTCCACATTGCTGCGCTGCCTGATGGGATTGACGCCAATCCGTTCCGGCAGTATCGAACTCGATGGCCGTAACATCACGCGCATGGCACCGCATCTGCGGGCGCGGGCCGGACTGGGTTACGTGCCGCAGGGGCGCGAAATTTTTCCGGAATTGAGCGTCGCGGAGAACCTGCAGATCGGTGCGATGACTGGCGAACAGGGTAAGCGCAAGGGTGCTACCGGCTTCACGCTAGAAGACGTGGTGAATATTTTCCCGGTACTGGCAAGCATGCGCGCACGCATCGCCGGCAATCTCTCCGGTGGTCAGCAACAGCAACTGGCGATCGGCCGGGCGCTGCTGACCAATCCGTCGCTGCTGATTCTGGACGAACCGACGGAAGGTATCCAGCCTTCGATTGTCAAGGAAATCGAAGCCGTGATTTTGTCCCTGAAAGGGCGCATGTCCATTCTGCTGGTTGAACAATATGTCGACTTCGCTGAAGCCGTCGCAGACGATTACGTGGTACTGGTACGGGGGCAGGTGGTCGCGAGCGGACTTGGTACCGACATGCAAAAAGACAACGTGAGATCACTGATCTCGGTGTAAGCGGTGTGCCGGACTGTCTGGCACGCTTCATGAAGCATTCATCTTCAAACGCAACTTTAAACGATTGGAAACCTGATGGACTGGCTAAAAAAATCACTGATGCATACCCGTGGCGTAGCTGGCGGCAAGCAGGGCAAGACCCATGAATTAACCGAAGAACTGCAAGGGCAGTTCCACTACACCATCGGTCCTTACTCCAATCCGGTCTTGCACATCCAGCCCGGTGACCGCGTCATCGTCGAAACACGCGACGCCTTTGACGGCAAAATCCAGACCGAACAGGACATGCCGAGCCAGAAGCTGAAGATGCCGTTTCTGAATCCGCAAAGCGGTCCGATCATGGTCGAGGGTGCCGAGAAGGGTGATGTCATCGCCGTCTACATCGAATCGATGTTGCCACGCGGTCCGAACCCGCGCGGTACCTGCTGCCTGATTCCGTATTTCGGTGCGCTGACCGGAACCGAGTCCACCGCCATGCTCAACGAACCGCTTCCCGAAATCACCCGCAAGATCGATGTCGACGAGCAGGGTGTCTACTGGAGCAAGCGCATCACGCTGCCGTACTGTCCGCACATCGGCACGCTAAGCCTGTCGCCGGAAATCGATTCGATCAATTCGCTGACGCCGGACTCGCACGGTGGCAATATGGATATCCCGGATATGGGTCCTGGTAGTATAACCTACCTTCCGGTACGATCGCCCGG
>CAILRJ010000326.1 GCA_903836575.1 uncultured Burkholderiales bacterium
CAACCGGGGCAGCACATCGACTGGACCACGGCATCAATCGTGACTTGCCAGGCGCTGCCCGCCGGCACCGGCAAACTGCAATGAAAGCAGTTGTTCATGACCCCATCGGCGTGATGCACACCGCATCGAGCCAGCTACCCGGCATGCCATGTGCTGCCCGCCAGATACCGAGCAGTCCGAACGTCAGTACCAGCAAGCCACTGCCAATGCGCACGGCGGGCTTTTGCATCACCACCCGCAATTGCGCGCCGAGCACGCCCATCACCAGCAACGTCGGCAAGGTGCCCAGCCCGAACGCCAGCATCACGCTCGCACCGGACAACGCCGAGCCGGTCAGCATCGCAGTGAGCAGCACGCTGTAGACCATGCCGCACGGCAGCCAGCCCCACAGGCTGCCCATGGCAAACATTTTGAGCGGACTGTCGAGCGGCAACAGATGGCGGGTCAGCGGCTGGAGTGACTTCCAGAGCGACTGGCCGAGCGATTCAACGCGGGCCAGTCCCTGCCAGGCACCCATCAGATACAAGCCCAGAACGACCAGCATCAGGTTGGCCAGCCAGAGGCCTGCCAGCTGGAACGTCGCCAATCCCGTCAGCATGCGCGCGCCGTTGGCCACACCGCCCAGCACCGCACCGGCCAGCGCATAACTGCCGATGCGTCCGGCGTTGTACGACAGCACCCGCACCATGCGGTCCGCCGGCACCGCCGCCATCACTGCCACCGGAAACGGCCGCGCCGCCGGTGCCACTGACAAGGCCGTCACGATGCCGCCGCACATGCCGACACAGTGCACACTGCCAAGCAGGCCGATGACAAAAAACGGCAGGAGGGAAAGGGCTGTCATCTGGTATGCGCGTCAGATCGTCTTCGAATGGCGCAGCGGATCGACAGCCGCACTCAAGTAGCGGTCAAACACCATGCAGATGTTGCGGATCAGTAGCCGGCCTTGCGGCGTAACGCTGATCCACTCGTCATCGATGGTCAGCAAGCCGTCCTGCGCCAGTACCCGCAACTGCGCCAGTTCGGCGGCAAAATAGGTCGCCATGGTGATCGGATAAGCCTGCTCGATGGAGGCGATCGACATCTCGAAATTACACATCAGCAGCTGGATGATCGCGCGTCGCAAGAGGTCGTCCATGCCCAGCTTGATGCCGCGCACGACCGGCAATTCGTTCTTGTCGAGATGCGCGTAATAGGCCTCCAGCGTCTTGGCATTCTGGCTGTAGGTCGCTGCCACCGCGCTGATGGCCGAGACCCCGCACGACACCAGGTCCAGTTCGGCATGGGTCGAGTAGCCCTGAAAATTGCGGTGCAGGCGGCCCTGCCCTTGCGCTATTGCGAGGTCGTCAGCGGGACGGGCAAAGTGGTCCATGCCGATGTAGACATAACCGGCTTCGGTGAGCCGACGGATACACAGCGCCAGCAGGTCGAGCCGGGTGGCGCTACCGGGCAGGTCGGCGTCGAGGATGCGGCGCTGTGGCTTGAAGACATGCGGCAGGTGCGCATAGTTGTAGATCGCAATGCGATCCGGGCTGGCCGCAATGACCTTGCTCAGCGTACGCGCCATCGTCATCACGTTTTGCTTCGGCAAGCCGTACATCAGGTCGATGCTGACCGAACGGAATTGGGCATCGCGTGCGGCCTCGATAATGGCCAGCGTATCGCTTTCCGGCTGGACCCGATTGACGGCTTTTTGCACGTCGGGATCGAAATCCTGCACGCCCAGACTGATGCGGTTGAAGCCCTGCCGGCGCAACGTGAAGACCCGTTCGCGCGAGACCGTGCGCGGATCGACTTCGATCGCATATTCGCCGATGTCGTCCGGTGCCAGCTTGAACCAGCGCCGTACCTGCGCCATCAGTTCATCCATCTGGTCATCCGAAAAATAGGTCGGCGTGCCGCCACCGAGATGGACTTGTTCGACCTGGTTCATGTCGGCAAACAACTGGCCCTGCATTTCGATTTCGCGCTTGAGGTAGGTCAGGTAGGTCGCCGCCTTCTCGACTTTTTTGGTAACGATCTTGTTGCAGGCGCAGTAGTAGCAGACCGTGTCGCAGAACGGAATGTGCAGGTACAGCGACAACGGCTTGCGCCCGCCCCGGGTGCGCAGACCGGCCACGGCTTGCAGGTAGTCGCGATAACGGAAGGCGTCGGTGAAGCGGTCGGCGGTCGGGTACGAGGTGTAACGCGGGCCTTGCTGCCTGAATTTACCGATCAGCGCCGCATCGAATTGCACCGACGGGACCGGCGTGACCGGGATAACCGGAATAAGGGAAACCATCAATTTTGCTCCTGCTGCCAGTCACGCCGAGGCTGGTTACGTGACTTGATGAGCGCAGTGTAGGGAGGCTATCTTTCAAAAACTTTGACTCACATCAAAAACGGCAAAGACACACCGTGTATCGCGCGACGATACTGGCGACGCGTGGCACCCGACCATCTGCTGCGTCGCTCACAACCCGTTCGGTATCGTCATCCCGGCGCGCGACATGGCATCCCTGACCGATTTCAGTACGGTCGCTTCATTGAATGGTTTGATGATGAACCCGCTGGCACCGAGTGACAGACATTGCTTGATGGTTTCTACACTACGCTCGCTGGTGACCATCAGCACGACCATTCTGTCCAGCTCGGCGCGCAACTGCTTGAGGACATCGATGCCGCTGATGTCCGGCATCACGATATCGAGACAGACCACCTGAGGCTTGAGTTTCATGATCAGTTCGTAGCCGTTGTTACCATTACTGGCTTCGCCGATAACCTGCAAACCACTGCGTACCAGCATCGCGCGCAGAACAGAGCGGGTCATTTCATTGTCATCGATGATCAGTGCGTTCAATGCGGTTCCTTGCAGCTCAGGGGAAATGTGAAGTTACTATAAGTTGCAAATCCAACGTAGCTGAATTTTTCCTAGTGTGCTGGCTTGCGCGCCGCCCCGGCCGCACGCAGCGCCACATCGGCAAGCGCCTTGAGCACCGTCGCGGCATTGAACGGTTTGACAATGAAACCACTGGCACCAGCGGCCACGCACTGCCGGAGCGTGTCGGTATCGCGCTCTCCGGTGACCATCAGCACGACCACTTGCGGCATGACTTCCTTGAGTTGCTTGAGGACGTCGATGCCGCTGAGGTCAGGCATCAGGATGTCGAGCAACACCACGTCCGGCAACAGCTTCAGCGCCAGTTCATAGCCCGCCTTGCCGTTGGCCGCTTCGCCGCACACATGGTGCGCCGTGCCGAACAGCATCGCCCGCAAGACCGTGCGGGTCATCTCATTGTCGTCAATGGTCAGTACGTTCAAGGAGGATTCCCGATAACCACGATGAGCCAGCCAGCACCCGGGTCAGGACTGGAACTGCTCCACCACGGCTACCATACCACCCGGAATACGGTCACCACAAAACATAAACCATCAGACACTAACCACCTATTAACTAGCCCTGTGCCACCGCTTGTTGCCGCGGCGACGAAGCGTGTTGCTGTGCGCTCCCGCCCGGTCAGCGTGCCGCATCACCGTCACCGAGACAAGGCGCGTCGCGCCGGCCGTTTCTGCAATTGCGGCCGCACCACAGGCCGTTCCAATGGCACCGCCGCCAGCGCGCTGATGGCATGATGCTGATGCTTGAGTTTGAACACCGTCAGCGTCTGCACCACTTTCAGGGTTTGTTCCTGCAAGCTGCCCGCTGCTGCTGCGGCCTGCTCGACCAGCGCGGCGTTTTGCTGCGTGACTTCATCCATCTGTGTGACCGCATCATTGACCTGAGCAATACCGGCGCTTTGTTCGCGCGAGGCTAGTGCGATTTCATTCATGATGCTGCTGACCCGGTCGACCGAGGCGATGATGTCGCGCATCGTGCTGCCGGCCTGTTCGGCCAGCACGGTGCCGCTGCCGATGCGTTCGACCGAGACATCAATGAGCTGTTTGATTTCCTTGGCGGCGCTGGCGCTGCGTTGCGCCAGATTGCGTACTTCGGACGCGACCACCGCAAAACCGCGGCCCTGTTCGCCGGCACGGGCCGCTTCGACGGCCGCATTGAGCGCCAGGATATTGGTCTGGAACGCGATTCCTTCGATGATGCTGATGATGTCGACAATACGCTTTGACGAAGTCGTGATGTCACTCATGGTCGTGACGACCTGCGCGACAATCGTGCCGCCCTTGCCGGCCACCACGGCAGCTTCGCCAGCCATGGTGTTGGCCTGGGTCGCATTGCCGGTATTTTGCTGTACCGTCGACGCCAGCTCTTCCATGCTCGATGCGGTCTCTTCAAGCGCCGACGCCTGCGACTCGGTGCGCCCCGACAGGTCCATGTTGCCGGCAGCGATTTCGCTGGTGGCCTGACCGATCTGCTCGAAGTTGCTGCGCACGTCACCGACAATCGAATGCAGGTTCACGCGCAATTGCCGCAACGAACGCAGCAACTGGCCGACATCATCCTTGCGGGTCGTAGTGATGTCTTGCGTGAGGTCCCCGCCAGCCATGATCCGGCTAGCCAGCAGTGCCTGCCTGACAGGGGCAATCACGCCTTGATACAGCGAGAACCACAAATACCCGACGCTGACAAAAGCCAGCGATGCCAGCACCGTCAACCAGGACTGTCCCGATGCAGCGATGTTCAAGGCCGCCAGCAGGGCGAGCACCAGCATCGCAAAACCGAGGTTCAGGCTGATGCGCTGGCCCAGCGACAGGCTGGCCAGCCGGCCTAACCGTGCCAGCACACCGGTGCCGATGACGGCGCCCTGGCTCAGGGCGATCCGGTCGGGATTGCCGTTTTTCAGGTTGCGGTAAAGCGCGGCGGCGTCACTGACCTGTTGACGGGTCGGCTTGGTCCGGACCGACATGTAACCGGTCTCGCGGCCGTTTTCCATCACCGGCGTGACGTTTGCGAAGACCCAGTAAAAATCGCCATTCTTGCAACGGTTCTTGACCATGCCGGTCCACGACAAACCACTTTGAATAGTGGCCCACATATCGGCATAGGCTTCGACCGGCATGTCGGGATGACGCAGGATGTTTTGCGGCGAACCGATCAGTTCCTGCTCGCTGAAACCGCTGACCTCGACAAAGTACGGATTGACGTAGGTGATGTTGCCCTGGCGGTCGGTGGTCGAGACAATGGTTTCGTTGTCGCTCAGTTCGACTTCGGTGTCGGTAACCGGGGTATTCATGCGCATGATGGCGGGTCTCGGTGAAGGGTTGGATTTTGGACTGGCGCTAACAACAAACCGCAAAGCGCCATCCTTGCTTTTTTTACCCTGCCTGTCAGTCTGAAAAACACGAAGACTTTCGGGCGTCTAAAAGCAGTGTATTTCCATCACGAAACTACTGTATTTGATGTGGATCAAATATTTTTTGTCACAACAATAAAATTTCTAATGGTCACTTATGCGGGCGATACGCACCTCCGGTGCAATGCCCTGCGGTGATTGCACCGTTTCACTTCACCCCGCCCAATTCCCCGAGCGCCAGGCGCGACCCTGCTTGTCGATCAACAGCATATCGACCTCCGTCAGCGTCGCCACCAGCGCCATCGCCCGCTGTGCGCCGAGCACCATCAACGTGGTCGACAAGCCATCCGCCTGCAACCCGGTCGGCGCCACCACCGTCACGCTGGCCAGCTCCACCGGCGAATCACCGCTGGCCGGATCAAAAATATGGTGATGCACAAAGTCCGGCGTGAAGACCGTCTGGTAATCGCCCGAGGTTGCCACGCAGCGCTGCTGCATCGGCAGCACGCCGGCCAGTTGCTGCCCATCGCGCGGATCACGGATGCCGATGGTCCAGGCCTGTTGCGCGCTCTTGCGACCGCGTGCGCCGAACTCGCCGGTATCGAGCAAGGCATGACGGATACCGTGCTCGTCGAGGACGGCGCGGGCACAGTCCACCGCGAAGCCCTGCGCGATACCGTTGAGCGTGATCGCCATGCCGGGCCGCCCCAGACTGACCCGCTGCGGTGTCACCTGCACTTGCTGCCAGTCGACCAGCGCCATCGCGGCGTGCCGTTCGGACTCGCTTGGCAAACGGTTCTGCTGCGATGCGACGCTAAACGCATGCCAGAGCGGTTGCACGGTAATGTCGAAAGCGCCCGCGCTTAGGCGCGACAACGCGCGCGCATGCGCCAGCACCTGCAACAGCCACGGATGCGGTCGCTCCAGCACGCCGGTGCGGTTCAGGATAGCAAGCTCACTGTCGGCCCGGTGCAGCGTCATCAGCCGGTCGACCTGACGCGCGGCGGCCAGTGCTTCGGCGATCGCCAG
>CAILRJ010000327.1 GCA_903836575.1 uncultured Burkholderiales bacterium
CGACTGGATGCGGTTGCCGATGTTCGACAATTCGACCACACCGATCACGTAGGCCAGACTGGAATCCTTGAGCAGCGAGACGAAGTTGTTGACCAGCGGCGGCAACGCGATGCGCATGCTCTGCGGGAACACCACGTCGCGAAAAGTCTGGAACGGACTCAGCCCGAGCGAGCGTGCCGCTTCGGCCTGACCCTTGTGGACGGCCAGAATACCGGAGCGTATCGCCTCGGCGTTGTACGCTCCGGCATTGAAGGCCAGTGCCACCACGGCCGAATAGAAATCCGACAAGCGCAAGCCCGGCACCAGCGCCGGCAGCGCCAGAAACACGAACAGCACTTGCACCAGCAACGGTGTGCCGCGAATGGCCCAGATATAAAACCCGGCCAGCCAGCGCAGCGGACCAAACGACGACAGCTTGCCGAGCGCCGCCAGCATGCCGAGCACGATGCCGATCACGCCGGCCACCAGCGTCAGCGCGACGGTGACGCGGGCGCCTTCGGCAAATTGCTGGGCGGCTGGTCCGATCGGTTCCGGCAGCCAGGCCATCGGAATGGCCATCAGCCAGAGGAACAGCAGCAAGGCAGTAATGGCCAGGCCAATCGTGGCTGCGCTGCGGCGCTGGCGTGACCAGCCCCGCGGCAGGAGGGTAAATGCTGCTTTCAAGATGTTCTCCAGGGAGGGGCTGGCCCGGGGGAAGGGCCAGCCGGACTAGCGTGCCGTGTGACGGCGTTAGGACTTGCAGCGGATGTCTTCTTTCATGAACTTCTCGGAGATGGCCTTGTAGGTACCATCGGCCAGCACTTCGGCCAGTGCCTTGTCGACGGCAGCGGCCAGCGGTGCATTGCCCTTCTTGACGGCGGCGGCGATGCGTTCGACGAACAGGTAGTCGCCGACTTTCAGGCCCAGACCCGGATTGCTCTCGGTGGCAGTCTTGACGACAAAGCGGTCACTGACCCAGGCATCGACGCGGCCGGCCACCAGTGCCGAGCGGGCATCGGTATCTTGCGGGAAGTTCTTGACCTCCTTGACGCCAGCGAGCTTCTTGACGTTTTCCATGTAGGTCGAACCGGTCTGCACCGCCACCGTTTTACCGGCCAGCGTGGCGGCATCCTTGATGGCCGCATCCTTGGAGACAATCACGCCGCCGCTGCAGTAATACGGATTGGTGAACATGACGGCTTTCGAGCGCTCGTCGGTGACGCCAAACGAGGCCATGACCATGTCCCAGCGGTCTTGCCGCAAACCGGCCAGCAGCGCATCGAAGGACAGCGCTTTCCATTCGATCTTCAGGCCCATTTTCTTGACGATGGCTTCGGCCAGTTCGACTTCAAAGCCGCTCAGCTTGGAACCCTGAAAATAATTAAACGGCGGATAGGCACCTTCGGTAGCGACGACGATGGTACCGGCGGCCTTGATTTCATCGAGGCTGCGGGCTTGCACCGCAGAGCCGAACAGCAAACCGGTAAGGATAGAAAAAGCAAACAGGAAACGTTTCATGGGGCGAGGTTCTCCATTGGGGTGATGGCTTGTTGTTGAGGTGCCTGTGATCAGGCTACCAGTATGGGTGTGACGAATCGGGTGCCGCATTATCGCTGTTTCAGGACACATACAGGTCAGGCAATCGAAGAATCTTTGCCAGCTCCTCCAGCGCGCTCATGACTTCGATCGCCAGTTGCGGATCGGCCAGGTCGGCCGGTGCCAGCGCATCGCGATAATGCCGCTCGACCCAGGCCACCAGTTGCGCATACAGCGCCTCGGTCATGATGACGCCCTGATGCATCGCGCCGGATTCGGCTTCGGTCAGTGCTACCCGCAAGCGCAGGCAAGCCGGACCGCCACCATTGCGCATGCTCTGGTGCAGATCAAAACTGAGCAGTTCGGCAATCGGTCCGCCACTCGCCACAAGACCATCGAGGTAGCGCGCCACGGCCAGGTTGTCGCGACATTCCTGCGGCACGACCAACGCCATCCGGCCATCCGGCCGCGTCAGCAACTGGCTGTTGAATAAATAACTGCTGATGGCATCGTCGATGGCGACATCGGTGCGCGCCACGCGGATCGGCATGAATGGCTGGCCGATGCTGGCCAGCGCAAACTGCACGGCCGCCAATGTGGCCGGCTCATCAAAAAAAGCCTGGGCGTGATAAAACAGCACGTTGCCGTTGCCAACCGCGATCACGTCGTTGTGGAACACGCCCAGATCAATCACGGCCGGGTCCTGCGCGACGAACACGGTGCGCTGCGGCGACAGGCCATGCAGGCGGGCCACGGCCTGGCTGGCTTCCAGCGTCTGGCGCGCCGGGAAGCGTTTCGGTGCCGGCGCATCGGGCTGAAATTCGACCCGGCCATAAACAAACATTTCGACGCCGGGGGCGCCATGTGCCGATGCCAGTCGCGTGTGATTGGCCGCACCTTCATCGCCAAACGCCGGTGTCGCCGGCAAGGCGTCGTGGACCGTAAAATAGTCCGGATCGGCAAAGAGTGCGCGCAGCGTACGCGCCGTCTGCTGCTGCTCGTAAGACCGGTGCAACTTGCTGTTGAGATTGGCCACCGTGAAGTGGACATGGCCATCGGCGCTATCGGCCGACGGGCTGACAGTGGCGGCATTGGCGCTCCACATCGGCGCGGCCGAATAGGCCGACGCAAGAATGGCGGGTGCATCCCGAAACGCCGCAGCAATGACGTCGGCGTCGCTGCCACCAAAACCAATACTGCGTAACAGCGCGAAGTTCGGTCGCCCCTGCGGCGGCAGCACCGCTTGGGCAAAACCGCGGGCGGCCAGCGCGCGCATCTTGGCCAGTCCCTGTAACGCCGCCTGCTTCGGATTCGAGACACTTTTGACGTTGTTGAACGAGGCGACATTGCCGAACGACAGGCCGGCATAATTGTGCGATGGCCCGACCAGACCATCGAAGTTGAACTCGCGTGCAGGTAGCATGGTCACCCTGTTAAAACGTCAGGCCGGGCGACAACTGCGCCGGCATTGCCAGACCCGCGCTCTCGATCGAGGCGACCGGATAGGCGCAATAATCAGCGGCGTAATACGCGCTGGCGCGGTGGTTGCCGGACTTGCCGATACCGCCGAACGGCGCGCTGCTGGCTGCGCCGGTGGTGGGCCGGTTCCAG
>CAILRJ010000328.1 GCA_903836575.1 uncultured Burkholderiales bacterium
GATGGCCGGCACGATCGCCTTCGAATCGCTCGGCGTGATCAGGATGGTTTTTGCACCAGCCGCAATCATGTTTTCGATGGCCGTCACCTGCCCTGCATTGTCGCCATCGGATTTACCGGAGGCGGTCAGTAATTTCGCACCATTGGCTTTGGCCGACAGTTGCGCGCCCTCTTTCATCTTCACAAAAAACGGGTTGGTCTCGGTCTTCGTGATGAGGCCGACGAGCGGTTGTGCGGCAAATGCGATGCCAGCAACGCTGCTCAGGATGCTGGCTGTGACGACATGTTGAAATTGCATGATTGTCTCCGGAGTGGAATCAGTTTTTTTTATGGAGGCATCGCAGTAATGGCGCGTCGGCAGCGCAGGAGTACGCACTCACTCAGCGAAAAATCTTTACGGTGATGCCAAACCGGAATATATTCGGCAGCAGTTAATAAATCAAGTGGTTTTAGTAATTAAGAAACAAGCATCCATCCCTATCCCGGAGCATCCACATGATCATTACCCTCGGAGAAGCACTGGTCGACATGATCGAACAATCCGACGGGCGCTTCGACGCCTGCCTCGGTGGTTCAGTCTGCAATTTCACGCAAGCCATCGCCCTGCAAGGCCTGCCGACGACCTATCTCAATCCGCTCTCGGCCGACAAGTTCGGTGACCGCTTCCACGCACTACTGCTGGAAAAAGGTGTGCGACTGGCCAGCCAGCGACGCAGCTCCTGCCCGACCTCGCTGGCCATCGTCAGCCTCGACCACCACGGTTCGCCGACCTATGCATTCCATCGGGACTGCGTGGCCGACCGCGATGTCAGCGCAGCCGAGCTGATCGCCAGTTGGCCGGACGACGGCATCCTCTTGCATACGGGCGGGCTGGCACTGGTACCGGCGGACCTCGACAAGATCTGTGCAGTAATGACGGCCGCAACCCGGCACGGCGCGCTGATCTCGATCGACGCCAACCTGCGACCGATGGCGGTACCGCAGCGCGCCGGGTACATCGCCGGTGTGCTGCGCGCGCTGAACCTGGCGCACATCGTCAAGGTGAGCGATGAAGACCTGGAAGTACTGGGGTTGGGAGCGGTCTCGCTGCAGGAACTGGCGGATATGCTGTTCGGTGCGTCGAGCGTGCAACTGATTGCACTGACACGCGGCGCGCAAGGAGCCACGCTGATGACACGCCATGCCGCGGTGACATTGGCCGCACCGATCGGCCTGGCCGTAGTCGACACCGTGGGTGCCGGCGACTGTTTCCATGCCGGTTTGCTGGCCTACCTTCAGCGTGGCGGCAAGCTGGCATCACCTGCATGGCTGGAAAAGCTGGAGCCGGACTTTCTGACAGCGGCGTTGCGCCACGCGATCGCGTCTGCCAGCATCAACATCACCCGCGCCGGCTGCAGTCCGGCCAGCTGGGACGAGGTCGTTCGCGTGACCGGATAGGCCGGCCGGAACGACTTACATCGCGCTCATGCCGTCATCGGCGGTCATGATCGCGCCATTGATGAAATGCGACTCCTCGGAGGCCAGTAACAATAACAAGCCATCCAGGTCTTCCGGCTTGCCAACGCGCTTGCGTGGTAGCGTCGCCAGCAATTGCTGCCCATGCTCGCCACGAAAATGTTCTTCGTTGATCTCGGTGCTGATGTAGCCGGGGCAAATCGCATTAACGTTGATGCCGTAGCGGCCCCACTCGATGGCCATCGATTTGGTCATATGTACGACGGCAGATTTGCTCATGCAATAAATACCGATTTGCGGTAACACGCGCAGACCGGCTACCGAGGCAATGTTGATGATCCGGTGCTGCAATTTCGGGTCACCCTTGGCACGCGCAATCATTCGTTTGGCCGCTTCCTGCGCCACGAAAAAAGCACCGCGCTGATTGGTATCCATCACATAGGCATAATCTTCCGGCGTCACATCGATCAGGCGCTGGGTCGTCGATACACCGGAATTGTTGACCAGAATATCAATCGGACCCGCCTCGGTTTCAGCATGGGCGATGGCCGACTTGATGCTCGCATAATCAGTCACGTCTAACGCGACCACATGCGCGGCCCCACCATCGGCTTCGATTTCGGCGCGCAGTTCTTTGAGGCGGTCGACCCGTCGCGATGCCAGTACGACCTGCGCACCAGCCTGCGCCAGTACTTTGGCGAAACGTGCACCAAGGCCGCTGGATGCGCCGGTGACCAATGCGATCTTGCCTTCAAAATTAACTTCAATGCCCACGAATTTCTCCTTGTTAAGCAGGTTACTGCGGTTGACCGTTATCATTACACGAATGCCGCATGATTTGAGTGCAAGGAGAACCTTTCCCGTGCAGAATGCGAGGCAATAAGCACGTTCGTTCGAATACAACTTTACGGTGATCCAATGATGCATAACCAGAACCAGATACTGCTTGATCAGTATGGCCCGCGCGAAGCGATGGAATACGACGTTGTCGTCATCGGCGGCGGTCCCGCCGGCCTGTCGGCGGCGATCCGGCTCAAGCAACTGGCGGCCGCCAAAGGAACCGAAGTCACCGTCTGCGTACTCGAAAAAGGTGCGGAACTGGGTGCCCACATTCTGTCCGGCGCGGTGATGGATCCGATCGCCATGAACGAATTGCTACCCAACTGGAAAGAGCTCGGAGCACCGTTGAACACACCGGTCACCGAAGACCGTTTCCTGTTCCTGACCGAAACCAAAGCCTACAAGACGCCTAACTGGATGTTGCCTGGCTGTTTTCAGAATCACGGCAACTACGTAATTTCGCTGGCCAACGTCGTGCGTTGGCTGGGACAACAAGCCGAAACACTGGGAGTCGAAATTTTCCCCGGCTTTCCGGCCGCCGAAATTCTGTACAACGACGATGGCTCGGTCAAGGGTGTCGCAACCGGCAACCTCGGTGTCGACAAGCACGGACAGGCTAGCGCATCATTCCAGCTCGGTATGGAGTTGCACGCGAAGTACACCTTCTTTGCCGAGGGTTCACGCGGTCATCTTGGCAAACAGCTGATGGAAAAATTCCAGCTTAACAAGGGCAAGGATCCGCAAACCTATGGTCTGGGCCTGAAAGAATTGTGGGAAATCGATCCCAAGCTGCACCAGCCGGGGCTGGTTGTCCATTCCGCCGGTTGGCCGCTGCAAAATGACACGTACGGCGGCTCATTTCTGTATCACCTCGAAAACAACCAGGTCGCCGTCGGCTACGTGGTCGGACTTGGCTATGCCAATCCTTATCTGTCGCCGTACGAAGAATTCCAGCGCTACAAGACCCATCCTGAAATCAGTAAATTCTTTGTCGGTGGCAAACGTATTTCTTACGGCGCCCGGGCGATTACTGCCGGTGGCCTGCAATCACTGCCAAAACTGACATTCCCCGGTGGTGTGCTGATCGGATGCGATGCCGGCTTTCTCAATACGAGCCGTATTAAGGGTAGCCATACCGCCATGAAGACCGGCATGCTGGCCGCTGACGCCGCCTTTGAGGCACTCGGTCTGGGTCGTCAGTTCGATGAACTGAACAGCTATCCGGCCGCTTTCGAAAAATCATGGTTGCATGAAGAATTGCATGTAGCACGTAATTTCAAACCGTGGATGAGCAAGGGCTTGCTGACCGGCTCCGTGATGGTTGGCATCGATCAGATCGTCTTCCGTGGCAAGGCGCCATGGACCTTGCGCCACACTCACGCCGATCACGAATGTCTGAAGCCTGCGGCCAATTACTCGCCCATCGTCTATCCGAAACCGGATGGCAAGCTCACCTTCGACCGCCTGTCCTCGGTATTCATTTCCAATACCAACCATGCGGAAGACCAGCCAATTCACTTGACCCTGAAAGATGCCGCGGTACCAGTGAACGTGAATCTGGCGCGGTATGCGGGGCCGGAAGCACGTTACTGCCCTGCTGGCGTCTACGAATACGTCAAGACTGACGCAGGCGCCGACCGCTTGCAGATCAACGCACAGAACTGCGTGCATTGCAAAACCTGCGACATCAAGGATCCGACGCAAAACATTGTGTGGGTCACGCCTGAGGGGGGTGGTGGGCCGGGTTATCCAAATATGTAGGCAAGCGCGCCGCACCGATTGCCAATACCTCTGCACGCTTGCCAGTCACACCGGCGTCCGAAATGACGCCAAGCGTGAACACACTCACCACATGCGTCAGATTGCCCGCCTGGTCCTGCAATGCGTGCGCGGCGGCCGTGGTTTCTTCGACGAGTGCGGCGTTCTGCTGCGTTGCCATGTCCATCTGCGAGATAGCTTGATTGACCTGTTCGATACCGGCACTTTGCTCGCTGCTGGCCACGCTGATTTCGACCATGATTGTGGCCACCTGCGCGACACTGTCAACAATCTGCGTCATCGTACTGCCTGCTTGCGCTACAAGGGCACTTCCGGCAGCGATCTTGATTACTGAATCACCAATCAGGTCTTTGATTTCCTTGGCCGCTGCGGTACTGCGCTGAGAAAGGTTGCGTACTTCGGTAGCGACAACGGCAAAACCGCGGCCCTGCTCTCCGGCTCGGGCGGCTTCGACGGCGGCATTCAAGGCGAGGATATTGGTCTGAAACGCAATACCATCGATGACACTGATGATATCCACAATCTTGGTCGACGAGGCATTGATGCTTGCCATTGTGGCGACCACTTGGCCCACCACATGGGCGCCCTGACGCGCAACTTCGGATGCCGATGCCGCTAACGCATTGGCGCGGACCGCATTACCGGCATTTTGCTTGACTGTGCTGCTCAGCTCCTCTATTGAGGCGGCAGTTTCTTCAAGCGTACTGGCCTGCTGTTCGGTCCGACTCGATAGATCGAGATTGCCATTGGAAATCTCGCGGGAGGTAGTGGTGATCGATTCGGTAACGGAGCGCATTTCTCCGACGACCCTTGCCAGGCTGGCATTCATGTCGTTCAAGGCGGCCAGCAGCAGGCCGATTTCATCGGTTCGATTGTTCTCGATTTGGTTGTCGAGGACGCCAGATGCGACAGCTTGGGCATGCTTGACCGCATGGTTCAACGGCCTTGTCACGCCGCGTGCCACCAGCACCGCCACAACGGCCAGCAGCACCAAGGCAAGGGGCAGCACCGCACCGATCAGCCAGAGCATTTCTTCGTTTGCCGTCTTGCTCGCGTGGATCGAGGCAGAAGTTTGGGCATCAAGTTGTTTGAACGCGCTCGCCAGCACGTCGCGCAGCTTGCCGTATTCCGCAGTCGCCGATTGCATCGCGGCGATTCCTGTGTTGGGATCCATCGACGCCAAGTCGATCGCGTCGATGACAGACTTTTTGTATTTCGCCGTGATTGCCAGGGCAGTTGAGACCATTGCCTTCAGGCTCGGATTGGCCCGCATTGTGGATAATTCTGCGGTGACTGCATCGATCTTCCGGCTGGTTTCAGCAATCAGCTGCTTGACTGCCTTCTCATCGAGGCTGAGCATGATCGCCATCTTCCCGGCGACCTCAGCATGGATCTGGGATAGCACGATGGTTTGGGCCGCGACGCCTCGAAAGCCGGCGAAGGTGACATCCTTCAGGTCCAGCATGCGTTGATCCTGCTGTCTTATCACGACGACCGATGTCACGCCGATCAACATCAAAAAAACCATCGCGGCTAATGGCGCGATGAATATCTTGTGAACAATTTTCATGTTGTGCGGCTTTCGTGTTCACTTCAGGAGCAGGCTGCAGCCAGGCCATGCCAGCGCGGCGCCTGCATTCTCACTTGTCTTTGCCGTGCATCGCCATCTTATTGATAGATTCCGCCGCAGACCACGGTCTGTTCCAGGCGCTGGCAATAGGCTATCTTTGGCTCGATTTTTTTGTTTTCCGGATTGGTGAACTTGTATTCTTGCCAAAACGAAGTTTTCGTTTTGCCTAGTTCGACGCGCTCTTTGACGAATGGCTTGCCGTCGATATCCTTCAGGTCGATCAGATTTTTACCGACCATTTTGGCGTTGCTGCCATGGGCGTGCACTACGCCGTCGAGACCGTACACAACCAGGTACAAATCACGGTCAGAAAACTGCCCACCCTTCTTGCCAATTTCTTCGTAGCCTTTTTCAGTACCACTGGCTTTGATAAAGGCGATGCCTTTTATTACCATGGCTTCGGCTTCGGCCTTGGTGGCGCCGCCATCAGCTGCGTGGACCGCACAGATGGCGCTCACCAAGGTGACGAGAACAGCAAGCTTGCTAACAGAGGCTGAGGTCTTAAACATGGCATCCCTTATCGTATCGTTGAGGAAGTGAATCTGTTGGGTTATACGTTCGCCAAAATACGCAACACGTTAGTGAACATACTCACTAGTATTAATAAATAACGACCAACAATCACCCTACTCTAACGTTCCTTTCAGAAATTTTGTATAAATTTTTAGTAATGGATAAAAATGAAAGATGTTGCTTCTTTGTGCAATCGTTGAATTACCAATCGATCGATGTGGATACTTGGTGATCTCGGGGTTTGAGGTGCAGTGGAACGGAAACACGGTTAGGCCCGGCCCGCCGAACTATTCGTCGCATGCAGGCTTGCGCGATGGGTGCAACTTGCACTTGGCCACAGCGTCCGGTACCAAAACAGAATAGCGCGCCAGCATGTTGATGTACTCAAGCAGCGGTGGTGACAGCCACGCCACGTTTTTATAATTCAATTCGAAGCCGCTCGACCGCAATTGATTGGATGCAGCTGTCCTGTAGCTCGCTTACGACAGCACGATTATTTTTACTAACTTGTAGTGCGCGGGTTGGTACGACGAACGGGTGAGTTTGATGCAGGCATGGACGCTGCGAAGGGCGCGCCTGGGGATTGTTCGGTACAACAATCAATAGAACGGGCGGGGTTCGATGCAGTGTCCTGCACGACGTCGCCAAATCTACAAGCGGGACCGCTCATTGGAGCGAGCAAGCTGCGTAAGGCTACTTCTCCTAAGCGGCTTCCGCACCCCAGGTAGCAGACAGTACTTTTTCCAACCAAAACGTTCCGATAACGGTTTTCACATCCGTGACCTTGCCCTCACGCACCCATGCCATCAGCTCCGGCAGCGTCGCGCTGAAGGTCTCCAGAAACTCGCCCTCATCAAGCCGATCGGGGCCGGCAGTCAAACCGCGTGCCAGATAAATTTCGAGGTGTTCGTCAGAATAGGCAATTGCATTATGGATCGTCGAGAGATGCTGCCAGTGCGTCGCGGTGTAGCCGGTTTCTTCCTGCAATTCACGTTTGGCGCAAGCCAGCGGGTCTTCGCCGGCATCAATCTTCCCGGCAGGATATTCGATGAAAACCCGATCCAGAGGATAACGAAACTGTCGCTCTAGCAAGATGCGACCATCGTCGAATACCGGCAATATCACCACGGCACCCGGATGGACGATGTATTCGCGTCCGGTCAGCTTGCCATCGGGCAGGCTGACCGTGTCCTTCCTGACCTTCAGAAAATGACCGTCGTAGACCAGTCGGCTATCGATACGGGTTTCGGTCAGATGCTCGTCCATCAGAGTGCACTGTTACGTTTGCGCAGATAGCGAAACGCAAAGCCCGGATAGGCCAGTACGATAAACGCCACCGCCGCGATTGCGTAAAACTCCCAGGTCTGGCTGAACACATCACCAGTGCGTCCTTCGACAAAGCGGCCGGCAAAACCGACCACAAAATACAAGACCAGCAATTCCAGCAGGCGCCACCACATCGACTTGTCGGTCGATGCGGCCTTCGGTGACAGTGCAATCAGACCGAACAGCCGCTCACTGAGAAACGGCAAGTTGGCGGCAGCAAGGGCAAGCAGGATAACGAACCAGCTGGCGAGAGAGATATCCACTTTAGTACAGCGTCCTGACAAAGGCACGCAGCGACAAGCCAACTGCCGTTTCGCACGCCGTCATCAAGGCACCCGGCATCAGGCCGAGCGCCACTACAGCAATGCCATTGAGGCTCAGCACCACGCGCATGTCGGTACTGGCGACGATTTTCTCGGTGGTGGTTGGCTCGTCAAAATACATGACCTTGATCACGCGCAAATAATAGTAAGCACCGATCAGCGAGAAGAACACCGCAAGGACGGCCAGCCAGATATGACCTGTTCCGAGCACGGCCTGCAGCACTGACAACTTGGCGTAGAAGCCCATCATCGGCGGGATCCCGGCCAGCGACAACATGAACAGCATCATCACAAGCGCGAACCAGGGACTGCGCTGATTTAACCCTTTCAGGTCGTCGATGTTTTCAGCCTCGAAGCCCTGACGCGACAGCAACAGCAAGATACCGAATGTCCCCAGGGTCGTCATCACGTACGTAATCGTGTAGAACATCGCCGAGCTGTAGGCATTGACTGCCGAATAGCCATTGCCATCGGTAACTCCCGACGCCATGCCGAGCAACACGAAGCCCATTTGCGCAATCGTCGAGTAAGCCAGCATGCGCTTGAGGTTGGTCTGAACAATCGCAGTGATGTTACCAATGGCCAGCGAGGCGACGGCAAGTACCAGAAGCATCTGTTGCCAGTCAAACGCCAGCGGCAACAAGCCCTCTACCAGCAAGCGCAGCGTGATGACGAAGGTCGCCAGCTTGGGCGCGCCACCCAGCAACAAGGTCACTGCAGTCGGTGCACCCTGGTAGACATCCGGTACCCACATGTGGAACGGCACGACACCCAGCTTGAAGGCCAGGCCGGCAACAACAAACACGATGCCAAATACCAGAATCGTACGGTTGGCCGACCCCGACATGCTCACCTTGACAATGTCGGTCAGATCGAGCGAACCGGTCGCCCCGTACAACATGGACATACCGTACAGCAGGAAACCAGATGCCAGGGCGCCGAGAATGAAATACTTCATTGCGGCTTCGGTCGATTGCGAGTGATCACGGCGCAAGGCTACCAGCGCATACAGCGACAGCGACATCAGTTCCAGACCCAGATAAATGATCAGCAAGTTGCTGGCCGAAATCATCACCAGTTGACCCAGCAACGAGAACAGCGCCAGTGCATAGAACTCACCACCGAGACGGTTATTGACGATGCCACGCGAGACCACGTAATTGCGCGAATAGACCAGCGTGACGCCGACGGCCAGATAACTGAACAGCTTCATCATGTTGGCCATCGGGTCAAGCACCACCATATTACTGAACAGATAAGTCGTTTCACCGCCCATCAGCGAGACGTAATTGAACGCGGCACAAACGGCGAGCGTGATGAGTGACAACACATACGTGACGTTGCGCTGCTTGTCCGACAGATACAGGTCGATCAGCAGAATCAGCGAGGTCGCCACCAGCAGGATGACTTCAGGGAGGAGCGGGATCAGATTCATGTTGTTCATTTTTGTGCCGCAACCGGCTGTCCACTAAAAATATTGAAGATTGGATTCATCAGTTGACTTTGGAAAGTGAAACATGTTGCAGCAGGTCCGCCACCGAGGTCTGCATCGCATCGGTGATCGGGGCGGGATACACACCCATGACGAGTACGGCAACCGCCAGCACGCCGAGAATACCAAATTCGCGCAAGCTCAAATCCTTGAGCTTGGCAACGTTGGCATTGGCAACGGCACCGAAGATCACGCGCTTGACCAGCCACAACGAATACGCTGCGCCAAAGATCAGTGCCGTCGCTGCCAGCAGGCCGATCCAGAAATTGAACTTGATGGCACCCAGGATCACCATGAACTCGCCGACAAAACCGGAAGTACCCGGCAAGCCGCAATTGGCCAGCGAGAACAGCACGAAGAACGCGGCAAATTTCGGCATGGTATTGACGACGCCGCCGTAGTCGGCAATGGCACGGGTATGCATGCGGTCATACAGCACGCCGATACACAAGAACATCGCTGCCGACACGAAGCCGTGAGAAATCATTTGCACCACACCGCCCTGCACTGCCATCTCGTTGAAAGCAAAGAAACCCAGCGTGACAAATCCCATGTGTGCAATGGATGAATACGCGACCAGTTTCTTCATGTCGGTCTGGACTAGCGCGACCAGGCCGATGTAGATGACGGCGATCAGCGACAGCGTAATCATCATCGGCGCCAGGTAATGACTTGCATCCGGTGTAATGGGCAGCGAGAACCGCAGGAAACCGTAAGCACCGAGTTTGAGCATCAGCGCGGCCAGCACCACCGAACCGCCGGTTGGCGCTTCGACGTGAGCGTCCGGCAACCATGTGTGCACTGGCCACATCGGTACCTTGACCGCAAACGCCATCAGGAACGCCAGGAACAACGGGATCTGCACATTGAGCGGCAGTGGCAGGTCATGCCAGTAGGTGATGTCGAACGAACCGCCCGAGGCGAAATACAAATAGATCAGCGCTACCAGCATCAACAGCGAACCGAAGAACGTGTAGAGGAAAAATTTAACCGCGGCGTAGACCCGGTTACCGCCACCCCAGACGCCGATGATGATGAACATCGGTACCAGCGTGGCTTCAAAGAACACGTAAAACAACATGCCATCGAGCGCACAGAATACGCCAATCATCAGGCCTGACAAAATCAGGAACGCCCCCATGTATTGGGCGACTTTTTTCTGGATTACTTCCCACGCCGCAATGACAACGATGACTGTAATGAAGGCTGTCAGCACCACCAGCCACAACGAAATACCGTCGATGCCAAGGAAATACTCGATGTTGAAGCGCTCGATCCACGGCATTTTTTCGCCGAACTGCATGCCGTGTGCGGCGTTATCAAAGCGCTGGATCAGCGGCAGCGTGACCAGAAAACTGACTACCGAGCCGATCAGTGC
>CAILRJ010000329.1 GCA_903836575.1 uncultured Burkholderiales bacterium
CGTCGGCACCGGCAAAGCCATCAGCATCACCGGCATCGCCATCACCGGCACCGATGCCGGCAACTACACGACCAACACCACGACATCAACGACGGCCGACATCACAGCCCGCGCGCTGACCGTTAGCGCCACGGGCACCAACAAAGTCTACGATGGCTCGACGGCCGATGCAGTCACACTGAGTGATAACCGCGTCTTTGGTGATGTGCTGACGACGTCCAATACCACCGCCGCCTTCGTCGACAAGAACGTCGGCACCGGCAAAGCCATCAGCATCACCGGCATCGCCATCACCGGCACCGATGCCGGCAACTACACGACCAACGCCACGACATCAACGACCGCTGACATCACGCCGGCCGCACTGACGCTCACCGCGACCACCAACAGCAAGACCTACGACGGCAGCACCAACGCGGCGGCTGCTCCCGCCGCCTCGGGGCTGTTCAGCGGCGATACCGTCATCGGCTTGACTGAAGTCTATGCCGACAAGAATGCCGGCACCGGCAAGACCCTGACCGTCAACAGCGGCTACACCGTCAACGACGGTAACAGCGGAGGCAACTACACGGTCAATCTGGTCAATAACAACACCGGCATCATTACTCCACCGGCTACCAACCGCACTCCCGTCATGATGAAGGTAGAACGCGACAGCCCGACTGGCATTCTGCAAGTGGTAATCGTCTTGCCAATTCCGGTGGGTGATCACAATGCAGAAGGAGTTATCTGGCTCGACAAAGACATCCGCCAGCTACTTCCTGAAATCGCTGACATCCTTTTCGTGACCCTCACGGACGGGGAGGCGCTATCCAGCGGTGTCAGCTACGATCTCGCGAGCGGACAACTTCGTTTTAATACTATCTCGGCACTACCACCCTATCTTCTGGTCACGGGACGGGACCGGAGCAAACGACCACTGCGGATCAAAGTACGACTGGCAGCACGGCCGTAGACGATGAGCCCGTGCACCCGCACGCCAAAGTCTGACAAGTCAGCTTCGCCAGAGTAGTTCAGGAAGTCCCCCGGCGCCAGAACAGCACCCCGATGAACCATGCTGCCGTCAGACCAACTGCCAGCTTGAACGCGCTGTCGAACAGCAGCGGCGCGACATAACCGGACACCAGCGCAAAGATCAGCATCTGCACGAAGTTCTGCAGTGACGCGGCCAGTCCGCGCACCAGCGGGAACAGGCCGAGCGTCTGCATCACCATGCCCGGCAGCGCCAGCGCCATGCCGAACGCATACAGCATCACCGGCAACACGGCCCACGGCACCGCCGCGACCTGCAGGCTGGTGTAGAGCAGATTGATCGCGCAGGCCAGCCCCATCACCAGCAAACCCGAGCGGATCATCACGTTCATGCTGACCCGGTGTGCGGCCCGCGCGTTGACTGCCGAACCCAGCACGATGCCAGTGATCAGCGGGATAAAGAGCCAGGCAAACGCGGTTTCCGGCAAATGCAGTACCTGCATCACGAAACTGGCCGCGGACGCAATGTACAGCCCGAAGCCACCGAAGCAAAAGCCGATGCCGAGCGAGCGCAACAAAAATTGCGGATGCCGGATCGCCTTCGAGTAATTGCCCGCGATGCTGCCCAGGTGCAGCGGCTGGCGCTCGGACGGCGGCAGGCTTTCCGGCAAATAGCGGCGGCATGCCACCAGCAGCAGCAAGGCAATCGCGGTCATGAAAGCGAACACTGCGCGCCAGCCGAAGGTCACCTGCAACAGGCCGCCGATGATCGGTGCCACCGCCGGTGCAATGCCGAACACCATCATGATTTGCGCAATCATTTTTTGTGCGTCCGCGCCGCTGAGCCGGTCGCGCACGATGGCTTGGCCGATCACCATGCCGGCACCGGCCGACATGCCCTGCATGCCCCGAAACACCAGCAGCCATGTGAAGCTCGGTGCCAGCGTCGCGCCGATCGAGCCGGCAATGAAGATCAGCAGCGAAGCCAGGATCACCGGCCGGCGACCGAACGAATCCGATAGCGTGCCGTAGAACAGTGTCATCAGCGAATAGCCGAACAGATAGATGCTGAGGGTTTGCTGGACCAGCATCGGCCCTACTGAAAATTGCTGGCCAATCGCAACGAAAGAAGGCAGATACGTATCAGTGGCAAACGGGCCGAGCATGGCCAGCGTGGCCAGCACCAGCGTCAGGGTGCGGGCAGAGGTGGTCTTCAAAAAGCCGATTCCTTGAAAAATGGGTGGCGTTGTCGTGTCATCCGCAGCAAGCCAGCGTGCGCATGGGAGTCGTCCGGGAAACGCGCAATGTCGTAATACGGAGGTCCTTGCCATCGGAATAATGGCAGGCAACCGGCAGCAGGATACGCCTGCTCAGCAACTACGCGGTAACTGTTCGCTGGGCAACCAACTAAGTCGACGGCCACCATGCCGAACCAGTAAGCGCGTCGATGGCGATCTCGGCATCCTCCAAATCAGTGCCCTGCGCCCTCACGTCAGGTACGAAGTCACTTAGGGTGAAATAACCGCAGGACATTGCATCAAATACCCTGCTTGCGCCCATTGAAACGACATTGGCTGCGCATCGACAGCACATCTGCATTTTGGCTGGAGCGGGCAGCGGCAGTTTGCGGTGACGTTGCGATTTTCGGCGATGGTGTCAGACAAGCCAGGCGAGATTGCAGAATGACTCGCCAGCCAAGACGAGTCTTGTGCCAGTGTCCATCCCTTTCGATCGAGCCGCAGCGGAGCGGTCGCCATTGAGTGCACCGTGCAGACCATGCAGGGACCGAAACTGCGAAGAGTGTTACGTCAACGCACTGTATCGCGCCGTCCATCACTGCGAGTACTCAACCGGCCTGCGCACCGTCGAAAAAATACTAGACGCATTTCGCGCAAAATCGTACCGGCAAGTCACGATTGAGCCTACTGCATTAATTTCAGCACATTAATTATTGTTGCCGCAAAGAAAGATGCTAAAGTCGGCCGCGCAATACCTTGTTGGTTATCTGCTTGCTTTAACTCGATTTACTTCGCCGGATGATCGCCCTGCGCCATTGCAGCGAACAAATCACTCCTGAAAAAAGAGAAACAATAAATGTCCCTTATCCAAAAACTGGAAAATTCCTATGTCGCCATTCTGCGTGTCGTCGTCATCCTGGTTGCGACGATCCTGTTGATTGTTGCTGTCGTTTTGGTTGCGATGTCGCTGAAAGGCATGCTGCCCGCTTCGCAGGGGAAGATAGAGATGGGTCTGGTCGATCCGAAAGACGTACTGGCAGAAGTGACCCCTGGCGAGAAACGATCTGCGCCCGACGCTGCGAAGCCAGATCAGCCCAAGGCCAATCCTTACCTGGCCGACTACGAGAAGGCCTATGCGGTGGTCGACGCATTCGTCAACAAGACTAGCAAGAACACGCTGAAAATTGAAAAGCCACGATTCTTCGACTTTCTGGACCAAAACATTGCCCACTACGACGACGACGCCATCAAAGCAAAATTTGCTGCCGGTCTGGCCGGGGCATTCACCGTTAGCCTGGCGGATACACGTCTGATTGCGCGCGTCGAAAAACCGCTGGCCATCAAGCCGCCTGCGGTCGTCGCGCCGGTAGTGGCAGCGATTCCGGTGGATGGACAAGAACTGGTCATTGAACAACCGTTCGCCGCTCCCGCACCGGTCGTCGAGGAAAGTCTGTACAACGAATCGCCATTCGTGATTGTCGATGAAGTGATGAAGGCTTATCGCAAGATGTTCAACCAGAAACTGACCGAAGCCATGGAAAAGCAAAACGCTGCTGCCGCAGAAGCTAGCGAATCCAAAGCCAGCGCGACGATGAGGATGTATGTTGCAGGGGGTTTGTTTGGCACATTTCTGCTGGTCATTTTCTTGACGGTTGCTATTCGTATTGAGCGTAATTTGCGGGAAATTGCTGGGCGGGCTTAGACAGGCTGGGCTCGCAGGCGGAAATTGTTGGCCCGGTGTCCCCAAGGGGATTCGCCCACATGCTGCGGGCCGCGGTTCGGCTTGCAAGCCGAACCCTTCGAATCCCCCCACGCGCAGGCGCGTGGTCTTTTGATGCGTAGTCGGAAAGATTGGCCGAATTCACAGGCGGAAGATTTTGGCTCGGTGCGCCCAAGGGGATTCGCCCACATGCTGCGGGCCGCGGTTCGGCTTGCAAGCC
>CAILRJ010000330.1 GCA_903836575.1 uncultured Burkholderiales bacterium
CCAGACGTCGCAACCGATGATTGGTTTGACGCCTTTCTTGCGCGCGGCTTTATAAAATTTGACCATGCCGAACAAATTGGCCAGATCGGTAATGGCCAGCGACGGCTGACCATCGGCGGCGGCGGCATCGACCACGTCATCGATGCGGATCAGGCCGTCGACGATCGAGTATTCGGAATGGAGGCGGAGGTGGGTACAGTGCGGAGAAGTCATGGGACGTATTCTACCGCCGTCACCGGCTGGGCCGGGGCTGCGCGTGAGCGGTCAAGGAACTAGTTGCCGGACTGCTCCACATAGTGACTGTCGCGCCCCGGGCGCACGTTACCCCGCACAGAGAGCCGAGCCCATGCAGCGCTATATTCATCACCTTAACCGCATCCGCAGCGACATCGCGACCCATCCCGAACCGGAGGCCCAGACCAGTCACCGGCAGTTGCTCGACCAATATATCGCCGCAGCCACTGCCGAGCCGGAAGTCGATATTCCGTTTGCATTGCATCGTGGTGGCCTGCAGGAAGTCAAACGGGTCAATGACATCACCATCCGGCGGTTGGTTCAGGGCAAGACCATCGCGCGGACGGTGCGTTACCTGTTACCGCAGGGCGCCGGCAATCAGCGCTTGCAGCTGATGCATTCCAACGGATTTAACCGCCCGATCACCGAAGCAGCACAAGTGCTGGCCAAACTCCATCCGGGCATTTCGTGGGCAGCGAACGGTGCACTGATCGTCGGCGGCGGCAATTGCCGGGAACACGCCGACGTCACTTTCGCGATTGCCCGATCGCTTGGACTGCCCGTGACTTTGCTGGCTAATCACAGCGCAGACCATGCCTTTGCCGTGCTGTATCCCGCAACAGCGGACGCCGTGGTGATGGATCCGTGGACGATATTTCCATCCAGCTGCCTGCTGAGCGATTCGTCTTTCTCTCCCGACAAAGTGATCGATTCATACCATCCCGATCAGCCGATACCCGACGACTTTAATTTGCATTACCTCGCCCGACTGCAGCAACGGCTGGATCAGGACTGCGGCACGAATACGCTGCAACAGATATTCACGGAAAAACACCGGCAATTTCATGGCATCGGCTCGGACCTGCTCGACCGAATGCTGCTCGATCAGGGATTGCTGCACTATTACCAGCTGCCGAATCACTTGCATTCGGCGCAGGGCCAGGCAGAAATGGAAGCGATGCAACGCCAGCTGACAGAAAAAATTTTTTATCACTCGGCCAACCGGGTCGGCATCACCAGCGCATTTTCCGAACTGCCGCCTACCGTTCGCATGGGCAACACCGGCACCACCATCCAGCGCGCCTGGGCAAAAAACAAGGCCCTGGTCAATGCCCGCGTCGCCACCCAAACCGCCGCCCTCAACGAAGCATCCCGGCTCGCCTTGGAGGGCGCTAACAAGTCTGCGGACCGATGCCACATGGCATCGATCACCACCACCACATCCCATACCGAAATGAAAGGACTCGGCATCGCCACGGTTGACTATACGGCGACGGTGACCTCGCAAGCCAAGCCGATGTTATGGGACACCCTCACGCACGGCCCCAATATCCTGTACCGGTCAACCGGCCAAGGTGATTTTTCAACGATCAAGGCGCCGCAATCGCTGATCAACGACATGCAGATCGCCCTGACCAGAGCGCAACAGCGCGACTTTCCGGCCAGTCAACGGCGCACGCCGCCACCGCGCTCTCATCGCAACACATCCCGGGCCGGTATCGAAGGCGCCTTGCGGCATGCCTGCATGAATACCATCGCCCAGGCACTGACACAATTCGGCGCACTCCACAACCAGCAGCCGTCGACGCCAGACCGGGCCCAGCAGGAACTTCAAATGCTCAAAATCATCGACGACCGCTTCGACGATGCCAGCGCCCGGATCAAAATCAAGGTCCTGATGAACATGGTCAACTTGCTCGTCAACACCGATCCGGCCAACCTCGAACTGGCCGTGACCTACTGGGTGGCCTGGCAACAGCGGACTGTGTCGGAAGACCCGGCCGACAAAGCGCGCCAGTTATTTCACGATACCTGGGAATTTAATCTGGCAAACCAGCAGGTGGAACCTGTCTTGCGGCGCGGCGCACTGCAAGTGATCGATGCGGCGGACCTGTTCGACACTGCCGCACTCCATCTGACCAACCCGGCCATGAACCGCGACGCGATCCTGGCGGTGATGCACGACACGTTGTCGCACATCCGCGATAGCAACAAACTCGCGGCGGCGCAGGCGCGGCTCGACAGCCTGATCCTGGCCAGCGAACCGATCGACTCGGTCACCATGCAAACCACCATGTCGCAATGGGATCTGGCGGTGGTGCAGACGACCCCTTCACCGTCGCGTGCGTTGCCGCAGGGGTAACGGCACGCTTGTAGTGCGTGGGGTTCACTAACCGGAGGGCATTGCGCCGCGCGTGAGACGATGCCCCCCGTACAATAGAACGCTCCCCAACCCACCATCACCCCAACACCAGCATCTATAATGGCGACCTCCTTATCCCGTCGCCCCCGCCATGCCGTCTCCCATCATCAACATCGCCGCCTACAAATTCATCAGCATCGACAACACCGCCGCAGAAAAGCCGCGCTTTCTCGATCAATGCAATACGCTGGCGCTCAAAGGCACCATCCTGCTCACGCCCGAAGGGATCAACCTGTTTTTGGCCGGCACACGCGCAGCGATTGACACATTCGACTGCTGGCTGCGTACCGATGTACGTTTTGCGGATATCGAGATCAAGGAAAGCGCCTCGTCGGAACAGCCGTTCAACAAAATGCTGGTCAAGCTCAAGGCCGAAATCATCACGATGAAGATGCCGCTGATCCAGCCGGAAAAAGGCCGCGCCCCATCGGTCCTGCCCGCCACCCTAAAACGCTGGCTCGACCAGGGCCATGACGACAACGGCAAACCGGTAGTCATGCTCGACACCCGCAA
>CAILRJ010000331.1 GCA_903836575.1 uncultured Burkholderiales bacterium
GCTTATGCGGCTGATTTAATCAAATAGCGTGATGGGGAATGGAGTGTGCCCCTCAAGAACCTTGAACAAACGATCCTCGTGGGGCAGTCTCTAGTTTCTGAGAAGAGAGACAATTCAAGTGTGCCACGCCCTCCTGGAAGACATCAAGTTTTTTGACTTATTGCTACGCATAGACCGGGAATTGGCAGCGCAAAAGCGCGCCGATGGCTGCCCCTGTGGCGGGATGCTTCACCAGGCAAATTACCCGCGTAAGCCACGTGGCTGCCTTGATGCGATGCGGCCCAACTACGTTTCCCGATTCAGTTTTTGCTGCAGTACCTGCCGCAAGCGGTCGACCTCGACGTCAGTGCGCTTTCTTGGTCGGCGCGTATATCTGGGGCTGGCAGTGGTACTGATGTCGACCCGGCCCAGCAGACCGACATCCACTCTCTTGCGAGCAACGCAAGGGCTGGCAATTCCAATTCGGACCCTGCAACGCTGGCGGCAGTGGTGGCGAGATCAATTTCAGCACACTGACTTCTGGCAGACCGTGTGCGCGCGTTTCATGCCGAGCGTGGACATGTCGGTGCTTCCTGCCAGTCTTCTCAATCGATTTCCCGGTGCTGCTGATGAGCAGTTGTACCGGCTGCTGGTCTTTCTCTCGCCGATCACGATCGGGTATCCGGTCACGTTACGGGAGGGTCGCTGATTTCACGCAGAGCTTGCCAATATCCCCCAATCGCTTGAACTTGTAGTCTTGCTTCCTGGTGTGGCACCGCCGGTGCCGCCTCATTGGGAGAGCTGTTTGAGTGCACATTTCGATTCCCCTAAACGTGATCGCTGGGCGCGCTTGCGCTTCTCGATCATCGGCCCGCTGCTGGCATCCCCGCCGGCGACCGGTCAACTTTATGGCGCATTGCAGGCGTTGGCGGCCAAATCCTGGCGTCATCCGGAATCCGGTCTGGATGTCTGTTTCAGCGTTACCAGCATGGAGCGCTGGTATTACGTCGCCCGCCGTAGTGTCGATCCCGTGGCCGCACTGCGTGATCGACACCGCGGCGATGTGGGTCGCTTTCCGAGCATGACGGCTTCGGTCATTGACGCCCTGACCACGCAATATCGGGAACATACCGGCTGGACCATGCAACTGCATTTCGACAACCTGCGCAGCGCTTTCAAGGACGGTGCCGTGTCGCTGCCGTCCTATCCGACCATTCGCCGCTATTTGCAGGCGCAAGGTATGTTCCGCCAGGCCCAGCCCAAACGGGCCACCGCCGGTGCCTTGGCCGCGCGCGACCGTCTGGAACGGCTTGAAGTGCGCAGCTTCGAAGTCGATCACGTCAGCGCCTTGTGGCATCTGGACTTCCATCACGGCGCGCGCAAGATCCTCACCCGACAGGGCACTTGGGCCACACCCATGCTGCTGGGCGTGATCGATGATCGTTCACGGTTGGTATGCCATCTGCAATGGTATCTGGATGAGACGGCCGAAAGTCTGATACATGGATTGTGCCAGGCGTTCATGAAGCGCGGTCTGCCGCGCGCGCTCATGACCGACAATGGCGCGGCCATGCTGGCCGAAGAAACGACGGCGGGCCTGGCCAAGTTAGGCGTGCTGCACCAGACCACGCTGCCTTATTCACCCTATCAAAACGCTAAACAGGAGTCCTTCTGGGGCCGCGTTGAAGGCCGCTTAATGGCCATGCTCGAAGGCGACGCATCGCTGACGCTCGACGAACTCAACCTGGCCACCCAGGCCTGGGTAGAGCAGGAATACCATCGCACGGTGCATTCGGAAATCGGCACCACACCCTTGAAGCACTATCTGGCCGGGCCGACTGTCCGTCGTGACAGCCCGAATGCCGCTGTGCTCGGCGCGGCGTTTCGCATTGAAGTCGTGCGTCGTCAGCGACGTTCCGATGGCACCATCAGTCTGGCGTCCCAACGCTTTGAAATTCCCTCGCGTTACCGGCATCTGGCGAACGTCCATGTGCAATACGCACGCTGGAACCTGTCTCGTGTCGATCTCGTCGAGCCGCGTACCGGCACCATTCTTTGCATGATCAAGCCGCTCGATAAATCTGCCAATGCCTCCGGCTTGCGCCGGCGCCTCACGCCTGCGGCGACCGACCTGTCGCCGCTGCCTCCCTCCGGTATGCCGCCACTGTTGCGCGAACTGCTGGCGGACTACTCGTCGACCGGCCTGCCGCCGGCCTATCTTCCTGTCATCGACAAGGACGCACCATGAATCAGAAGTTGCTCGCCCTCTACGGGCTGAAATGGAATCCCTTCTCGCCGGACTTGCCCACCGAGGCAATCTACGTCTCGCCCAGGAGCGAGAACTTCTACTGGCGCATTGAACACGCGCTGATCAGGGAAGGCGGCTTTGCCATGATCCACGGCGATCCCGGCAGTGGTAAAAGCGTCGCTCTGCGCCTGCTCGCCGAACGCCTCGGGCGGCTGCCGGACATTCAGGTTGGCGCCATCAGTCACCCGCAGAGCAACCTGGCTGACTTCTATCGCGAGATGGGCGATATCTTCGGCGTGGCCTTGCGTCCACACAATCGCTGGGGCGGTTTCAAGGCCTTGCGTGAGTTGTGGATCGCCCATGTGGAGACCACGCACCGGCGCCCCGTCCTGCTCATCGACGAGGCGCAGGAAATGACGCCGGCCGCGCTGTCCGAATTGCGCCTGCTGGCATCGGCCCGCTTCGACTCGCAGCCACTCTTGTGCGTGGTGTTGGCCGGTGATGCGCGCCTGCTGGAGAAACTGCGGCGCGAAGACTTGATTCCACTCGGCTCGCGCATTCGGACCCGACTCGCTACCGAATTCGCCAGTCGCGACGAACTGCTTGCCTGTCTCGATCATCTCCTGGCTGGTGCCGGCAATGCCAGTCTGATGACGCCACAGTTACGCCATACCCTGTGCGATCATGCGGCCGGCAATTACCGGATCATGACGACTCTGGCCGCCGAACTGCTCGCCGCCGCCGCGCAGCGAGACTTGCCTGTGCTCGACGAGAAGCTCTATCTGGACGTCTTCGTTCAACCGGATGCGTCACCACAGCGACGCACTGCGGCACGTTAATCTGGAACGAAGACATCATGTCCACTGGTCGTGCCAGCATCACCATTGCGTTATCTGCAATAGCTGGCAAGGCACAAACTTATAAACAAATATCTTCGATACTAAAGCGCCGTCAGCTTGAATAGCTGCCGGCGTTTTAGTATCAATTTGGCATGTCTTGCGACCATCACGGATCGTGAATGTTGCACCATCAAATTAACTGACCACACTCAGCTTATCAGACAAAATTGATTGAATCCTGGCCGTCACCCACGCCGGTAAGGATTTCTCTTTTCCTTTCTGAAATTGGCTGCCATAGATAATGCATTCCGTCAGTCCGAAGCCACCGGACGACCCTGGATTCTCATTATCATTAATTTCTGCATACCCAATCGTTGCCGTGCCGCTGCCAGCGACAGTGGCAGCCTGCAGGGCGCGGGGTTCGTTTCGACTGCAGTTTTTCAGATCCCCAAACGCAAAAAGGCCCTTCTTTCGAAGGGCCCTCTTGTTTGCTGCATGTAACTTAGCCTGACGATGACCTACTTTCACACGTGTTGACGCACTCTCATCGGCGCAACGTCGTTTCACGGTCCTGTTCGGGATGGGAAGGGGTGGTACCGACGCGCTATGGTCATCAGGCTTAACTTGTAGAATTCCTTGTTGCCACCGTTAGTCTGGTGACCGCAAAGAACGCAATTCGGAAGAA
>CAILRJ010000332.1 GCA_903836575.1 uncultured Burkholderiales bacterium
GGATTTGGTGCCGTAGGTGTAGCCTTTTTCTTCGCGCAAGTTGCTGTTGATCCGACTGGTGAACAAGCCGCCTAGCGCGGCATTCATCACCTGCAAGGCGTCGAAATCAGGCGTCTTGCGATCGGGGCCGAGGATGGCTACACGGATTGCGGTTTGTGGTGCGCCGGGCTTGTCGACCAGGATCAGTCTGGCGCTGGTTGGTTGGTCCGGTCCGGGTGCAGCCTGCTCGCTGGCTACACCTTTCCATTCACCGAAGCGGGTCTCGGCCAATGCCTTCAAGGCTGCGCGTGTGATGTCGCCGGAAACCACCAGCGCAGCATTGCCGGGGACATAATGCTGCTGCCAGAAACCTGCGAGGTCGGCACGGCTGGTAGTCTTGACCGCAGACCCGGTTCCGAGGTCGGTACTGCCGTACGGGTGCACGTCGCCATAGAGTGCAGCGAGTTCGATACGAGCCGCTACGGCCGGCGCATTCTCGCGTTCCTGACTGAGCTCACCGAGCCGGCTGCTGCGGCTGCGTTCGATTTCTTCCGCCGGAAACGCCGGGCGCTGGACCATGTCGGCCAGCACATCAAGCGACTGGCTGAAATTGGTTTTGAGCGACATCACCGAAGCGATCGACGCATCGGCATTCACACCGGTCGTCATGAACGCACCAAGCTGCGCGAGTTCATCGGCGATCTGCGGTGCGCTGCGGCTGGTCGTGCCTTCCTCCAGCATGTGCGCGGTAAAGCTGGCCAAGCCCGGCTGGCCGGCAGGGTTTGCGCCGGAACCGCTGCGCACCACCAGCTCGGCAGCCACCAGCGGCAGCGCCGGATTGAAGTTGTGGATCACCGTCAGTCCATTGGCGAGCGTGAAGCTGTCGCCAATGGGCAGCGCGAACGGTTTCAGTGGCTGGCCCTTCGGCACCTTCAGGCGCCATGGCTCATCCTTGTTCAGCGAAGTGAGCGCTTCAGCAGGTCCTTTCACGACAGGCGGCGTCGCTACTTCCGGCCCGAGATCTTTCGGACCCGGCACGCCAACGACGACTACGCGGGCATTCGACGCCAATTGCGCATCGATGACGCGCTTGACGCCGGTGGCAGTAACCTGACGGTAGCGTTCGATGTCTTTCGGCAGATAACCCGGGTCGCCAAGATACTGGTTGTACTGGTTCAGTTGATTGGCCATGCCTTCACCGCCGACTTTCTCAAGTCGGGTCAGCATCGCGGTTTCGATGGTGTTGCGCGCGCGCGCGACTTCCTTGTCATCGGGGCCGTTCTTGCGCAATAGCTGCAGCTGCTCATCGATAGCCGCTTCGATTTCTTTAGCGTCATGACCAGGACGCGCAGTCACCGATACGACAAACATCGAGGTCAGTGCGTTCGAGCCCTGCGAGGCGCTGACCTCTTGCGCGATCTGCTTGTCGTAGACCAGCGACTTGTAGAGCCGGCTGGATTTTCCGCCACCAAGGATTTGTCCGGCAATCGCCAGCTCGGCATCCCCCGGCTGGTACGCCGGTGACGTCAGCCAGGCCATGTAGACCCGTGGCAGTTCGATCTGATCGGTCACGACGGCACGCCGCTCGCTGGTGATGGGCGGCGTGACGGCAACCGGCTTCGTCAGTACCGGACCGCGCTTGAAACTGCCGAAATATTTTGCCACCAGTGCTTTGGTGCGGACCTTGTCGATATCGCCGACGATGACGAGGCTGGCATTGTTCGGCCGGTAATACTGGGTGAAAAAGTGTTTGATGTCGCCCAGTTTGGCCGACTGGATATCGGCATGCGAACCCATGACGCTGGCGTAGTACGGATGGGTCTTAGGAAATAGCTGGTGAAACAGGGCTTCTTCAACGATGCCATAGGGCGCGTTTTCGATGCTTTGGCGACGCTCGTTGCGGACCACATCGATCTGGTTGGTCAACGCGGTCTGGTCAAGCACATCAAGCAAATAGCCCATGCGGTCGGCGTGCACCCATAGCGCCAGTTCGAGTTGATTCGACGGTACGGTGTCAAAGTAGTTGGTGCGATCGAAATCAGTACTGCCATTGGAATCGGTCGCCCCGGCGCCTTCGAGTAATTTATCCGCCGTACCACGCGGGACATGCTTCGACGCGGCAAACATCATGTGTTCAAACAAATGCGCAAAACCGGTCAGTCCGGGAGCTTCGTTGGCTGGACCTACGTGATACCAGAGGTTGACTGCCGTCAGAGGTAAACGATGGTTCTCCACCAGAATCACGTCGAGTCCGTTAGCCAAGGTATATTTTTCGAACGGCACTTGTGGCACTGACAGCGTGTCGGCATCCACCGCCCCGGCCGCAAAAACCGGCGATGACAACGCCGCACACAGGATAAGCAGGATGGCGGGCAGCGCCAGCAGCTGGTGGGTCTTCATTGATCTCTCCGGGGATGTTGGTCGACATCAGGATGATGACGTCGTCTTGCCCGATTATGCCAGCGCTCTGCAGGGCGCGCCGCCGACGCAATGGCTGGGGCTGGGGCTGACGCGTCCGGCCCGTCTCACCTGAGCGACCAAAATGTCGTCAGAGTAATTTGTCTGCTGAGATTGATTCGAGATGGCACTGCACCTCCGCTTGCAAAGCAAGCGATGCGGCCCGATATTGACGTTAGTTTTTAACGCTTAATGAAATGGCAATCGCATGAAATTTACCCACTTGATCGAAATCAATGATCCGCTCCTGCCCCTGGTCGACCTGCTGACGCGCGAGCAGCTCTGGCTTGGCCTGGTATTGCGCGCCAAGGCACCAAAATTATTCGTGCCTTATCTGGACGGCTGTTCGATCACGGCCCACTCCGGTTCAGGTTTTTCACGCGAATTGCAATACGGTGATCTCGTTATCCGCGACGAGGTGACACTGACACCCGGCCATTCTGTTCACTACGCGATACCGCAACAGAAAGATATTGCCCCGTCGTCGTTGACCATGACGATCGAGGAACCACAGCCAGATCTGTTCTTTGTCCGGTTTTCGTATGAAGACAGCCAACATGAAGAAGAGGGTTCAGTCGACGCGTTTTATAACGAATTTCGACATTCCGCTTATCAGGAAGCCGATATCGACACAGTCCGGCTGATCCGTCAGATGGCACAGGATGGTGAACTGCACTAAATATGGTTCAGATATCCACCGGATCGACTTCGACCGACCAGCGCGCCTTTGTCTTGATCTCGCGCAGTGTGGCGATCCATGGCGTGAGGAATGCTTGTAACGTCGGGCGCGAAGACGATTCGACCAGTAACTGGGCCCGGTCGACATTGGCAACGCGCGTCATGGTCATCGGAATGGGATCGTTGATAATAATCCCGTCCTGTTTCACCGCTGCAGCGGCTGCATGCAGGAATTCAAGGGCGATCGGAAGTTCACGGGCTTCTGCTCGCAGCAATGCCTGGTAGATAAACGGTGGCAAGCCAGCTTGGCGGCGTTCCGCCAGCAGTTCGTTGGCGAAGCGGTCGTAGTTGTGCGCGATGATGGCGGCATACAGCGGGTGTTGCGGATAGCGCGTCTGGATCAGTACTTCGCTGGCGCTCCCGCCTTCTTTCGGCGCCGCTCGTCCTGCCCGCCCCGCAACCTGCATCAGCTGCGCGAACAGGCGCTCGCTGGCCCGATAATCTTGCGAGAACAGCGCCGTGTCGGGATTGAGAATGCCGACCAGAGTCAGGTTCTTGAAGTCATGTCCTTTGGCAACCATCTGAGTACCAATCAGGATATCAACCTCCCCGCGATGCACACTATCAAAAGCCGCCTGAGCGGTACCCTTACGTCGGGTCGAGTCTGCATCGATGCGTAGCAGGCGCGCCCCGGGCAACAAGCTCTGTAAGCCTTCCTCGACCCGCTGGGTACCGCGACCAAGAGGCTGGATATCCACGTTACCGCAGGTTGGACACGCTTTCGGAATACGATGTTCAAGGCCGCAATGATGACACCGCAGTCGGTAATCGGGCTTGTGCAACACCATGAATGCCGTGCAACGCGTGCAATTGCTAATCCAGCCGCAGGCATCGCAAGCCAGAACCGGGGCATAACCGCGCCGGTTCAGGAATAACAGTGATTGTTCACCGCGCGCCAACCGTAATTTGAGCGCTGCCAGCAAGGTCGACGTAATGCCTTCAAATGGTTTGTCATGCTCCATGTTAATCAAACTCACCTTCGGCAAGACAGCATCGCGCACTGCCCTGTCACGTAAATCGAGCTGGCGATAGCGTCCCGATTGTGCGTGATGCCAGGTTTCCAATGACGGCGTTGCCGAACCCAACACGAGTGGTATTGCCAACTGCCGTGCGCGCCAAACTGCCAGATCACGCGCCGAGTAACGCAAGCCTTCCTGTTGCTTGTAAGACGGATCGTGCTCCTCATCGATGATGATCAGCTTGAGATGCGGGAACGAAGCCAATAGCGCTAGCCTGGTGCCGAGAATGATGCGGGCGTGTCCCAGATGCGCCGCTAACCAGTTTCGTAGTCGTTCTCCTTCCGCTAGTCCGCTATGTAATGTCACCACCATGACGGTAGGAAAGCGCGCACGGATATTGCCTTCAAGCTGCGGAGTCAGGTTGATCTCGGGCACCATGATCAATATCTGTGCCGGATTATCAAGGTCACTGGCTTGGCTGAGAATGGTCGCTGCTGCATGTAAATACACTTCGGTTTTGCCGCTGCCAGTCACCCCGTACAGCAAATGCGGCACATAACCAGTCGCACTCGCAATCGCATCCGCCGCTAAATGTTGCGCAGGATTGAGCACGGGTACGTTCGCAGGCGTCGCATCATGCTTAACACGAGGCTGATCGAGTTTTTTTTGCGCACGATCGAGTGCCACCGTCTTCAATCCACGTAAATTTTTCGGCAATGCCGGAATCACGACTTCACCTAGCGGGCGATGATAATAAGCCGCAGCGAACCGGCACAACGCCATCCAAGAAGGGCTTAATGGTGGCATTTGTGCGTGTACAACAAGCACGTCCTTGAGCTTTTCGGCAGGAATCTCAGTACTTGAGCCGATCCCGACAATCATTGCAGCGACTTCACGGCGACCGAATGGCACGATGGCGATTTGTCCTACCTCGGGCAATTGCGCACTATCTGTCTCCGGCGACCAGCGATAGTCGAAACAGACATTGAGCGGGGCATCGATTGCGACGGTCAAGATACAAGATTGCACGAGTTAAGGTAATCCTTGTGAAAATAAGCTAACTATCAGTTTTAAAAGGTCTTTTTTATAGATTCCTGATGCCTGTGGATAACTTTGTGGATAAGGGCCTATTGACAAACCCGAACCCTAGTATTCATGCCGGTTTCTAGGGATTTGACAAAAGAGAAGAAAAAATTAAGTTCATTAAAATCAATGAGTTAAAAAAATTGTCTTTGGGCTAAAAATTAATTTTTATACGAATACAGATCGATTAACGCCACATCTATTTTGTGAATAAGTCCAAAATAAGATGACTATTAATGTTGACTTTCATTTTCTTTTGGTTAGTTTCCAGTGAAAACTTATCGAAAAACATAACAGGAGAAAAATTGCTATGTCAACAGCATGACGGATGAAACGCTCCAAGAATGAATTTCATTACTTCATGTAAAACATGAAGTAATGACGTAACACCCCGATTTGTAAGCACTTTTGGATATATCCACAATAACTGTGGATAACTTTGTGGATAACTGACTCTTGACAAGCCGCCAGGCCATAGCCGACGCCGGATTCCACACTTTGCCTTTTGTAACGGCGAAAATTTTAACCATTAAAATCAATGACTTACAATTAACAACTATGGAAAGAAATTTATTATAAAAAAATATTTTCTTTTTTATCGGTGACCGATTTTTGTGTATAAGGTGCTATTGCGACGCATCAAAATCACTATCTAAAAGGCTTACCGCACTGATCGACTAAGACTATGCACCGCTTCAACCATCACGGAAACCGCCTCTGGTTGTGTGAACTGTGAAATACCATGACCAAGATTAAAAACATGTCCGTGACCCGCAGAAGGGGCACCATACGAAGCGAGTGTTCTTGCCACCTCGGCATGAATCTGTTCGGGTTTTGCAAACAACGCTACCGGATCAAGATTTCCCTGCAAAGCCACCTTGTCGCCAACCAACGCACGTGCACGACCCAGATTGACAGTCCAATCCAATCCAACCGCATCAGCACCGATATCAGCGATCTGGTCGAGCCACAACCCGCCGCCCTTGGTGAAAACAATGCATGGGATGCGCACACCATCCTGATCGAGATCCAGCTGGGCGACGACTTCGCGCATATAGTCCAGTGAAAATTGCTGGTACGCACCATCTGCAAGCGCTCCGCCCCAGCTATCAAAAATCATGACGGCTTGTGCTCCTGCTGCAATCTGGGCGTTGAGATATCCGGCAACGGCTTTGGCATTAATTGACAAGATACGATGCATCAAATCAGGCCGATCGTAGAGCATGCTTTTTACGCGACGGAAATCGTCGGATCCACCGCCTTCGACCATATAGCATGCGAGCGTCCAAGGACTGCCCGAAAACCCGATTAGCGGCACGCGGCCATCAAGCTCCGTACGTATCTGCGTCACAGCGTCATAGACATACTGCAAATCGCCCAAATCCGGCGCTTGCAACGCCATCACAGCCGCCTCGTCCCGAAGTGGTCGTTCGAATTTTGGACCTTCGCCATCCGCAAAATAAAGACCCAGCCCCATCGCATCTGGCACCGTCAGGATGTCTGAAAATAAGATTGCAGCATCCAATGGGAAACGATCAAGTGGTTGCAGGGTCACTTCGGTTGCATAGTCAGGATTTTTTGCTAATCCTAAAAAAGAACCTGCACGGGCGCGCGTAGCGCGATATTCCGGTAAGTAGCGACCGGCCTGGCGCATCAGCCAGACAGGTGTGTAATCGGTAGGTTGACGCAGTAGTGCACGCAAAAAGGTATCGTTTTTCAGTGGAGCAAACTTGGTAGACATCAGCCGAATCCTGGGAACATCGAAGAAGCCCGTATTATCGCCCAAAGCCCTAACAGGGATCCATAAAGCGCAATCCGAACTGCAATCCCGGTAATGACATGCCGGATAAATAAAACTGGCCTAATGAACTACAGCGCGAATTTTGCATCAAGCCATACGAGCTGCAGCCGAACCGGATCATCTGGAGCTTCAAATTGATAGGCAGACTAAAACACGGGTTGTGGCTTAACAATGTGGATGGTGTCGATAATAAATCGCCTCCCTGTTTGATCTCCAGCCACATCTCGACAGATTACAAATGCCATAAAAGTAACCGATTGACCACAATCAGGATGCCTTGTGTATTGCCAAGAACCGGCTTAGGATTTTCATTGGAGGGCAAAAATGCAAAATCCAATTCGCAGTCTCGTCTACGTCAGCCGCTCAATACAGCGTATGTCGCTGGACGATCTTAATAAATTATTGATTCAGGCACGCGCATCTAATCAGGCAACCGGAATTTCAGGCGTACTGCTCCATCATGATGGTTTATTCTTGCAACTGATGGAAGGTGAACCGGAAGCAATTGAGTTGCTGTTTAAAAAAATCTTGATGGATCGTCGCCACGAAGCAGTGTTAATTCTTGTCGATTCGCTGCGGGATCGCCCGCGCATGTTCCCGGACTGGAAAATGGGTTTTTATCATTTTTCATCGATTGAGCACTTGGTCGGCCCTGGCCTTATCGAAAATGCTGCGCATGACATGGATAAAGTGACTCAGTTAGTTGATCCAGATGATCCGGTAACCCTTCTCATGGCAACCATCTGGAAAGCTAACCGTCAACATTTCGATCGAACTCCACGAGCGTAGTGTATGGGGTATGGTCGAATGCGCTCGAGATGAAATCCGCTCAGCTTCTTATTATCCGAATGCGTGTCAGCGGCATCGGTAACCCGACACTATGACGACGAGGCGGCTGTAAAACTAATCACGGTTTTGAACAGCCACGACGTACTAAACACCAGAGATGAAACTAGAATGTTGAGAATTAAAAAAGGCAGCCTTGGCTGCCTTTCGCTTACTGCGTGCTACTAAAAAATCAACGCTTGTGACGCAACCGCTGGATCGCTGCCAACTGGGCAATCGCGACTGACAGTTCTGCTTGTGCAGCGGCATAGTCAATTTTTGATTCCTGGTTGATCATTGCTTCCTCAGCCAAACGCTTTGCTTCCAATGCCTTGGCTTCGTCAAGGTCGTCGCCGCGAATTGCGGTATCTGCCAAGACCGTTACAGCATTAGGTTGCACTTCCAGAATACCGCCCGCGACGAACACCAGTTCCATCTCGGCTTGACCTGCCACCTTGATGCGCACGGTGCCTGGTTTAATACGGGTAATCAGTGGCGTATGGCCCGGGTAAATACCCAGCTCACCCGACTCGCCCGGCAACGCAACGAACTCGGCTTCACCGGAAAAGATCTGCGTTTCGGCCGAAACCACATCAACGTAAATAGTGTGTGCCATCTTGAAACCTTATCTGTTCAGTGAGTCAGTCAACGTGCTGCCGGCTTCGAATAATCCCGATGCCGACAGACGACGATTACTGAGCTTTCTTGGCTTTTTCGATTGCTTCTTCGATCGTACCAACCATGTAGAACGCTTGCTCCGGCAGGTGATCAAGTTCGCCCGATGCGATCATTTTGAAACCCTTGATCGTGTCTTTCAGCGAAACGTATTTACCAGGTGCGCCGGTAAATACCTCAGCAACGTGGAACGGCTGCGACAGGAAGCGTTGCATTTTACGTGCACGCGCGACCAGCAATTTGTCTTCCGGTGCCAATTCGTCCATACCCAGAATCGCGATAATGTCGCGTAATTCCTTGTAGCGCTGCAAAATACCCTGCACTGAGCGAGCCGTGTCGTAGTGGTCCTGACCAACGACAAGCGGGTCGAGCTGGCGTGAGGTCGAATCGAGTGGATCGACCGCAGGGTAGATACCCAGCGAAGCGATGTCACGCGACAGAACGACGGTTGAATCCAAGTGAGCAAATGTGGTTGCTGGCGACGGGTCGGTCAAGTCATCGGCAGGAACGTAGACTGCTTGAATCGAGGTAATCGAACCGACTTTGGTCGATGTAATGCGCTCTTGCAGACGGCCCATTTCTTCAGCCAATGTTGGCTGGTAACCCACTGCAGAAGGCATACGTCCCAGCAGAGCGGACACTTCCGTACCGGCCAACGTAAAGCGATAAATATTGTCGACGAAGAAAAGAACATCCTTACCTTCGTCACGGAAACTTTCCGCGATTGTCAGGCCGGTTAGCGCAACGCGCAGACGGTTACCCGGCGGTTCATTCATCTGGCCATAGACCATTGCGACTTTGGAGTTTTCCGGATTTTCGAGGTCGACTACTTTCGCATCAGCCATCTCGTGGTAGAAGTCATTACCTTCACGCGTGCGCTCACCAACGCCTGCAAACACGGACAAGCCGCTGTGTGCCTTGGCGATGTTGTTGATCAGTTCCATCATGTTCACGGTCTTGCCGACACCGGCGCCACCGAACAAACCGACTTTACCGCCCTTGGCAAACGGACATACCAGGTCGATCACTTTGATACCGGTTTCGAGCAAGTCCTGCGATGGCGACAACTCGTCATACGCTGGCGCTTTACGATGGATCGAAGCCATTTTTTCATGGCTCACTGGACCGCATTCGTCAATCGGATTACCCAATACGTCCATGATGCGACCCAGCGTTGCCTTACCAACTGGAACCATAATCGGCCCGCCGGTATTCTGGATAATCATGCCGCGGCGCAAACCGTCGGAAGTACCCAGCGCAATGGTACGGACAATGCCGTCGCCCAGCTGCTGTTGTACTTCCAGTGTCAATTCCGAGCCTTCCATTTTCAAGGCGTCGTACACCTTGGGCATCGCGTTGCGCGGGAACTCAACGTCCACCACTGCGCCGATACACTGAACGATTTTGCCGTCAGCCATGTTCGTTCCTTCAAAAGTAATTTAAATTCCTGGCAGCTCGATTACGTGCTTTTCGCCTTCAAGGCGGCATGTAGTCAAGTTGCGTCATGTTCTATTCAATTGGGACCGGAGCAATGCGAAGCTTTCGGCGACGCATCAGCTCCGAACCGCAAGGAGCGCTAGACTGCAGCCGCTCCGGAAACAATCTCCGACAATTCTTTCGTAATCGCTGCCTGACGCGTCTTGTTATAAATCAGCTTCAATTCACCAATCACGTTGCCGGCGTTGTCGCTGGCAGACTTCATCGCTACCATACGCGCCGATTGCTCGGACGCCATATTTTCTGCGACTGCCTGGAAAATCAATGCTTCTACATAACGCAACAGCAACTCATCAATCACCGATTGCGCATCTGGCTCGTAAATGTAATCCCATGAGGTATTACCTTTATCGGCTTCCAGTTTGTCAGCCGACAGTGGCAGCAATTGCTCCAATGTCGCTTCCTGACGCATCGTATTAATGAACTTGGTGTACACCACGTACACCGCGTCCAACCGACCTTCCTGATACGCATCCAGCAAAACCTTGACCGGACCAATCAGCTTGTCGAGATGTGGGGCATCGCCGAGTTGCACCGCATGCGACACCACGGTCACACCGACACGATTCAGAAAACCAAATCCCTTGTTGCCGATCGCCACAGCCTCGATCTTGTTACCCGTGCCTTCGACTTCGCGCATCTTTGTCGTCAACAGACGCAACGCATTGGTATTCAGACCGCCGCACAACCCTTTATCAGTTGTGACAACGATGAAACCAACGCGCTTAGCGGCCGCTTGCGAGACCAAAAACGGATGCGTGTACTCGGGGTTTGCCTGTGACAGGTTAGCCGCAATGTTACGAATCTTCTCGCTGTAGGGACGAGCCGCACGCATCCGCTCTTGCGCTTTACGCATCTTGGATGCGGCGACCATTTCCATCGCCTTGGTGATCTTCTTCGTATTTTCTACGCTCTTGATCTTGCCTCGAATCTCTTTACCTGAAGCCATGCTTAGTTACTCCTTATGCACAGTTAGGGTCAGAACGATTTCTTGAAATCTGCAATCGCCGCAGCCAGTGCAACTTCACCGTCCTTGTCGAGCTGCTTGGTTTCTTCGATCTTCTGCAACAGAGCGGCGTGGCTGCTCTTCATGAAGCCATGCAGACCCGATTCAAACGGCAACACTTGCTTGACTTCGACATCATCGAGGTAGCCTTTGTTGACCGCAAACAGCGAACATGCCATCAGCGAAATCGACAACGGTGAGTACTGTGCCTGCTTGAGCAACTCAGTAACGCGCGCGCCACGATCGAGCTGCTTGCGGGTCGATGCATCGAGGTCTGAAGCAAACTGCGCAAACGCTGCCAATTCACGGTACTGGGCCAAGTCGGTACGAATACCACCGGACAGGTTTTTGATGACCTTGGTCTGAGCTGCGCCACCAACGCGCGACACCGAAATACCGGCGTTAATCGCAGGACGGACACCGGCGTTAAACAGCGATGTTTCAAGGAAAATCTGGCCGTCAGTAATCGAAATTACGTTGGTTGGAACGAAAGCAGAGACGTCACCAGCTTGGGTTTCGATGATCGGCAAAGCTGTCAGCGAACCAGTCTTGCCCTTGACTTCACCCTTGGTGAAGGCTTCGACGTAGTCTGGATTAACACGCGCTGCGCGCTCAAGCAAACGGCTGTGAAGATAGAACACGTCGCCAGGGTAGGCTTCGCGACCTGGTGGACGGCGCAGCAGCAACGACACCTGGCGGTACGCGACAGCTTGCTTGGACAGATCGTCATAAACGATCAGCGCATCTTCACCACGGTCACGGAAATATTCACCCATGGCGCAACCGGCGTACGGTGCGACGAACTGCATAGCAGCCGATTCGGAAGCTGAAGCAGCCACGACAATCGTGTATTCCATCGCATTGTGCAATTCGAGCGAACGCACGATGTTCTTGATCGACGATGCTTTTTGGCCGATTGCAACGTAGATACACGTTACGCCCTGACCCTTCTGGTTGATGATCGCATCGATCGCCACTGCGGTCTTGCCGGTTTGACGATCGCCAATGATCAGTTCGCGTTGACCGCGACCAATCGGCACCATTGCATCGATCGACTTCAGACCGGTTTGCATTGGCTGCGATACGGATTGACGGGCAATCACGCCAGGCGCGATCTTTTCAATCGGCGCCGTCAGCTTGGCATTGACAGGACCTTTGCCATCAATTGGCTGACCCAGTGCATTGACCACACGGCCGCACAGTTCAGGACCAATCGGCACTTCCAGAATACGACCGGTACATTTGACCGTATCGCCTTCCGAGATGTGCTCGTAATCACCCAGAATCACGGAACCGACCGAGTCACGCTCGAGGTTCAGCGCGAGGCCGAAGGTGTTACCTGGAAATTCCAGCATCTCGCCTTGCATCACGTCGGACAAACCGTGGATGCGGCAGATACCATCGGATACCGAAATGACCGTACCTTGATTACGAATCTCGGCGCTGTCGCTGAGACCCTGAATCCGGCTCTTGATCAGTTCGCTGATTTCGGACGGGTTGAGTTGCATATAAACTCCTAAAATTTTTCTCTGGCTTACGCGAGGGGCAAGGTTTGCAAGGTTACGCGGTGAGCGCGACCTGCATCTGTTGCAGCTTTGCGCGCACCGACGTGTCGAGCACTTCGTCTCCGACAACTACGCGCACACCACCAATTAGCGTCGAATCCACCGACACCAACGGATTGAGTTTGCGACCGAATTTTTTTTCCAGCGTTGCAATCAGCGCACTGACCTGCTCCGGCGTCAACTCGAACGCGCTGACGATGTCCGCATCTGCAGCACCTTCCTGGGTATTTTTCAATACCTGGAATTGGGCGTCGATTTCTGGCAGCAAAGTCAGGCGACCGTTTTCGATCAGCATCGTGATGAAGTTATTGGCTTCAGCACTGACTGGCGATTTGACAGCAGACAGGAAAGTGGCGGCAATGTCCGCATCCGAAATTTTCGGGTTGTGCGTCAGTGCTTGCAGATCGGGATCTGCAGCAACCTGAGCCATCTCCGCGACCAAACCTGACCATACGGTCAGGTCTTCTGTCTTTGCGATGCGAAACAGGGCTTCGGCGTAAGGACGGGCAATCGTTGCGAGTTCGGCCATGATTACAGCTCGGTTTTCAGATGAGCCAACAGCTCGGCATGGACGGCTGCATTGACTTCACGCTTCAAAATTTGCTCAGCGCCTTTTACTGCCAGCGTAGCAACCTGATCACGCAATTCTTCGCGTGCATGGGTAACTTGCTGATCAGCTTCGGCTTTAGCAGCGGCAACAATGCGCGCAGCCTCAACTGTTGCAGTGTTTTTAGCTTCGTCAATGATGCCCTGGGCGCGCTTCTCAGCATCGCTGATTCGCTTTTGACCAGCATCGTTAGCCGATGCCAGCTGCGCCTGAACACGCTTCTCTGCGGCAGCCATTTCGGCCTTGCCACGTTCGGCCGCAGCCAAACCGTCCGCGATCTTCTTGGCGCGCTCATCGAGCGCTTTCGTCAACGGCGGCCACACGAATTTCATCGTGAAGCCGGCGAGGATGAAGAAGACCACGAACTGTGCAATCAAAGTTGCATTGAGGTTCATGGTATTTTCCTTAGCAGAATACGGTCGACCGACACCCCGGGACGGGGCGCGGCCACGGGCACCGAATTACTTGGCGATGAACGGGTTTGCAAACGCAAACAACATAGCGATACCAACACCGATCAGGAACGCAGCATCGATCAGACCAGCGAGCAGAAACATTTTGGTTTGCAGTGCATTCATCAGTTCTGGCTGACGAGCTGACGCTTCAAGATACTTACCGCCCATGATAGCGATACCGATACAAGCACCGATGGCGCCCAGGCCGATAATCAAACCACACGCCAATGCTACGAATGAGAGGTCAGTCATGACAATTCCTTAAAAGTTAAAATAAATATAA
>CAILRJ010000333.1 GCA_903836575.1 uncultured Burkholderiales bacterium
GGCAGCGTGTTCCACACCGCCAGAACCGTCTGGTCGACCAGGATGTCGGCCAGTGTCGACAAATGATCGGCCAGGTGCTCGACACTAAGGTCACCTTCGATGTCCTGCGCCAGCAGGCGCAGCGTTTGCGCATGGTGCATTTCGCGCAAGGTATCCATCTGGCGTTCGGTATCACCGGGTGTGGCGGCGAGCTGGCGCTGCAATTCGAGGCGAAAGGCAGGCCAGTCGGGTGCGGCGCGCAAGGTGCGGTCGTCCAGCAACTCATCGAGCAGGATCGGATGGCGGGTCAGGTATTTGGCGGCCCAGTCGCTGGTGCTCATCATGCGTACGACGCGCTGCAACGCATGCGGATATTCGGTCAGCAAGGCCAGATACGCCGCGCGGCGCGCCACGGTTTCCATGAAATCGAGCAGCCGGTGCAAGGTGATCAGTTGCATTGCGCCACAGTCGGCCAACAGCGGCAGCGCCGCATTGACCAGCGCGATCAGGCGATTGCGGCTGATTTCAGGCAGTGCCTGCAGGCGGCTTGATTGCCAGGTCGACAGCAGGCGCCGTGCGCCTTCATGCGCTTCGCTAAAACCCAGTCTGGCCAGCACCGCTTCGAGTGCGTCGAGCGGGTCGTCGGCTAGCAGCGCGTCGTGGATGCCGGGATGCTCGGCGGGATGTGCGCCGGCAGAGGCCTCCCTGTCGGCAAACATCGCATCGAACTGGGTCGATACGCATTGTCGCTGCCGTGCCAGTTCAGCCAGCAGACCGGCGGTATCGGCATAGCCCATCATGCGCGCGACGATCAGCTGGTCCGGTTCGCTGGCGGGCAGCGTGTGGGTCTGGGCATCATCGAGATATTGCAACCGGTGTTCGAGGTTGCGCAGGAACGTGTAGGCATGCAGCAGTTGGGTGACTACCTCCGGCTCCAGCAATTGCTTGTCCGCCAGCGACTGCAGAACGCCGCGGGTCGAGCGCGAGCGCAGGTCGGCATCGCGACCACCGCGAATGAGCTGGAATACCTGCGCCAGAAATTCAATCTCGCGAATGCCACCGCGGCCTAGCTTGACGTTGTTGCTGCGCTCCGGATGCCGTGCCTCGACCCGTGCCACTTCGGCGCGAATCTGCCCGTGCATGCCGCGCAATGCATCGATCGATCCGAAATCGAGATAGCGCCGATACACAAAGGGCTGCACGACGCTATCGAGCGCAGCGATGTCGGCCGGCGCGCCGCAGATCGCGCGCGCCTTGACCCACGCATAGCGTTCCCATTCGCGTCCCTGCACCAGCAGGTATTCTTCGACCATGTTGATGCTAGCCACCAGCGGTCCGGCGTTGCCGTTGGGCCGCAATGCCATGTCGACGCGGAAGGTAAATCCATCCTGTGTGATTTCAGACAGGTCGCCGATCAGCCGGCGGCCGAGGCGGATGAAAAATTCATGGTTCGACAGGGTGCGCTGTTGCGGCGCCGTGGGCCGGGTGTCGCCATCTTCCGGATACACGAAGATCAGGTCGATGTCCGACGACACATTGAGTTCGCCGCCGCCCAGCTTGCCCATCCCGAGCACAATCAGCGCTTGCGGCAAGCCGCTGTCGTCGCCGGTCGGCACACCGTGCAGCGCTTGCAGTTCGGCGCTCAGCGCCGCGACATGGGTTTGCAGCGCGAATTCGGCGAAGGCCGTCATCGTATCGACCACAAGCGGCAGGTCACCTCCACTGGCCAGGTCGCGTGTGATCAGCGTTGACAGCAGCAGATTGCGCAGACGACGCATGGCACGCGGCAGTGCCAGACCGGCGCTGATTTCTTTTTGTAATAAGCGCGCAAACAGTGATGGGCTCAGCGATAATCCGGCAAGCTCGGCGAGCTGTGCGGCACGGGCCGGATCGGCCGCCAGCCAGCGGGCATGAAAGCGGGAGTCAACGCTAGAATCAATGCGCAATTGGCGTGCATCCGAACCGGAGGCACTAGTGCTGGTCAAACTGGAATTGGTCATAGTGTGGAAATGTTTTCAGGAATGATGCAACGACGTGTGACTCACGAAGAACAAGGTAGTCATTCTATGCGAAGCCGCTTGCAGGGTTTGCGCAGAGTCGTCCGTTGACGCTCCCCGATTCCTTGTCTGCAACATCGTCCGGTCGACGCCTGACGAAGTCCTGGCGCGCTGTCGTGCGCGGCTACCGTTACGTCAATGTCGCCACTTACCACACCGTTGGCGCGCTGCTCAAGCTGCTGCTGGCCCTCTATCTGGTGCTCTGTCTGCTGTTCCTGCTGATGCGGTATCTGGTGTTGCCCAATATCGATCAGTACAAGCCGGATGTCGAGCTACTGGCCAGTCGCGCCATTGGCCAGCCGGTCAGCATCGGTACCATCGCGTCAGCGTGGCACGGGTTGTATCCGGATCTGGTGCTTGGCAACGTGGTTATCCACGACCAGCGCGGCGAGGCTGCCTTGACCTTGCCCAAAGTCGAAGCGACGCTGTCGTGGTGGAGTGTGGCAGTCGCCGACTTGCGACTGCGCCGGCTGACGCTGGAGCAGCCCGACATCGATATCGTGCGCGATCCGCAGGGGCGCATTCTGGTCGCCGGCATTGCCATTGACAGTGGTAAGCCGGGCGATAGCGCCGCTGCCGACTGGATTCTGGCACAGGATGAAATCGTTATTCGTGGCGGACGGATTCACTGGGTCGACCAGCAGCGCGGTGCACCGGAACTGATCCTGCAACAACTTGACTTCACGCTGCGCAACAGCTGGCGCGATCACCGTGTCGCCTTCAAGGCCGTGCCGCCGGTCGCGCTGGCCGCGCCGCTCGATGTGCGTGCCACGTTCAGCCATCCGCACTTCAGCACACCGATCTCCGATCCGCGCCAGTGGCGTGGCGAACTCTATGCCGACCTGCGCGAAACCGACCTGGCGGCCTGGAAAACCTGGATCGACTTCCCGTTCGACCTGCAAAGCGGTCGCGGTTCGGTGCGGACCTGGCTGAGCATTGACCGGGCCCGCATCGCCAACCTGACCGCTGACATCGACGTGTCCGGGGTGGTCACCCGTCTGCGGGAGGACTTGCAGCCGCTCAACCTGAAACGTGCCAGCGGGCGCATCGCAGTGCGCGAAGCCCTCAATGCCAGGACCGCGATCGGCATCCCGACTTTTGGCGTGCACGGCCATACGATTGCGTTGACCGATTTTTCGATGGAGACCGACGATGGCCTGCAGTTGCCGCTGACGACGATCACCGAAACCTACGTCGCCGCCACCGTCACGGCGCCGGAAAAAATCCAGATCCAGGCCAAGCTGCTTGACCTGGCCACGCTGGCCAATCTGGTCGAGCGCTTGCCGCTGCCGGCCGCACAGCATCAGATGCTGGCCGACTTTGCTCCGCGCGGCCGGTTACAGGATTTTCAGGCCAGCTGGCAAGGCGCTTATCCGGCCATTACGACCTACAGCGTCAAAGGCAAGTTCAGCGGCCTGAGTCTCAGTGCCCAGCCGGCCCGCGCCGCGCAGCCGCGTACCGCCAGCAGTGCGGCGCTTGCTGCCATGCCGGCCATTCCGGGTTTCGATAATCTGACGGGCAGCATCGATGCCTCCGACCGGCGCGGTGCGCTCGATCTGGCATCGACAAATGTCGCCGTGCGCCTGCCCGGTTACCTCAGTGATCCGCTGGTGCCGTTCGAGCAATTGACGATGCAGTCGCGCTGGGCTTTTCAGAGCAATGACCAGTTGCTGCTGCAAATCGACCAGCTCGATTTCCTGCAGGATGGTGTGCGGGTCAATGCCCACGGTAATCATCTGCTGTCGCTGCTGGCCGGTGACACGGCACCGGGCACGATGGACATGACCGCGACGGTCGCCGCGCTCGATATCAACCGGGTCGCGCGCTACCTGCCGTTGCAAACCCCGGGACCGCTGCGGGCCTGGCTGAGCGGCGCGCTGCAGCAAGGGCAGGCCAGGGATGTCGTGGTGCGGATCAAGGGCGACCTTGCGCAATTTCCGTTTGCCAGCAGCCGGTCCGGTGACAAACCCAAGGGGATTTTCACCGTCAACGCCCGAATCGACAATGGCGCGATGCTGTATGTTCCCGGCTTTTTTGGTGCCGATGGCAAGGCACCGTTGTGGCCCCTGCTGGAAAAAGTCCGTGGCACGCTGCTGATCGACCGCACCCGTCTGGAAATTCGTGGCGACAGTGCCTTGACCAAAGACGTTGCCTTGTCGAAGGTCCGGGCAGTGGTGCCGGACCTGCTGTCGAGCGATCCGCAGCTCGAGATCGATGGCGAAGCCAGTGGCGCCTTGCAGGACATGGTGCGTTACGTGAACGCCAGTCCGGTGCTGGAGTGGATTGGTCGCTTCACTGATGAAACCAAAGCGGTCGGTCCCGCCAGGCTGACACTCAAGCTGCGTTTGCCGCTGGATCACCTGATCGATGCCAAGGTCAATGGCGCGTTGCAATTTATGGGCAATGACGTGACGTTGCAAAACGCGATTCCGTTGCTGGGCCAGACTGCCGGCAAGCTCGAATTCAATGAAAAAGGGCTCACGCTCAATGGCGTGCGGGCCCGCTTCCTTGGCGCGCAGTCGAGCATCGCCGGTGGCTCGCAGGAGAACGGCAACATCGTCGTCAAGGTCGACGGCGGTGTGACAGCCGACGGTTTGCGCGAGAACTATCCCGATCCGGCACTGCAGCGCCTGCTACAAAAAATTTCCGGTGCCAGCCGCTTCAGCGCAACCATCAGCGTCAAGAAAAATCTGGCCGAAGTGATCGTCGACTCGACTCTCCAGGGGCTGGCCCTGGACTTGCCGGTGCCGTTACGCAAAAGTGCGGTCGAGAGTCTGCCACTGCGTTTCGAACTGGCTGGCTTGCCCGCCGATGCAGCACAAACCCAGCGCGAGGAAATCAAGCTGTCACTTGGCAGCGCGGTGTCGGCACGCTATCTGCGCGCCAAATCTGCCGAAAAAAATGCCACCTGGCAGGTGGTGCGTGGTGGCATCGGTGTCAATACGCCGCCACCCGAACCGGCGGATGGCCTGCATCTCAATGTCAGTTTGCGCACGCTCAACATCGACGACTGGCGTGCGCTGGTGTCATCGGTGGGGCCGGCGGAAAAGCCGCGTGATACGTCGTTCGCCGCCAGCGTGGCCAGCGAGTTTGCACTGGAGCAGTTCATCGAACCTGACGTGATGGCCGCGCGCGCGACGGAGCTGATTATTTCTGGCAAGAAGCTCGATAACGTGGTGGTCGGCGTTTCGCGCCAGAAAAATGTCTGGCAAGCCAATATCGATTCCGGCCAGGCTTCCGGTTATCTGACCTGGACTGAAGCGCCGTCCGGACGCGGCCTCGGCAAGGTGACAGCGCGCTTGTCGACGCTGACCATCCCGCAGTCGGCGGCGACCCAGGTGGCGGATCTTCTTGAGAACAAGGACACGGCCACGCAAATTCCGGCGCTCGATATCATTGCCGAAAATTTCCAGCTGATCGGCAAGCCGTTTGGCCGGGTCGAACTGCTGGCCAATAATGTGGCAGCTGTCAGCGGGACCGAATGGCGCATCAGCAAGCTGTCGATTGCCAACGCCGACGGCACGCTGAACGCCAGCGGCAAGTTCATCAGCCGGGATGGCAAGAGCGTTAGCAATCTGATCTATGCACTGGAGATTGCCGATGCCGGTAAATTGCTGGGTCGATTCGGTTTCGAGGATGTTTTGCGCGGCGGAAAAGGCCAGTTGTCAGGTGATCTGACCTGGGACGGCGTACCCTTTTCGCTCGATGTGCCGAGTCTGAGCGGTCAGATCCAGTTAGGCATGACGGCCGGACAATTTCTGAAGGTTGATCCGGGCGCGGCGAAATTGCTGGGCGTACTGAGCTTGCAATCGCTGCCGCGTCGGTTGGTGCTGGATTTTCGCGACGTGTTTTCGGAAGGATTTGCCTTCGATAATATCAATGCCAACGCGGTCATTACCCGGGGCGTCGCCAGCACCAGTAATTTCAAGATGCGCAGTGTGAACGCAACGGTGCTGCTGGATGGTTCGGTCGATATCGCGTCCGAGACGCAAAACCTGCATGTCGTCGTACTACCCGAAATCAATGTCGGTGCCGCCTCGGTGGTGTACGCGCTGGCGGTCAATCCGATAATCGGAGTAGGCTCGTTCCTGGCGCAACTGTTCCTGCGCGATCCGCTGATGCGCGCGTTCACGTTCGAATACGCGATCACCGGACCGTGGAAAGATCCGCTCGTCACCAAACTCGATCGCAAGACGGGCGCACCGGTCGCGCCCTGAGACAAAAAAAGGATAAGCGATGAATGATCAGCCGACGACCACTGCACCGACCAAGGCCTTTCCGGTCGCCGCCATCCAGATGGTGTCGACGCCCTCGGTCATGCGCAACCTCGACGTTGCCGCCCGACTCGTGGCCGACGCCGCGGCACGCGGCGCGCAACTGGTCCTGTTGCCGGAATACTGGCCGGTCATGGGCATGCACGAGTCCGACAAGATCGCGCTGGCCGAAGCAGCCGAAGGCGGTCCGATCCAGCAAGCGATGGCCGACATGGCACGTCAGCATGGCATCTGGCTGATCGGCGGTACGCTGCCGATGGTCGCGACCGAAGCCGGCAAGATCCGCAATACCACGCTGGTGTATAACCCCGCTGGCGAACTGGTGGTGCGCTACGACAAGATCCACCTGTTCAGTTTTTCCAGTGGTGCCGAGGCCTACGACGAAGCCCGCACGATTGCGCGCGGCGCTGACGTGATGACGTTCGAGGCACCCTGTGGCCGGGTCGGTCTGTCGGTCTGCTACGACTTGCGCTTTCCCGAGATGTACCGGGCAATGGGTAGTTGCGCACTGATCGTGGTGCCGGCAGCCTTTACCTACACCACCGGCCAGGCCCATTGGGAAATCCTGCTGCGCGCCCGCGCGATCGAAAACCAGTGTTACGTGCTGGCTTCCGGGCAGGGCGGCCGCCACGAAAATGGCCGTCGCACCTGGGGTCACAGCATGCTCATCGACCCGTGGGGCAAAGTCTGCGACGTGCTGCCGGAAGGCGAGGGACTTGTATTCGGCCAGGTCGAGCCCAGTTACCTCGAACAAGTACGGACCAGTTTGCCGGCCTTGCAGCACCGTCGTCTCTGATCTGATTGTCTAACGCCTTCTGTAAAGCCCCCTTGCCATGAACCTGTTTGTACCGAGTTTTTCTAACCTGACTGTCGCGCGTGACGTGCTGCTGACCCCGTTCGGTCTGGACGAAGGCAAGCTGCTCAAGGCGATCGGCACGATGTTTACCCACAAGGTTGATTACGCCGACCTGTATTTTCAGTCGACCAAAAGCGAAAGCTGGAGCCTGGAAGAAGGCATCGTCAAGAGCGGCAGTTTTTCGATTGATCAGGGTGTCGGCGTGCGGGCCGTCTCGGGCGACAAGACCGCCTTTGCGTACTCGGACGAACTGTCCGAACCGGCGTTGCTGGAGGCGGCTGCGGCCACCCGCACGATTGCCCGTCAGGGGGCCGGCAAGGTCAAGGTAGCCGGGTCACACCGGCCGTCCGGTGGTCGCGCATTGTATTTGCCGCATGATCCGTTGCAGTCAATGGAGGCAGCCGACAAGGTGCGCCTGCTCGAACGCATCGAACGCATGGCGCGCGCGCGTGACCCGCGCATCGTGCAGGTGATGGCCGGCCTGGCCGCCGAATACGATGTCGTGCTGGTATTGCGCAGCGATGGGGTACTGGCCGCCGACATCCGGCCGCTGGTGCGGCTATCGCTCACAGTAATCGCCGAACAGAATGGCCGCCGCGAAACCGGCTCGGCCGGCGGTGGCGGACGTTTCGGCTATGGCTATTTCACCGATGCGCTGCTGGAACAGTACGCCACCGAAGCGGTCGATGCCGCATTGGTTAATCTCGATGCGCGGCCGGCGCCGGCCGGTCCGATGACGGTTGTGCTTGGTCCCGGCTGGCCCGGCATTTTGCTGCACGAAGCGATCGGTCATGGTCTGGAAGGCGACTTCAATCGCAAGGGCTCCAGCACGTTCGCCGGCCGGATCGGCGAACGGGTCGCCGCCAAAGGTGTCACCGTGGTCGATGACGGCACTATTGCGGACCGGCGCGGCTCGCTCAATATCGATGATGAAGGCAATCCGACCCAGTGCACCACGCTGATCGAAGACGGCATTCTGAAAGGCTATATTCAAGACACGATGAATGCGCGCCTGATGAAAATGCCGGTCACCGGCAACGCCCGGCGCGAATCATTTGCCCATCTGCCGATGCCGCGTATGACCAATACCTACATGCACGGTGGCGACAAGGACCCGGCAGAAATTCTGGCATCGGTCAAACATGGTTTGTATGCGGTCAATTTTGGTGGCGGGCAGGTCGATATTACCAACGGCAAGTTCGTGTTCTCGGCCAGTGAGGCTTACCTGATCGAGAACGGCAAGCTCACTTATCCGGTCAAGGGTGCCACGCTGATCGGCAACGGCCCGGACGTACTGAACCGCGTATCGATGGTCGGTAACGACATGCGGCTCGACAGCGGCGTCGGCGTTTGCGGCAAGGATGGCCAGAGTTTGCCGGTGGGGGTCGGGCAACCGACGTTGCGCATTGATGGGGTGACGGTGGGTGGGACGGCGTAGAGCTGGCGGTGGTCATGAAATTAATTTGCCGGCAAGCTTGCCAAGCACGGTGTTTTACTGCACTATCGTCCAATCA
>CAILRJ010000334.1 GCA_903836575.1 uncultured Burkholderiales bacterium
GGCTGGAAAAGTTATCAGCCTTTTGTCGAATTCGAGTGGGCCGCCACGCCTGACCTGACCATTACGCCCGGTATCAAGACCATGCTGACCAAGCTCAGCATTGATGCCTCAGTGAACCAGACCGCGCGTCTGCCACAGCAGGTCAACAAGGATTTCCACGCCACCTTGCCGTTCCTGACGGCGAACTACAAGCTCAGCCCGATCTGGTCGACCTATGCCCAATATGCGAAGGGCATGCTGGTACCCGATATCAGCCTGTTTCAGAGCACCAAGGCCAACACCACAACGGTCGAGGCACAGCGCTCGACCAATTACCAATTGGGCGTAGTCCACAAGACCGACGCGCTGCTGTTCGATGCCGACCTGTATTACATCGATTTCAGCAACAAGTTCGCGGTCCTGCCGGGCACCGATGCCCAGCCGGTGTATTACAACCAGGGTGGCGTGACCTACAAGGGTCTGGAAGGACAAGTTACTTACGCATTCATGAACGGCTTGTCGCTCTACACCAACGGCTCGCTCAACCGCGCCGAATCAAAGGCAACCGGATTGACCGTCGCGACCGTACCGAACTCGACGGCGGCACTGGGTTTGCTGTACCAGATGGCTGGCTGGTCCGGCTCGCTGATCTACAAGCGCACCGGTTCGACCTATGCGCTGGATGACCAGGGCTACAAGCTCAACCCGATCACCGCCACCAATCTCAATGCCAGCTATACCTTTGCCCATCCGGGCATGGGCGTCAAAAGCATGAAGCTGCAGTTCGGCATTTATAACCTGTTCAACAAGCAGGACGTGATTGCTGTCAAGCCAGTCAATACCACCGCTGGCACCGCCAGTTATGGCGTTGCAGCGGCCGGCGATACCTTTCTGTTCCAGCCGGAACGCAGTGTGATGGCGTCGCTCAACGTCTTGTTCTAAACTTTCAAGCCTGACCGGCAATCCGGCGGAAAATAATTTTCTGCCGGATTTTTCCGTTTCAGCGTCAGGAGACCTGCATGATTTCTTTTACCCAATTCAATCGCACGCTATGCATTGCGCCGCTGCTTCTTGCTGGCTGCACGGCGATGCCCGTCACGGACAATCCTGCCGCAACCTCCGCCATGACCAGCTTCGTCGTCCTTGGCGAACAGGGCCAGGCGGTCGCCCGCGTGCTCACCGATGCGGCACAGTGCCCGCTCATTCGACTCGATGGAGTGGACGTGGCGATGGACTTGCGCGCTGCCGCCGGCACGAACGCGCAGCGCCCTACCCGCTCGGCTGTGACCGACTCCAAACCATCGGCCTTTCCGTTGCTGACCTGCGAAAAATTGCTGCCGCCAAAGACGACCTCCGCCAGCGTCGCCGGTCGTGCATTGCCGCTGCCGAAACCCGAAGCCAGACGCATCGTGGTCATTGGCGACACCGGTTGCCGGCTGAAGAAAAGCGATCAGGCTTACCAGCCCTGCAACGATGCCGAGCAATATCCGTTCGCCCGAATCGCCGCTGCCGCCGCGCGCTGGCAGCCCGACCTGGTCATCCATGTCGGCGACTATCACTATCGCGAAAACGCCTGCCCCGATGGCAATGCGGGCTGCGCCGGCAGTAGCTGGGGCTATGGCTGGGATGCCTGGCGCGATGATTTTTTCCAGCCGGGCGCACCGTTGCTGCAAGCCGCACCGTGGGTTCTGGTGCGCGGCAATCATGAATCCTGCAGTCGCGCCGGCCAGGGCTGGTGGCGCATGCTCGATCCGCGTCCGCTGCTAGTCGGACGCGACTGCAACGATGCCGTCAATGATGTCCGGGGTGACTTCAGTGATGCGTACGCGGTGCCGCTCGGCGGCGATGCGCAAGTCATCGTGCTCGACACATCCAACACCACCGGCGGTCCGATCGCGCCGGATGATGTCCGCGTCGACAAATACCGCGCGATGTATCGTCAGGTCGAACAACTGTCGCAACAAGCCGGCTACAACATTGGCACCAACCACCAGCCTATCCTCGGGTTTTATGCCCGCAAGAATGCACAAGGCGGCGTCGAGGTCCTGCCCGGCAATCAAGGCATCCAGTCGGTGTTTGGCGCGATCAACCCGCTGATCATGCCGCCGCGCATCGATGCACTGCTGTCGGGCCATACCCATCTGTGGCAGCAGGTCAGCTTTGCCAGTGCGCATCCCAGCCAGTTCATCGCTGGCTTTTCGGGCACGATGGAAGATCTGGTGCCATTGCCCGACACCCTGCCAGCCGATGCCACACCGGCACCCGGTGCCATTGTGGACAACGTCAGTGCATGGACCGGCGGCTTCGGTTACATGACGATGGAGCGCAGTGGCGCACGGCAATGGGACGTGCGGGTCTGGGATACCACAGGCCGCCAGGTCAACCGTTGCCAGGTCGAGGGCAGCAAGTCGCGCTGCGAGAAGGCGCGCGTTCAGTGACGGCGGAAGAGCGGGATGCGTAGTTATCCTGCTCTTCCAGCAAGAAAGCCACCGAAAGCATCTATAATCCAAGGCTTTCCGATTGCTCCCCACTGTGACCCCATGAAGGTATTTCGCGGATTACCCAATGCTGCGGCCCGTGCGCCGTGCGCACTGACGATAGGCAATTTCGACGGCGTCCATCTCGGCCATCAGGCCTTGCTGGCACGCGTGTCCGAAGCCGCTGGCAAGCTCGGACTCGATTCGGCCGTGATGACGTTCGAGCCGCACCCGCGCGAATACTTCGCCGGGATCCAGGGCGATCCAGCCAAAGCCCCTGCCCGCATCGCCAATTTGCGTGACAAATTGCGTTCACTGCACCAGGCCGGTATCGACCGCGTCATCGTTCAGCATTTCAATGCGCATTTTGCCGCGCTGACACCCGACGAATTCATTCGCGACATTCTGGTCGACGGTCTGCATGTGAAATGGCTGATGGTCGGCGAAGATTTTTGCTTCGGTGCGCGCCGCGCCGGCAATGTCGCGATGCTGATCGAAGCCGGCCGGCGCTACGGTTTTCATGTCGAGACCTTGCCGACGGTGCAGCATGATGGCACGCGGATTTCGTCCTCGGCGATCCGCACTGCGCTGGATGCCGGCAACTTCACGCAAGCGCATCAGATGCTGGGCCATCCGTATGCGATCTCGGGCCATGTCATTCATGGCAAGAAGCTCGGCCGCACCATCGGCTTTCCGACCCTCAATCTGGCGGTGACCCACAAGCATCCTGCGCTGAGCGGCATCTACGTCGTGCAAGTGCATGGCCTGGCCGCGCAGCCATTACCGGGCGTAGCCAGTATCGGTGTGCGCCCGACCGTCGATGACAGTGGCCGCGTACTGCTCGAAACCCATATCTTTGACTTCGCCGGCAACTGCTACAGCAAACTGATCCGCGTCGAATTTTTGAAAAAACTACGTTCGGAAGAAAAGTACACCGATCTGCCTTCGCTGACAGCCGCCATCGCCAACGATGCCCGTAACGCACGTGACTATTTCCGCGAGGCCAGTACCATGGCCTTATCCGCGACCGACCGAATTTGACGCGCCACATCGCATGCACCGCACGGCGGGAATGGCTCACTGACCAGCCCGCTGCACCTGACTCCAGACCCTCTTCGAAAAAACGCCATGTCCGATAACAAACCGAACAAACCTGCCGGCAAAGCCGCCGGAAAACCAGCCAGCAAGTATCCGGTCAACATGCCCGACACGCCCTTTCCGATGCGCGGCGACCTCGCCAAGCGCGAGCCGCAATGGATCAAGTCATGGCAGGAAAAGAAACTCTACGAACGGGTGCGCAAGGCCGCCAAAGGCCGTCCGATGTTTGTGCTGCACGACGGCCCGCCGTATGCCAATGGCGACCTCCATATCGGCCATGCGGTCAACAAGATCCTGAAAGACATCGTGGTCA
>CAILRJ010000335.1 GCA_903836575.1 uncultured Burkholderiales bacterium
AAGATGCCGCGGCATTCGGCAGCGCCACATCAAGATCATCGACCACTTCGCTGATCGATTGGTGACGATACCGCGCCAGGGTAATAACGAGCCAGACCACTTGTTCGGCCGGCAAGCGACGATGGCGTATGCTCGCTTTGTCCGTCTGCACCAGGGCTTGCCCGATCCAATCAAAGGGCAAATGCTCCCCCAAGTCGCCCCCATTCGGGTGGACTTTCCGGATCAAGTACTGAGGGAAGGACTTCGGCCAGCATGATGCCGAAAAGTTAACAGCTTGTGACTCTGATTTACAACCGGATCGCCCATAAAAAATGCCGTTCAGAGGTTAGCTGAACGGCATTAACCCCGAACTGGAGGTTTCCTTATCATATCGCTCTGCATTTACGCGACATCCCGGCGCGGAAGTAACGCAATTAATGCAGAAATTTACTTGGCCGCAGGTACGACGATGACGGTGTCGCCAGTCTTACCGGTATCGCCGGTAGCACCCGTTGCTCCGGTTGCTCCGGAGTCGCCGGTCGCGCCCTTGGCGCCGTCCATGCCAGACGTGGTGGCACCTGCTGATCCAGTGGCGCCGGTCGATCCCGTGGCACCGGTTGCACCGGCGGGACCGGGAACTGCGACTGGCACAGCGACCGTTGTGGAAGGACGCTCACATGCCGTCAGTGCCAGCGAACCAACCAGGGCAAGCAAAAGAATTGAATATTTCATGGTGAACCTCTCTAAGTGAACTAATTCCTGCAATAGCAGGGAAAATTATGCAACTCATGTCGCCATCTACTCATAAAAAACAAGTTGTCTGGATGGCCCGGACCCTTTCGATCCGGCGTGAGAAGACAATGCGCTGGAAGTTCACGCGGTTCTGTTCGGAAGCGAACATAACCATGAAACTCAAGCAGCGAAACCATGACTAAGTGGTAACGAGTCGTTACCAGGATGAACTGAATTTACCGCCGCATAACGCTATGTTCGCTTAGGTACAAACGCATACCTTCCGGTTGTGCCACCATCCAGTCTGAAAAATTTGAAGGGCAAGATCATGAGTAACAATATTGAAGGCAAGGTCGTCGTCATCACCGGAGCCAGTAGCGGTCTGGGCGAGAGCACCGCACGCCACCTGTCCCAACTCGGCGCGATTGTCGTGCTGGGTGCGCGACGCATCGAACGCATTACCGCATTGGCCGGCGAACTGGCCGGCAGTACCGAAAAAGCACTTGCCGTCCAAACTGACGTCACCGACAGCAAGCAAGTCCAGAATCTGGTGGACGCGGCAGTCCAGGCCTACGGTCGTATCGACGTGATGATCAACAATGCCGGCCTGATGCCGCATTCACCACTGGAGCGACTGAAAATCGCCGACTGGGACCAGATGATCGACGTCAATCTGAAAGGCGTGTTGTACGGCATTGCCGCTGCCCTGCCCTATATGCAAGCACAAAAATCCGGCCACATCATCAACGTGTCATCCGTGGCCGGCCATAAGATTCGTCCCGGCGCGGCGGTCTACGCCGCAACCAAGCATGCGGTGCGGGCGTTGTCCGAAGGCCTGCGTCTTGAAGTCAAGCCGTACAACATCCGTACTACCGTGATCTCGCCCGGTGCCGTTGCGACCGAACTGCCTGACAGCATCACCGAGCCGGACGTCGCCGCCAACGTCAAGAAAATCTATGAAGTCGCGATTCCACCGGATGCCTTCGCCCGCGCCGTCATTTATGCAATGAGCCAGCCGGACGATGTCGACATCAACGAAATCCTGTTCCGTCCGACCTTGCAGGAAGTCTAGGAAACCGCAAGAGTGTCGATGGCCAGCGTGCGCAGTTGCCGCTGGCCATTGTCAATTTCACGTTTTTGAAGTATAGGCACCTGATGTTTGGCCGCGGTGATTTCCGCCAGTATCGAGATCGCCATTTCGGCCGGCGTGTTCGCTCCCAGATACAAGCCGACCGGGCCGTGCAGGCGATCGATCTGCCTGGCGGTCAGGTCAAATTCAAGCAGGCGCTCCTTGCGCCGTGCCGTGTTGGCGCGACTGCCCAGTGCGCCTACATAAAATGCGGCCGACTTCAAGCCCTCCATCAGCGCCAGATCATCGAGCTTCGGATCGTGCGTCAGCG
>CAILRJ010000336.1 GCA_903836575.1 uncultured Burkholderiales bacterium
AGACCCCGGCCGACGCGCGGTCGGATACCGAGATCAGGCCAATACGCAGCAAATCCGGATCAGGCAATTCAGTCTTCGTCGCTGTCATCGTCGACTTCATCATCTGGCTTGGACTTGGCAGCAACCTGTTTGAGGATCTGGAATAGTTCGCGATAAGCCTTGGGCGGCTTGCTTTCGGCTTGTTCTTTGCGCGCATTGCGGATCAGACCGCGCAGATGCTGGGCATCGAGTTCCGGATTCTGGTCGAGCAGGTCGGTCAGGACTTTTTCATCGGTGAGCAATTTGTCGCGGCGGCGTTCGAGTGCGTGCATCGCATTGGTGTCGGCTTTCGACAGGCCGCGCCAGCTGTCGAGCGTGCGCTGGATGGCGGCCAGTTCGTCGTCGTTGAGCGTGCGCATTTTTTTGCCGACGTATTGCAACTGGCGGCGACGACCTTCGTGATCCTTGATCAGCTGGCACTCGAGGATGGCGTCGCGCACATCTTCGGGCATCGGTACGCGCTTGACGCGGTCGCGTGCTTCGGCGACCAGCTCGGCACCGAGCTTTTGCAGCGCAGTCATGTCGCGCTTGAGTTGGGATTTGGAAGGGCGGTCGTATTCCTGTTCGAACTCGGTCGATTGGAAGCCGCAGTTGCCGCGATTGGGATTAGGCATGATGAAGTGGTAAGGCGCAAAGCCATTCTGTAAACGACTGCTATGATAACCGCTTTACCGTCCCGCCCCCGAAATCCATCCATGAGCGCACCCGTATTTAGCCATACCCAGGAACAAATGCAGCAACTGACGCAAGATGTTTTGCGCTACGCCCGACAATGCGGCGCATCAGATGCGTCCGTCGAAGTCAACGAAGCACAGGGACTGTCGGTGATGGTGCGCAAGGGACGGGTCGAAACCATCGAGCAAAACAAGGACAAGGGTGTGTCGGTAACGCTGTACCTCGGCAGTGAAGGCCATATGCGCAGCGGCAACGCCGATACCTCCGATTTTTCGCAACCGGCATTGAAAGCCACCGTCGAAGCGGCCTGGAACATTGCCCGTTTTACCGCAGAAGATAATTGCGCCGGCCTGCCGGATCCCGAACAGTACGAGAAAAATCCGCGTGATTTGCAGCTCTATCACCACTGGGATATCGATGCGGCTCAGGCAATCGCACTGGCACAGCGCTGCGAAGCCGCAGCATTTGCCGTCGACCCGCGCGTCACCAACAGCGAAGGCGCCGGTGTCTACGCGCAGCACTCGCAATTCGTGATGGCCAACACCCGTGATTTCATGGGTGGCTATGCGTTTTCGCGGCACACGCTGTCGGTCTCGCCAATCGCCGGTCGCGGTAACGGCATGCAGCGCGATGACTGGTATTCGTCGCAGCGCGATCCGCAACGACTGGCCAGCCCCGAAGCCATCGGCCGCTATGCTGCAGAGCGTGCACTGGCCCGGTTGCGCGCACGCCAGTTATCGACCCGTAAATGTGCAGTGCTGTTCGAAGCGCCACTGGCGGTCGGTTTGCTGGGCACGTTTGTGCAGGCGGTCTCGGGTGGTGCGTTGTATCGCAAATCAACTTTTTTGCTCGACTCGCTCGGCAAGCAAGCGCTGTCGGACCACATCTGCATTGCCGAAGACCCTTACGTCATCGGTGCGGTCGGGTCGGCACCGTTCGATGATGAAGGTTGCCGCACGCGCGCGCGCGATGTCGTCGTCGATGGCGTCGTGCAAGGCTATTTCCTGTCGACCTATTCGGCGCGCAAGCTGGGCATGCCTAGTACCGGCAATGCCGGTGGCTCGCACAACCTGACCATGTCGTCCCGTCTGACGAAGCCGACGGACGACTTCAAGGCCATGCTCAAAAAACTGGGGACTGGCTTGCTGGTCACTGAACTGATGGGTGAGGGCACCAACTACGTCACCGGCGATTACTCGCGCGGCGCGTCCGGTTTTTGGGTCGAAGGCGGCGTGATCCAGTATCCGGTCGAAGAGATCACCATCGCCGGCAACATGCAAACCATGTTCAAGCAACTCGTCGCAATCGGTGCCGACACCTATTTGCGCGGCACCAAGCAAACCGGCTCGGTGCTCATCGAGAGCATGACGATTGCCGGCGACTGACAATTCTGCATGCTTATAACTGCTGCAAAATCTCGCGTCCGATCGCACTCAGCGGCACGATCCTGTCGACCGCATCGAGCTTGATGGCTTCCTTCGGCATGCCGAAGACGACACAACTTTCTTCGTCCTGCGCCAGCGTGCGGGCACCGGCCTGACGCATTTCCAGCAAGCCCAGCGCGCCATCGTCGCCCATGCCGGTCATGATCACGCCGAGCGCGTTGGCACCGGCGCTTCTGGCCACTGACCGGAACAGCACGTCGACTGACGGCCGGTGCCGGTTCACTAGCGGGCCGTCAATGACATCGACAAAATACTGCGCGCCGACGCGGCGCAGCAGCATGTGTTTGCCGCCCGGTGCGATCAATGCCAGACCTTGCACGACGCGATCTTTGTGACGTGCTTCGCGCACTTCGATCTGGCACAGCGTATTCAGGCGGGCGGCAAATTCGGCAGTAAATTTTTCCGGCATGTGTTGCACGATGACGATGCCGGGCGCGACGCGCGGCAAGCCCACCAGGACTTTTTCAAGCGCCTGCGTGCCGCCCGTCGAGGTGCCCAGCGCGACGATGCGCTGGGTGGTCTGGACTACCGCACCGTGGCTGGAGATTGGCGGCAGGATCGCATCAGCACTGAATTTTTCGACCACGATCAATTGCTTGATGTTGGCTTTCGCCGCCGCCTTGACGGCATTGAGCAATTCGCTCGCATGGTCGCCGAGGAATTGTTTGATGTCCAGCGTGGGTTTGGCGATGAAGGCCACTGCGCCGGCGGCCAGTGCTTCGATCGCCGTGCGGTCATCGGCACCGGTCCGTGACGAGCAGGCCACAATTGGTGTCGGTCGCTCGCGCATGATCTGGCGCAAAAATGCCAGGCCATCCATGCCCGGTTTGTCGATGTCCAGCACGATCACGTCGGGCCACTGACTCTTCATCCGCGCCATGGCCAGCACGGGATTGGCGACCGCATTGATGACCTCGATCTGCGGATCGGTAACCAGCACCTCACCGAAAATCTGACGTACCAATGCTGAATCGTCAATCAGGATGACCTTGATCGGCTTCATCGTTCGGGTTCAGCCTGACTGGGTCGCATTAGTCCTGTGCGCTTGCTCAAAATCGCGTGAACTGGGATTCATCGAGGTCGCTGTTCGAGGACTTGATCCGCGCGGCGGTCAGTTTTATGCCACCCGATTTGACGGGCGCTGTGCGACTTGCCGGTCGCATCGACGATGCGGTGCTTTGACGTGACCTTTCTTCAAGCTTGAAGAAGTCCATCGTGCTCTGCAATTGCGCGGCCTGACCACTCATTTCTTCTGCGGTTGCAGCCAGTTCCTCGGAGCTGGAGGCGTTCTGTTGCGTGGTCTGGCTCAGTTGCATCACGGCCGCATTGATCTGGCTGACGCCGGTCGATTGCTCGCTCGATGCGGCAGCGATTTCCTGCACCAGGTCAGAAGTTTTACGGATGCTCGGCACCATGTCGTCGAGCAGCTTGCCGGCCTGTTCGGCCAGCTCGACACTGCTGCTGGCGAGTTCGCCGATTTCCTGTGCGGCGATCTGGCTGCGTTCAGCCAGCTTGCGTACTTCGGCTGCCACGACGGCAAAACCCTTGCCGTGTTCGCCGGCCCGGGCCGCTTCGATGGCAGCGTTTAACGCCAGCAAATTAGTCTGGTAAGCGATGTCGTCGATGATGCTGATCTTGCGGGCGATCTGCTTCATGGCGGCGACGGTGGCATTGACCGAGACACCGCCCTCGGCGGCCTCACGGGCGGCCTTGCTTGCCATGCCATCGGTGATTTTTGCGTTCTCGGTATTTTGTGCAATTGACGAGGACATCTGTTCGATCGAGGCGCTGGTCTCCTCGACGCTGG
>CAILRJ010000337.1 GCA_903836575.1 uncultured Burkholderiales bacterium
GCCCGCCTCAACGATGGCCGCACCATGGTCTACGGCACGATGGGTGGCGACGGTCAACCGCAAACTCAGGCGGCCGTGTTCACGCGTCATGTCGTATTCGGCCAGCCGCTGCAAACGGCAGTGACCGCACCACGCTGGCTGCTGGGCCGGACCTGGGGGCAGAGCACCGACACGCTGAAACTCGAACAGCGTTTTCCGCCAGCAGTGGTCGAGGCATTGGCCGCGCGCGGCCATGATGTCGAAGTCCTGCTGCCGTTCGATGAAACCATGGGGCATGCCGGCGCACTGGTGCGTCATCCCGACGGCATGCTCGAAGGGGCCAGCGATCCGCGCTCCGACGGTGGCGTGGCGGGATATTGAGCATGATGAAGCGTCCGCGTTTTTTGCCTGATAATTTCATGCTGATGATGTTGGTGACACTGGCCGCGGCGACGCTGTTGCCGGCCTCCGGCACCACTGCTGTCGTTTTCAACATCGTCACCAACGTCGCAATTTGTCTGCTGTTTTTCCTGCATGGAGCCAAGTTGCCACCGCAAGCGGTGATCGCCGGCGCGACGCACTGGCGTCTGCATCTGGTGGTGCTAACTTGCACCTTTGTGCTGTTGCCACTGCTCGGGCTAGCACTCAAACCGCTGGTGGCGCCGCTGGTGACGCCTGACTTGTACCTGGGGATTCTGTTTGTCTGCGTCCTGCCATCGACAGTGCAATCGTCAATCGCGTTCACCTCGGTGGCGCGCGGCAATGTGCCGGCGGCAGTGGTAGCCGCGTCGGCCTCGAATTTGCTGGGGATTTTCCTGACGCCGGTGCTGGTGGGACTGGTCGTGGTTGCGCACAGCGGCGGCTTGGGTTCGTTCGATGCGATCCGCAATATTGCGCTGCAATTGCTGCTGCCGTTCATCGCAGGCCAGATCATGCGGCGCTGGATTGGCGGCTGGGTCGATGCGCACAAAAAGGTGCTCAAGATGGTCGATCAGAGCGCGATCCTGCTGGTGGTCTATACCGCCTTTAGCGAGGCCGTCAATCAGGGCTTGTGGCAGCAGTTGCCGAGTCATTCGCTGTTCGGTTTGCTGTTCATTGATGCGCTGTTACTGGGCGCGATCATGCTGATTGCCACGTACGGCAGCCGCTTGCTTGGCTTTAACAAGGAAGACGAAATCACCATCGTGTTTTGCGGTTCGAAAAAAAGCCTGGCCAGTGGTATCCCGATGGCCAAAATCCTGTTTGCCGGTAACGCATTGGGGGCGATCGTGTTGCCGCTGATGCTGTTCCATCAATTGCAGCTAATGGTGTGTGCGGTTTTAGCGCAACGGTATGCTCGCCGAGCACAGATTTAACGTGTTGCTTTAAGCTCGTGGAAGCAAAAATTCGGACAGCGACGCTTCAAAAACACAATCCACAAAAAGTCTGACTCCGCCAACGCCACTTTTGGGAAACCGGGGTCAAGTAGTGCTATTTTTTTTCGGGACAAATTTAGGTTGTTTTTTTTTGTTCCGGAGAAAAATTATGCCTATAAGAAATTTTAGGGCCGTCATTATCATCGCGGCCCTTTTGCTTGGTGCGTGCAACGAAGACCTTGCACCTGGTGCCGCCGGTGGTGCTGACACTGCGGGGCCGCCCGGCTCTACCAGTGCTGCTGCTACCGCAATCGCACCGCTTGCCGTGGTACCGCCCGGCCCTGCCACCTTGGTCGCACCGGTTGCTGTGATGGTGATGTCGACGACCGAAGCTCAGGCCGTACGTTTTTTGAATCAGGCATCGTTCGGTGCCAACAGCAGCAGCATCAACACAGTCGTTACCAGCGGCATCGGCGCCTGGATCAACACACAATTTTCGCTCCCCCAGACCTCCCATCGTGACAGCGTCAGCGGCCTCAAGGCACGATTGGGCGTGGGAGAAATTCTCAACGAAGAGCATTTTTTCGAATCGTTCTGGAAGCAAGCCATCGAAGGCGAAGATCAGTTGCGACAGAGAGTGGTGTATGCACTCTCGCAGATTTTTGTGATCTCGCTGCAGGAGAGCGAGATAGGCGATCACCCGATACTGGCTGCCAGCTATCTCGACATGCTGGGTGAACAGGCGTTTGGCAATTTCCGCACGATGCTCGAAGCCGTTTCGCTGCATCCGGCGATGGGAATTTATCTGAGTTCGCTACATAACCAAAAAGAATCAGCAACCCGTGCACCGGATGAGAACTATGGCCGCGAGGTCATGCAGCTGATGTCGATCGGGCTGTTCGAACTGAACCCGGACGGTAGTCAGAAACTGGTCAACGGTGCGCCGGTCGAAACATATTCCAGCGCCGATATCAGTGGCATGGCCAAAGTCTTTACCGGCTGGAGCTGGGCTGGTCCCGACAGGTCGGCCAACCGCTTCGTTGGTGACTTTGAGAACCCGGAGCGCGAATGGCAGTTGATGCAAGGTTATCCGCAATACCATTCGACCTCGATAAAAAATTTCCTCGGCACCAGCGTGCCGGCGCAAGGCACACCGGACCCCGCAGCCAGCCTCAAGGTAGCGCTGGACCGGTTGTTTGCCCATCCCAATGTCGGACCGTTTATTGGCCGCCAGCTGATACAGCGACTGGTGACCAGCAATCCGAGTCCCGCTTATGTGGAAAGGGTTGCTGCCGCGTTTGCTAACAATGGTCAGGGCGTGCGCGGCGATATGAAAGCCGTGATCCGGACCATTCTGCTCGATCCGGAAGCCCGCAGCGACAGCACCATCGCCGCCGTCAACACCGGCAAGTTACGTGAGCCGGTGCTGCGGCTGTCCGGCTGGATGCGTGCCTTCGAGGCAAGGTCGGCATCCGGGCGTTTCCTCATCGGTAACACCGATGATGCGATCGACTCCATCGGCCAGTCGCCGTTACGGGCGGCGTCGGTGTTCAATTTTTACCGGCCCGGTTATGTACCGCCGAATACATCCATCGCCAACGCCAACCTCGTTGCGCCCGAAATGCAGATCACCGGAGATTCGTCGGTGGTGGGCTATCTGAACACGATGCAGGATGCCGTCTCGAACGGAATCGGTCGCGATGGCGATATCAAGAGCGATTACGCCACCGAGATCCATCTGGCCGAGACGCCTGACAAGCTGGTTGACCGCGTCAATCTGATGTTGCTGGCGAACCAGATGAGTTCTGCCTTGCGGGCCCGGATTGTGGCTGCCGTGAATTCGGTTCCGGTGCCGACCGGCGACGTTGCCGCTGCTGCCGAAGCCAGAAAAAACCGTGTCTGGTTATCGGTTTATCTGGCACTCGCTTCGCCCGAATACCTCGTTCAAAAATAATCCGGAGTTCTCCATGACGAAAACAACTCGCTTCAATCCGCCTTGTGCATCCCGTCGTGCCTTTCTGCATACGGCATCCATGTTGTCGCTACTCGGGTCGGCTGGCGCACCGTTCGCGCTCAACCTGGCGACCATCGGTGCGGCTGCTGCACAAACTGCGCGCTCCGATTACAAGGCCCTGGTCTGTCTGTTCATGAACGGCGGCAATGACAGCTTCAACACCGTGCTGGCGACCGATCCGGCTTCCTGGGCCGAGTATCTGCGTTTGCGCGGCTCGGCCGACAGTGGCTTCATTGCGTTGCCGTCGCCCGGCAATCCCGCTGGTCCATTGCCGATCGTACCGAAGACCGCGCAAGCCGGACGCAGCTTTGCACTGCATCCGAATCTGTCGCAACTCAAGGGGCTCTTTAACGTCGGTCGTCTCGCCATTGTCCCTAATGTCGGACCGCTGGTGGTACCAACCACTGCCGCGCAGTATCTCGCCCGTAGTGTGCGTCTGCCGCAAAAACTGTTTTCGCATAACGACCAGCAATCCCTATGGCAATCGTCGATGCCCGAAGGTGCCAAGTCCGGCTGGGGCGGGCGGATGGGAGACCTGTTCGTGGCGTCCAATTCGGCACCGATCTTTACCTCCATCTCGGTGTCTGGTAATGCGGTTTTTCTGGCGGGGCAGATCATCAATCAGTACCAGATCACCGAGGCGGGTGCGGTACCGATCAATGGACTGGGTGGTGCGTTGTTCGGGTCGAGTCCGTCGGCCAATGCACTGCAAGCCATCATCAGCAGTGATCGCAGCAACCTGTTTGAAAAAGAACATGCGGCGGTGGTGCGGCGTTCGATCGCGGCCCAGAGCCAGCTGGCAACCGCATTGGTGCCTGCAGGCACGGCGGGAGTCGCCGATCCGAGCCGCTACTACAGCCTGCGGCGAGGTGGACTGGCCAGGAATTCGCTGGCGGTGCAATTGCAAACGGTGGCCCGCGTTATTGCCAGTCGCAGTGCACTCGGTACCCGACGTCAGGTATTTTTTGTGAACATGGGTGGCTTTGATACGCACGACAATCAGCTCGACCGACATGCTGAATTGATGGCGCAGCTCGACCATGCGATGGGGTATTTCGATGGAGTACTCGGGAGTCTGCAAGGTGCCGACCTGCGCAGTCAAGTCACGCTGTTTACGGCTTCCGATTTTGGTCGCACCTTCAGAAGCAACGGCGACGGCACCGATCACGGCTGGGGCGGGCATCACCTTGTCATGGGCGGTGCGGTGCGCGGGCAGGACATCGCCGGGACTTTTCCGGTGACCGGCCTCGGACATGCACAGGATGTTGGTGGTGGCAGCTTGCTGCCGCAATCTTCTGTCGATCAGTACGGTGCCACGCTGGGCAGCTGGTTTGGTTTGAGTGCTTCACAAATCGCCGACGTGTTTCCGGGTATCGGCAACTTTACGAACCGGAACCTCGGTTTCATGACCTGAACCGCCGCCGTCTGGCGACGCTCAGGAAATCGATGCCAGCGGCAAATTGAGCAGCAGGTTTTGCGGCTTGATGCGCAACAGGTCGTTGCCATCCATCGCACAGGCCAGATACACCGGCCGGCCGGCGACGTCCGGGCGCACCAGCGAGCGATCGGCGAAGGTCATTTTGAATAACGACAGGATGCGCCGGTTGCGCGCGGTATCGAGCGACTTGCCTTGATACAGGTCGTTGAGGATAGCCGTGGCTTGCGCATCGAGCCCGATGTGCCAGGCCCATTTTTTGTCATCAATGCGGGGTACGGGTTCGACCGTGACGGTGACGCTGAAAAAATGCTGGACCCAGCGTTCGATCAGACGGCACAACGCGGCCAGTGCGGGTCGATCCTGACCGAATGCCAGCACTGTATCGTGGGCTTCATTGCGTTGCCAGTAGCGTGCGGCGTTGCCCTGTTCGAGTACATCGAGGTCGACCCGGCGCGGCTTGGTATTGGCTTCCACCAGCAGGCGACCAAGATCGCCGTAATTGCTGCCGGACTCATGCAGTTCGACCGTGGCGGCATCGGCCAGCATGATGACGCCTTCTTCCAGCGCCACTTTCTGTGGCCGGAAAAATAGTTCAGCAGTGCGGGCCAGAACGGCATCATCGGTACCATCGAGCATGCCACGCAAAATCAGCTGCGCCAGCTGGTCGATAAACAGCGGCGGTACCGTCACATCGCCTGAACGGAAAATCGCGAAGTAAGCTGCCTCCAGCGTCGGAGCAGCCAGCAGGCGCTCGCGAAAGGCCAGCATCACACCGTAGTTCTCGCGTGCATCGGGGTCTTGTAATGCAGCCAGTTCGGCGGCGGTAACCGGCCGCCGTGGTGCTTCCAGCAAGACCTGATGCAAGACCAGTTCTGCCGGGCAGGACTCCGGTACTGGCGCGACTTCAGGTCGTTTCCACCAGGCGCGCAGCAGCGCATCGCTGACGATCAGTTTGCCGTCGCCGTCGCGTTCGGTCAGGTTGAAGCCGGAGTTGTGCCAAAAATCATTCATGGGTTATGTGCGCAGTGCAGTGCGTAGTGCAGTAATCGGAGTGGACGCAGTATCCCACAGTGACGAGACCGGTCGCGC
>CAILRJ010000338.1 GCA_903836575.1 uncultured Burkholderiales bacterium
TCCGGCCACGAAGGTCTTGACCGGCATCGACTTCACGTCCAGCGCAGCGAGCACTGGCATCGGTGCCCGCGTCGCAACCGGCTCGTCGAGCGGCAATGCGCGCTCCCCTAACCGGTCTTTTTCCATGCGGGAGATTTCATCCGGCATCAGTCGTTCGATCTCGATTTCGCTACTGCCCTGGTCCAGATAACCGAGCTTCAGGGCGGCTGTATACGACAGGTCCATGATGCGACTCGAATGGAACGGACCACGATCATTAATACGGACGATGACTTGTCGGCCGTTGGACAAATTGGTAACGCGCACGTAGGACGGCAATGGCAGCGTCGGGTGGGCGCCGGTCATCTTGTACATGTCGTAAAGCTCGCCTGACGAGGTCTTCTGACCGTGGAATTTTTTACCGTACCAGCTGGCGATGCCGCGCTGTTTGAGCGGCGCGTCAACCGGCATCGGGGTGTAGTTCTCGCCGAACACGACATAGGGCCGGTTGTTGCGGGCGAAGTTTTCTTCGATCTTCGGCTCGGCATCCGGGATGGCCAGCAGGTTCTCGGGGGGATTGTCGCCAGGACCGTCGTCGAGGTAATAGCCACCGCGTCCGGAACCGGCGGCCGGCATTGCCGGTGCCCGTTTGGCCTTGGGCGGCGTTGCCTCACGCTTTGCCGTCGGTGCCACAGGCGCGGGTGCGGGCGCCGGTGTCAGTGGCACGCTGCCGCATGCAGCCAGCAACATTGCGGCGACGCCTGACAGCAGGCGTCCCGGGAGGGAGAATCGGGGTTGATCTTGCATGGGTGTTCCTTAACTTTGGACCAGCGTGCGATGCCGCTGGATGCTCATCAGGATGCCAGCGCCAAGACCGAGCGTGACCAGTGCGGTGCCGCCGTAACTCATGAAGGGCAGCGGCACACCGACCACGGGCAGGATACCACTGACCATTCCCATGTTGACGAACGCATAGGTGAAGAAAATCATCGTGATGGCACCAGCCAGCAAGCGGGTGAAAACGGTCGGCGCATTGGCGGCAATGACCAGTCCGCGACCAATGAGCAACAGGTAGAGGGTCAGCAAAACAAGATTGCCGACCAGCCCGAACTCTTCCGAATAAACGGCAAAAATAAAGTCGGTGGTGCGTTCCGGGATGAACTCCAGGTGCGCTTGCGTGCCCTTGAGCCAGCCCTTGCCGAACAACCCGCCGGAACCGACTGCGATGGTCGACTGGATGATGTGGAAGCCCTTGCCGAGCGGGTCCGAGGTCGGATCGATCAGCATCATCACGCGCTGACGCTGGTAATCGTGCAGGAAGGTCCAGAGTACCGGCAGGCTGGCTGCGACCGTGATGAACAGCCCGGCGATGACCTTCCAGGACAGGCCGGCCAAGAAGATCACGTAGAAACCGGCAGCCAGCACCAGTAGCGCAGTACCGAGGTCGGGCTGGCGCGCGATCAGCGCCACCGGGATCACCAGCAATATCGCTGCCACCAGGAACTCGGTCCAGCGGATCATGCCTTCACGCTTCTGGAAAAACCAGGCCAGCATCAGCGGCATCGCGATCTTCATGATCTCGGACGGCTGGATCACGATACCGAGGTTGATCCAGCGTCGTGCGCCTTTTTTGACCAGACCGAACACTGCTACCGCGATCAGCAGCGCAATGCCGAAACTGTAGATTGGTACCGCGAAACGCATCAGTGTTTGCGGCGGAATCGTGGCAGCGATCCACATCACCACAAAGGCAATCAGGATATTGCGTAACTGGTCTTCGACCCGTCCGGGAAAGTCGATGCCGGCCGAATACAGCGTAATCAGTCCGACCGAGACGATCAGGAAAACAATCAGTGCGAGTGCTCCATCAAACACCGTCAGAAACGGTTTGATGCGCGGCCAGAGCGGGCGTCTTTCCATCATGGTGAGCTTGTCCTCAATCCTTGTTGCCGTTGTTGCTGTTGTTGCTGCCGGTGCCAGCGCCAGGTTTCGGCGCACCGTTGGATTTGGCCGCCGTCTTCACGGCCGCGACCGCGCCGGTGCTGACGGCGGCAACTGTCAGCGGCTTGACTGGCTGCTCCTGGTCGGCCGGACGTTTGCCGAGCAGATAAAAATCGAGGGCCTTCTTGACGATCGGGGCCGCCGTTTCGGCGCCGAAACCGCCGTTCTCAACGATGATCGCAATGGCAATACGCGGTTTGTCGGCAGGCGCAAAAGCGGTGTAAAGCGAATGATCGTGATGCCGCTCATCGAGCTTCGAGGCATCGTACTTTTCATTTTTCTTGATCGCGATGACCTGTGCGGTGCCGGTCTTGCCGGCCGAAATGTATTCGGCCTTGGCGAACGTCCGGTATCCGGTACCGCCGGGTTCGGTGGTGACGCCGACCATGGCATCCTTGACCACGTCGATGTTGGCCTGGTCGAGCGGGATCCGGTAGCTTTGCTTGGGAACGGTCACGGTACGTTCGCGCGTGGTGCCGTTTTCGATAATCTTGACCAGGTGCGGTTTCATGACGACGCCATTGTTGGCCAGCGTCGATACTGCATGCGCCAGCTGCAACGGCGTGAAGGCGTTGTAACCCTGACCGATACCCAGCGAAATGGTTTCGCCGGCGTACCATTTTTGCTGTTCACGCTTGCGGTAGGTGCTGCGCTTCCAGGCGGTCGAGGGCAACAAGCCGGTGCGTTCGTTTTCCAGATCGATGCCGGTCAACTGGCCGAAACCGAACGGTTTCATGAAGTCATGCATCGCATCGACCCCCAGGTCATTGGCCAGCAGGTAGTAGTAAGTGTCACAGGAGGCGACGATGGAACGGCGCATGTCGACCATGCCATGGCCGCCTTCCTTGTCATCACGGAAGCGGTGGTTACCGAGCACGAAAAATCCGGGGTCCGAAATCGTGTCACCCGGCTTGCGCTTGCCCAGTTCCAGCGCAGCCAGCGCCATGAATGGCTTGTAGGTCGAGCCGGGCGGATAGGTTCCCGACAACGGCCGGTTAAGCAGCGGGCGATCCTGCGAGGTATTGAGCTGGTCCCAGCTTTGCTGGTCAATGCCCTCGACGAACAGGTTCGGATCGAAATTGGGCATCGATACGTAAGCAAGGATGTCACCGGTGGCCGGTTCGATGGCGACCAGCGCACCGCGGTGATCGCCGAAGGCTTCTTCGATCACCTTCTGCAATTCGATGTCGATCGACAGGATCAGGTTGTTGCCGGGACTGGCGGGGGTGCGTGAGAGCGTGCGCACGGCGCGGCCACCGGCCGATACTTCGACTTCTTCGTAGCCGGTGATGCCATGCAATTGCTGCTCGTAGCTTTTCTCCAGGCCTTGCTTGCCGATGTGATCGCTCCCACTGTAATTGGCGCTGTCATCGCGCTCCTCGATGGCGATCACGTCTTTCGGACTGATGCGGCCAATGTAGCCGGTGACATGCGAGGCAACCGCGCCTAGCGGGTACTGGCGAAATAGCCGGGCCTGGATTTCGACACCGGGAAAACGATAGCGCTGCACCGTGAAGCGCGCGACTTCCTCATCGGTCAGACGGGTGCGGATGGGCGAGCTTTCGAAGTTGCGGCTGTCTTCCAGCAGTTTGCGAAACCGCTTGCGATCCTTCGGGGTAATTTCGACGAGTTCAGCCAATTGGTCAATGGTTTCATCGAGGTCGATCTTGAGTTTGGACGGCGTAATTTCAAGCGTGTAGGCGGAAAAATTACGCGCCAGCACCACGCCATTGCGGTCCAGGATCAAGCCCCGGTTCGGCACCACCGGCACCACCGAAATCCGGTTGTCTTCGGCCTGGGCGGCGTAGTGATCGTGCCGGTAGACCTGCAGCCAGACATAGCGGGCCGCCAGCAAACTGAAACAGAAGAACGCAAACAGTCCGGCGACCACGATTCGGATCCGGAAGAAATGCAGTTCGCGTTCGGTATTCTTGAATTCAGTCATGCCCGCTCGGGTGGTAGGAACGCAGTGAAATAGGAAAAGATGACAGCAATCAGATCGGGCGCGTGTCGTCGCGGTTGACCGCACGGCGTTGCGGTGCCAGCAGCAACCAGGTCACCAGCGGCCATAGCGCCACCGAAATGAGTGACTCCATGAAAAACAACCAGCCCGGATATTTGCCCGATACCCACA
>CAILRJ010000339.1 GCA_903836575.1 uncultured Burkholderiales bacterium
ACCAGTAATGTTATTTATTGTTAATAAATTAATTAAGGAGACTATTCAGTCGGAGCAAAACGTCGTACCCAAACACCCGCGACCTCAACCAGTTCGTTGAACACCGCCGCCGGCCGAACCCATAGTGTGCCGTCAGGCGCACGGTAGACAATCATCGGCGTCAGGTCCGATTCCAGTGTCGCCGGGCCAACCAGTTCGTAGATGCCGCCTTTGTAATGTCGATAATGCATCGCAAGTCTCCTGAAATGAGGGGCCTCAAACGCCGGTTTGCAGCAGGAAATCCGTCAGCAGAATTTGCTCGACCTTGTCGGTCTTCATACTCTTGTTGACTGCGGCAGTCAGGGCGACCTGCAAGGCGGCCAGGCCACCCGGAAGATGCACTTGCTGGGCATCGAGCGAACGCAGCGTCGTCTCGATCACTGCGCGGATGGCGGATTGGTTATTTCTGGCCCACTCGGCATTCCCGGCACTGGTTTCCAGCGCCATGCTGGTGCCGACCGAATACTCATCGGTACTCACGACCAGTGGTCCGACCACGGTGTAGTTCTGGCGCAGGGAGGTCTTGCCCTGCTCATGCCGATAGAACCAGACGGCAGCAAAGGATGCCACCAGCAGGAAAATGATCAGCCCGATAGCGATCAGGGTAAATTTGTCGCGGGACTTGGGTTTGGGCATGACTGCACTCAGAGAACGATGCGCGTATCGGGAAGATAGCTGCAAACTAGCGCGAAGTGTAGCGCACGCGACGACGCGCCAGGCGCATATCGGGTCAGGTCGTCGCAAGCTGACGCAATAAGCGGGGCAGCGCACAGATCGGTTTTATTGCGCACCGTACTGTTTAGCTCGCAGTCGCCGCGCTGCAGACGTAGCCGGGCAGCCTGCCTTTCCACCCATTTCAGGAGAATCCGCATGAACAAAAATCAAGTTACTGGTGAAATCAAAGACCTCGCAGGCAAGCTTCAGGAAGAAGCGGGCAAGCTGACCGGCAATAAGGAACAGCAAGCGAAGGGACTCGGCAAGCAGGTCGAAGGCAAGGCACAAAAAGGCCTTGGCGATGCCGAAGAATTCATTGAGGATAAGACCAAGTAATTTTTGCCGGCGATCCCGGCGCCTGGTGTTCCCCGCGTGCCCGCCCTGCGTATCAAGCGCCGGGCGGGCACTTGTTATTTGACACGCGTTGCCCTCGTCAGGTCGGATAGACTTGGTGATTCTTATGCAATGAAAAAACCTCCATGCGCTTACCCGGAATTTCGCTCGACATTCCCCGCTACGCTGTCATCAGCGCGCTCATCGCGTTGTTGCTGGCCGGCGTGGTGGCATTCGCGTCGCATGTCGTGTCCGACCAGTCGCGCTGGATCAATTGGCTCGAGCAGCGCGCCACAGCAGCATCCGGGCGCGCCGTGCATATCGGTGCGCTCTCTGTCCATGCGCTGCCGCAGCCCGGGATCGACGCGTATCGCGTGCAGGTCGCCAATCCCGCCGGCGCGCGTGCGGCAAATTTGTTGCAGGCCGAGCAGGTCTCGGTCCGGCTGGCGCTATGGCCGTTGCTGATCGGACAGGTGCAGTTGTCAGCGCTGACGGTACAAGGCGCGCAGTTGGAACTGGAGCAAAGTGGTGACAGCGCGGCTGGCCGGGGCTGGCCGTCATTGCCGGCGGAGGCGTCGCCGCTGGATCTGGACCAGCTGACGGCGATCGAGGTGCGCGACTCCAGCGTACGTTATCGCGGTGCCAATTTCGATAGCGGCATCACGCAGATCGCGAACCTGAGCGTACGCAACAAACCGGGCTGGCGCGAGGTCGAGGTCGAGGCGCTGTTGCGTCGTGAAACGCGCGAACTGATCGCCAGTGCACGGCTTGATGAGCTGTCAGTGCTGCCCAGCGGCAGCATTTCCGTGCGGACCGGCTCGGCGCGCGTGTCGGTGGAGGGGCGTTTGCCATTGCAGGCGGTGCTGACCAATGCCGCCGTCAAGTTGCAGGTTGAAGCGCAGCGACCCGCTGATTTGCTGGCGTTCATGAATCTCGATGCGGGCCTGCGCACCATCGCGCCGCTTTCGCTGCATGCCGACCTGCGCGAAGCAGGCGGCAAACTGAGTGCCAGCGCGATTGATTTCCATCTCGGTAAGCTGCATGTGACGGGTACGGCGCAACTGGATCCGGGCGCCAGTCCGCCGACCGTTGATGCCCGGTTATCGGCGCCGCGACTGGACTGGGTAGAACTGATGGCCGATGCCGGGCGTGCGCCATTACCGCCAAAACCCGCCGGTAAGCTGTTCCGCGTGCAACCCTTTGCCTGGCGCACGCTGGCGGCAATGCAGGGTATGCAGGGCAGCGTCGCCCTGCGGATTGGTAGCGTGATGACCCGGCCGGGCATCGAACTGACCGATGTCAGCAGCACAATGCAGATCGATGGCGACCGGCTGCAATTTAGCGGAATCAAGGCCGGCCTGCTCGGCGGCAGTGCCACTGGCGACATCCGGTTGACGGCCGCCGGCAAGCAGGCGCACATGGCGCTGCATCTGGAGGATGTCTCGTTGCAAAAATGGGTGAGTGCCACCGGCGGCAGCGCGCCGCTGACCGGTGGTCCGATGCAGATCGATGCGCTGGTGGATGCCCATGGCGACAACATAAAAGAGATGGCGGCATCGCTGACCGGTCCGGTCCGACTCCGGCTCGGGCCAGCCACCCTCACCAGCCGTTCCGGTGCGACGGCCGAGGCGTTACTCACCGGACTGCTGCCGATTTTATCGGCGCGCAACGACGACCGGATCGCCCTGGAATGCGCCGCTGCCAATCTGGTATTTGTCGATGGCCGCGCTGCCGCCAGTCCGCTGGTCGGTGTGCGTAGCCAGGCCAGCCAGCTGCTGACTAGCGGCGTCGTCGACCTGCGCGAAGAAACACTCGACCTGAGCGGTCGCGTACGGGCCCGTTCCGGTATCGCACTCGGTCTGGCGACACTGAGTGGCGACGTCCGCATCACCGGGTCGCTGGTCAATCCGCAGGTCCGGCTCGACCCGACCGGCTCGCCGTCGGCGCTACTGCGACTCGGTGCGGCGATTGCCACGGGGGGTCTCAGTCTGGTCGGCACGGCATTGTGGGATGGTGCCAATCCGGGTACCGATCCCTGTCGTGCCGTATTCAGTGATGCGAGTCACCGCGCCGGCCACGTCGCGCATTGACTGGCGTGATGACTGCCTTTTCAAATGTCTATTACCGATCGATGATGAAAAATTTTCTGTTGTTGACCGCTGTTACGTTGATCCTGGGCGGTTGCGCGGCACTGCCCGAGCAGGTCCACAGACCGGTGTCGGTGGCTCTGGCCACACCGCTGGAGACCCGGCTCGGGCGCGTCGTACGGGACTCGATGCCGGCGGGGGAACAGTCCGGTTTCAGGCTGCTGCCGAGTGGCAATTTTGCTTTTGATACCCGCATCGCACTGGCGCGTCGTGCCGAGCGCACGCTCGATGTGCAGTACTACCTGTTCCATGGCGATGAAACCGGCCGCGCGATCGGGCGCGAATTGCTGGCCGCAGCGTTACGTGGCGTACGCGTGCGAATACTGCTCGACGACATTGCAACGCAGGGACAGGACGAGTTGCTGGCGCGGCTGTCGACGCACCCGAATTTCGAAGTCCGCGTTTTTAATCCATTTGCCGGCGGGCGGTCGTCGTTATTTACCCGTGTGGTCGCCTCGCTGGGCGATCTCGATCGGGTCAACCACCGCATGCACAACAAGCTGTTCGTGGCTGACAACGCGATGGCGATCACGGGTGGCCGCAACATCGGCAATGAATATTTCATGCAGAGTGCGACCAGTAATTTCATTGATCTCGATGTGTTTGCCGTTGGAGCCATCGTGGCACCCCTGTCAGCGGTATTCGACGATTTCTGGAACAGCGACTATGCCTATCCGGCCAGTGCCTTTGCCACATTCCGGCTCGAAGAGGAGGGCACGCCAGCACCGCAGCCGGACACCATCCTGCCGGCTGCTGACGGGCCGCGCGACGCGCTCGGTCATAGCGCACTGGCCACCGAGATCGATGCCGGCAAACTGACTCTGGCCTGGGCCAATGCCCGTGTGGTGGCCGACGCGCCGGAAAAAGTCGCCGGTCTGAGTCCGCGCGGTATCGACCAGACCGTCGCTAGTCGTATCGTGCGCCTGATGGAAAGCGCGCAATCGGACGTTACGGTGATCTCACCCTACTTTATTCCCGGCGAGTTCGGCATGGCGGCGATGCAGCAACTGGCAGACCGTGGTGTCCGGATGCTGGTGCTGACCAATTCACTCGCGGCCAATGATTCGGCGCTGGTGCATCTGGGCTACGCACGTTATCGCCGTCCGATGGTGGAGATGGGCGTGCATTTGTACGAGCTGAGGTCGACCCGGAAACGTAACCGCCTGGGTCTGTTCGGTTCGTCGCATGCCAGTCTGCATGCCAAGTTGGTGGTGGTTGACCAGCGACGTGTCTTCATTGGTTCGCTCAATCTTGATGCGCGCTCAATGCTCACGAATACCGAAATGGGACTGGTCATCGATAGTCCGGAACTGGCCGCCGAACTGGATGGTTTGCTCAGGGCGGATAACGACGAAAGTGTCTACCGGTTGCGCCTGTCGGCCAGCACCGGGGCGCTGGAATGGGTGGCTACCGAGGAGGGTGTCGAAGTGATCTACACCAGCGAGCCCGATGTCAGCCGCCTGTTCGAATTCGGCCTCTGGCTGCTTTCGCCGCTGGCTCCGGAGGAACTGCTGTAATCGGCGGTCGTACGTATCCGGACAGATTCTTGTAGACTTTACCTCCCAACTTACCGGAGCTGAAAAATGAAAATTTACGATTACAAGGGATTCCCGAACCCTGCCCGCGTACGTATCGCACTGGCCGAAAAAGGCATGACCGACCATGTCGAATTCATTCCCGTCAATGTCCCGGCTGGCGAACACAGATTACCGGCTTTCGTGGCAAAAAATCCGGCAGCCGCCGTTCCGGTGCTCGAACTTGATGACGGCACCATGATTTCCGAGTGCACCGCGATCACCGAATTCATCGATCATCTCGACGGCGAGCCAACCCTCACCGGCAACAGCCCGAAACAGCGCGCCGTGATCCACATGATGCAGCGCCGTGCAGAAGCCGAACTGATGGACGCGGTCGCCACCTATTTCCATCACGGGACTGCTGGCCTGGGCCCGAAAATCGAGCTCTACCAGAATCGCGAATGGGGTGAAAAAAGTCGCGACCGCGCACTCGCCGGCATGGCCTACTTCGACCGCTTGCTGGGCAGCCAGCCCTATCTCGCCGGCGACACTTTCTCGATGGCCGACATCACCGCCTTCGTGGGTCTGAATTTTGCTGACTTCGCGAAGATCAAGATTCCGGCTGACCTGGCCAACCTGCACGCCTGGCGCGCGCGGATTGCAGCGCGTCCCAGCATCAAGGCGGCCTGATCATGATGCAGCTCAATGCTGATTTCAGTCGCCGCGTCGTCGTGCACGCGGCGCAATTGCCGTGGGTCGCGTCGCCGGTGGCCGGCATCGAGCGGCGCATGCTCGACCGCATCGGTGACGAAGTTGCCCGTGCCACGTCGATCGTGCGCTATGCGGCGGGCAGCCAGTTCACTGCGCACGTGCATGGCGCTGGCGAGGAGTTTCTGGTGCTTGACGGGGTCTTCAGCGACGAGCATGGGGATTGTCCGGCCGGCACCTATGTGCGCAATCCGCCGACGTCGCAGCACACCCCGCATTCCGGGCCGGGCTGCACGATTCTCGTGAAGTTAAGGCAGTTCGATCCGGCTGACCGGACCGAAGTACGGTTGCCGGCCGGGCCGCAGGATTTTCAGCCTGTGTCTGGTCGCAGCGGTGTGTCGGTGCGGCCGTTATTCGCTGATCAGCATGAAGTCGTGCAGATCGAACGCTGGACCGCCGGTGCCACGGTCAGCCAGTCCTGCCCGCAGGGGTTGGAATTGCTAGTGCTTGAGGGCAGCCTTGAAGAAGGCGGTGAAGAGTTCGGTGTGCAATCCTGGTTACGTCTGCCTGCTTCGGCGAGCTTGCAGGCGCGGGCCGGCACACAGGGTTGCACGGTCTGGATCAAACAGGGCGGTATTTTGCCCGACCTCAGCGCAGCCGGTTCTTGATGCTGTAAAGAGCCTTGTCGGCGCGCGCCAGCAGCAGGTGCGCCGAGGTCACATCGGGCGTATAGGGTGCAATTCCGACCGAAATGCCCAACGTGACCGCGTCGCCGCTGGATAGTCGGATCGGCTGACCGATCGCATCCATCAGCCGTTGTGCCAGGACAGCGACCGACTCGCCATCGTTATCGCGCGTGATGATGGCGAATTCATCGCCACCAAGGCGGGCCAGCGTATCGCTCTGGCGTACTTGTCGCAGCATCCGTTGCGCGACCTCACACAGCACTTCATCGCCGGCAGCGTGGCCGAACTCGTCATTGACTCCCTTGAAACCATCAAGGTCCAGACAGAGCAGGCTGAACGTCGTGCCAGAACGTACCGCATGACTCATTTCTGTTGCCATTGCCTGGTCAAACTGAGCCCGGTTAGGTAACTCGGTCAGGTAATCCGTCATTGCCAATCGCTCCAGCACCAGCGCACGGCGACGCCCCTGCAGTGCCGTCATGACCAGCCTTGCGCAATCTGTCAGGGTCTGCTTTTGTGTTTCGCTGAATGTGCGCGGCTGGGTATCGATCACGGCGATCGTGCCGAGCGCATGACCGCTATCATCGACCAGCGGAGCGCCGGCATAGAAGCGTAAATGGGGAGAATTGCTGACCAGCGGGTTAATGTCAAAGCGCTGGTCGGCTTTCAGATCCTCGATCACCAGAGGCGCATTGGGCGTCATGATGGCGTGCGCACAAAAAGCGATTTTCCGGTCCAGCTCGGGCACATCCAATCCCACCCTGGACTTGAACCAGAGCCGGTCGCTATCCATCAATGCAATCACCGCAATCGGCATGTTGAACGCATAGGCGACGACGCGGGTCAGTGCGTCGAATTCGATTTCCGGCGGGGTATCGAGAATTTCGAAAGAGCGCAATTGCGCGATACGTTCCGGCTCGTTAGCAGGAATGGGACATTGTTTCAGGGCCAGCATGGTGCTTCTATCCTTTCATCGGACAACTGGTCTGTTACCTGTCCGTTTGCGCTCGGGAACGAATTGCTCCAAAGGGTTGGGGCTAAACGTCTATCACAAGTTATTTATTCGGGTTGGCCATCATTATCGTGGCATGGTGCGTGATCGCGTCGTGCCGGTTAGTGTCCACGATGTCCGCCCCGGCCACCCCTGCCGCCACGATGAGAGGCTCCGGAGCGATTGTGGTACCCGCCCCGATAGCCATGTCCGCCACCACCGTAATACTGCAGCCCGATGCCAATGCCGGATGTGCCGAAAGTGCCGTAAGGGGAGCCGGTGTAGTTGCCGTACGCGTTATTGTTGTAGCCGTACGGCGTCTGGTAATACGTGCTGCCGGTGCCGACATAACCGGAGGACTGATACGGTACGACGGCGCAGCCGGCGAAGGACAGGGCGAACAAGGCAGCGGGTAAAAATTTCCACTTTGTTATGAATTTCAGCATGATTGGTTTCCATTAATGTTTCCACTAGGATCATTTTTCATGCCTGAGGTTCAATCTTGTTTGCTGCAATCAACATCGCGGCTTTGCTGGCGAAGTGATCGCGTAACTCCCGCTTGAGTACTTTACCGATCGCACTGCGCGGCAACTCCGTCACGATTTCCACGGCAGCCAGTCGCTGCATCTTGCCGACACGCGCGTTGAGCCATGTCAGCAACTGCTCTGCCGATTCAGTCGTATCGTTCCGGAGTACCACGAAGGCCACCGGCGTCTCGCCCCAGCGCTCTGACGGTACACCGGCGACGGCGACGTCGGCAATGCCGGGATGCTGGCGCAGCACGCTTTCGAGGTCACTCGGATAAAGATTGAATCCGCCCGAAATAATCATGTCCTTTTTACGGTCCAGCAGCGTCAGGAAACCCTCGTCGTCGAACCGTCCAAGGTCACCGGTGCGGATGAAGCGGCGGCCATCCGGGGCGAACCATTCGGCTTCGGCGGTCTTTTGCGGCTGACCGAAATAACCGGTCATCATGGCTGGCGAATGGCCGACCACTTCGCCGGTCTCGCCGTGCGCGATCTCGATGCCATCGTCGTCGATCAGGCGGATATCGTGATCCGGTGCCGGCTGGCCGACCGTGTGCAGTTTGTCCGGATGTTCGTGCGCGGCCAGCATGCAGGTCCCGCCGCCCTCGGTCATGCCGTAGTACTCGATGAGTCCACCCGGCCAGCGACGCAGGATATCGGCCTTGAGCGCCGCGGCGAAGGGCGCGCTGGTGCAGAACTTCATGTGAAAGGCGCTCAGGTCGACCTGGTCGAAATCCGGGTGCGCCATGATGCGCTGGTATTGCACCGGCACCAGCATCGTGTGCGTGACGCGATACCGGGCGGCCAGCGCCAGATAGGTGGCGACATCGAATTTAGGCATCAGTACGACGCAGCCGCCCAGTGCCAGCGACGGCAGAAAACACACCAGCGTGGTGTTCGAATACAGCGGCGTGGACAGCAGCGTGGTTGCCTGCGGTCCGTAGCCCGACAGCGTGGCCCGATGGACATGCGACCAGCGCATTGCATTGGACTGAACGATGCCCTTCGGCGTACCGGTCGTACCCGACGAATAAATAATGTTGAAGGGCCAGTCGGGTTGTGCGGTGACGGGTTCCGGTACGCTGCCGGCCGGTGCGGCCCAGTCGGCCAGCCGGTCCAGTGTCAGGCGCGGTATGGTCACTGGCGTACTGGCCTGGTCCAGCGTGCTGCCGGCATCGGTATCGATGAAGACCAGCTGCGCGCCGGCATCCTGCAGCATTGCCGTCAGTGCTCCGGCACCGGCACCCGGTGCCAGTGGCGCGACCGCAATGCCGGCGCGCAGGCAGCCCAGAAAGACCAGTGCATATTCGATCGAATTGGCGGCGCACAGCGCAACCACCTGACGCGGCGCGATTCCGTCACGCTGCAAGGCTGCAGCAATGCGGTCCATCCAGCCGTCGACGGCCGCGTAGTCCAGCGCACGTTCGGCATCGCGCAAGGCGATCTGTTGCGGTTGCACGCTGGCGTGGTGGCGAATCAGTACCGGAATGGTATCGAAATCCTGGTCCAGCAATTGAGCAATAGTCATGGATGAGATTGTCCGGTGGGAGTAAGTGACAGCGACGTAACGGATCGGATCGGTCAGTAGCCCATGCCGACCAATAACTTGCTCGAACTTACCACGGTCATCTTTGGGCAACGAAGTGTCCGTTGGCCCGATGCCAATGTATTGCCGTCATCGCGCCTGAGCGCGATAGCACAGGGACCGGCAGCCATCTGGAGCTGGCCGCTGGCGGCAACGCTTTCTAGCGTCCTTCGGGCGGCGCCGGATCAAATTGTTCGAGTTCGTCGCTCGGATCATCCTTGTCGAGCGAGTGCCAGCGCTCCGAGTTCGGCTCCATTTGGTTGCGGGTTTCGAACTCGGCAAGTACTTCGTCGTCGCCGTCGATTTCGATTTCGTCGGGCTGGGGGGCTTTTGATTTGGGCATGCTGGTTACTCCTGGGGAGATCGGTGCCGACAGTGTTTGCCCGTCGGTCATCATTTCTTACTGATCGGTACCGGTGTTGAATGGTCGCCTGCTTGCCCCGGTAATGGCATGGTGGCGGATTCCTGCGCCGGGGTGAGCATACGCGGATTCGCCTGAGACTGGCCGTTTGCATTGCCGCTATCGGCGGCCATCGGTTGTTTCGGCATGGCCGGTTGCGGCGCCATGCTGGCGGGCTGCGGCGGTATTTCCGAAACCGGCAACGCTACTGACTTGGACGAATTTTTTTTGTGCAGCTCCGGCACGATGTCGTTACTGCAGCCGGCGAGTGAGGCCGCGAACACGGCGACCAGCAAAGCGGTGCCGGCGAGTGAAGAATTATTCATGGGGGATTTCCTGGTGGCAATTTACATAATAGATTAGCGGACTTGCTGTCGCACCGGCATAGGACGGTAGCTGAATCGGTTGTAGGAGAGCGCGAAGCGTACGGGGTTTCGTCCACTATCGACCGAATTGGCTATTGCGCTGCGGCCATCAGCCGGTATAGTCGATTTCGCGTACGCACTTGCCCGGTCATCCGTCGGGTATCCGGGCACTGTCGTCGACCACCCAGGAACCCACCATGAGCATCGATACGGCAGCAGGCAAACCCCACCTTCTCAAACCGGTACTGGGAACGTTGCAGCTCTGGGGCATCGCGGTCGGCCTCGTGATCTCCGGCGAGTACTTCGGCTGGAGCTACGGCTGGGCCAGCGCCGGCACGCTCGGCTTTACGATCACCTCGATCTTCGTCGCGGCGATGTATGCCACCTTCATTTTCAGCTTCACCGAACTGACCACCTCGATCCCGCATGCCGGCGGTCCGTTCGCCTACAGCAAGCGGGCATTCGGACCCACCGGAGGTTATCTCGCCGGTGCTGCGACACTGATCGAATTCGTCTTCGCCCCACCGGCCATCGCGCTGGCCATCGGTGCCTACCTGAACGTGCAATTCCCTGAGCTCGATCCGAAGATGGCCGCGCTCGGCGCCTATCTGGTGTTCATGACGCTCAACATCGTCGGCGTACAGATTGCCGCCACGTTCGAGCTGGCGGTGACGCTGCTGGCGATCTTCGAACTGCTGGTCTTCATGGGCGTGGTCGCACCGGGATTTTCGCTAGCCAATTTCACCAAAGGCGGCTGGTCCGGCAGCGACAGTTTCAGCCTCGCGTCGGTGCCCGGCATGTTTGCCGCGATTCCGTTTGCGATCTGGTTTTTCCTGGCGATAGAAGGGGTGGCGATGGCGGCCGAAGAAGCCAAAGACCCACGCCGCTCGATCCCGATTGCCTACATCACCGGTATCCTGACGCTGGTGGTGCTGGCTATCGGTGTGATGGTATTTGCCGGTGGCGCGGGCGACTGGACCAAGCTGGCCAACATCAACGACCCCTTGCCGCAAGCGATGAAAATGATCGTCGGCGACAACAGCGGCTGGCTGCACATGCTGGTCTGGCTCGGCCTGTTCGGACTGGTGGCGTCGTTCCACGGCATCATCCTCGGGTACTCGCGACAGATTTTTGCGCTCGCGCGGGAAGCCTACCTGCCGTCCTATTTCGCCGGTGTGCATCCGCGCTTCCAGACGCCGCATCGCGCTATCCTGGCCGGCGGCGTCATCGGTATCGCCGCTATTTTCAGCGATGAACTGATCAAGATCGGTGGCCAGACGCTGACTGCCAACATCGTCACGATGGCCGTGTTCGGCGCGATCGTGATGTATATCCTGAGCATGCTCAGCCTGTTTCGTTTGCGCCATCTCGAACCGGACATGGTGCGGCCATTTCGCGCGCCGTTCTACCCGTACTTCCCGGCCTTTGCGCTGTTCGGTGCCGTGGTCTGCCTGGGCACGATGATCTTTTATAACCCGCTGATTTTCGCCATCTTCGTGCTGTTCCTGTTGCTCGGTTACGGCTATTTCCGGCTGACCGGCCGGCAGCGCGCCGCGGCGATCGCGCTGGCCGGAGAGCGCTGATGACGCACACGCATCGCTACACCCATACCGCCGGCAGCGTCACGGCCAGCTTTCGCGACCTCAAGGACTTGATGGCCAAAGCCACGCCGGCACGTTCCGGCGACGTGCTCGCCGGGGTGGCCGCGGGGAGTGCCGAAGAGCGCGTGCTGGCCCAGATGGCGCTGGCCGACTTGCCGTTATCGACGTTCCTCAATGAAGCGCTGATTCCGTACGAAGACGATGCAGTCACACGCCTGATCATCGACAGCCATGATGCCGCAGCGTTTGCGCCGGTCAGTCATCTGACCGTTGGCGACTTCCGTAACTGGCTGCTGGGCGATACTGCTGACAATGCGGCGTTGACCGCGCTGGCGCGCGGCCTCACGCCCGAAATGGTGGCCGCGGTGTCCAAGCTGATGCGTAATCAGGACCTGATTCTGGTCGCGCAAAAATGCCGCGTCGTGACGGCCTTTCGCAACACGCTCGGTTTGCCCGGACGGCTATCGACGCGCCTGCAGCCCAACCATCCGACCGATGACGCCAGCGGCATCGCTGCCAGCTTGCTCGATGGCCTGCTGTACGGCAGTGGCGACGCAGTCATCGGCATCAATCCGGCCTCCGACAACGTGCCACAAGTAATCCGGCTGGTGACGATGATGGACGAGATCATCCGGCATTACGCGATTCCGACCCAATCCTGCGTACTCACGCATGTGACCAACACGCTCGCGGCGATCGAGCGCGGCGCGCCGGTCGATCTGGTGTTCCAGTCGATCGCCGGCACCGAAGCAGCCAACCATAGCTTCGGCATCACGCTGGAACTGCTGGCCGAAGCACGCAGCGCGGCGTTGTCGCTGCAGCGCGGAACCGTCGGCGACAACGTGATGTATTTCGAAACCGGGCAGGGCAGTGCGCTGTCGGCCGGTGCGCACCACGGGCTCGACCAGCAAACCTGCGAAGCCCGCGCGTACGGCGTGGCGCGGCATTTCAAGCCGCTGCTGGTCAACAGCGTGGTTGGCTTCATCGGCCCCGAATACCTGTACGACGGCAAGCAGATCATTCGTGCCGGACTGGAGGACCACTTCTGCGCCAAGCTGCTCGGGCTGCCGATGGGTTGCGATGTCTGCTACACCAACCACGCCGAAGCCGATCAGGACGACATGGACGTGCTGCTGACTTTGCTCGGCGTCGCCGGCTGCAACTTCGTCATGGGCATCCCCGGCTCGGACGACATCATGCTCAATTATCAGAGCACCTCGTTCCACGATGCGCTGTACTTGCGTCGCACGCAGGGTTTGTTGCCGGCACCCGAGTTCGCGCTCTGGCTCGAGCACATGCAGATCACCCGCGACGGCCAGCCGTCAGCGGAGTTGCCTGCGGTATTCGGGCAGGCGCTGGCCAGGCTGACCCGATGAGCGATCACAGCGATCCCGTGACCACCAATCCGTGGCAGGCGCTGCGTCAGTTCACCGATGCCCGCATCGCGCTGGGGCGCGCTGGTGTGAGTTTGCCGACCCATGCGCAGTTGGCTTTTCAGCTCGCCCATGCGCAGGCCCGCGACGCCGTGCATCTGGCACTGGATGCCTCCCGGCTGGCGCACGACATCGGCCAGCCCTGTCTGCTGCTGCATAGCGCAGCGGTCGATCGCCTCACGTATTTGCAGCGGCCGGATCTGGGCCGCCAGCTTGATACGGACTCGCGTGCGCAGCTGCAGCCGGGCCAGCATGACCTCGCATTCGTGATTGCCGATGGCTTGTCTGCGCACGCGATCATGCAAAATGCCGCACCGTTCCTCGCGCTGGCACTGGCGCGGGCCGCTGCCGAAAACTGGTCGGTGGCGCCGCTGTGTATGGTCGAACAGGGCCGCGTGGCCATCGGTGACGAGATCGCCGAACTGTTGGGCGCGCAGATGGTGGTCGTGCTGATCGGCGAGCGACCCGGGCTGAGTGCCCCGGACAGCATGGGCTTGTACCTGACCTGGCAACCGCGCACCGGCCTGACCGACGCCAGCCGCAACTGCATTTCGAATGTACGACCAGCCGGTATGCGCGTCGACGAGGCGGCCGACAAGTTGCACTATCTGCTGACGCAAGCCTTCCGGCGACGGCTGTCGGGCGTGGCCTTGAAGGATGAAACCGGTGCTGCTGCCGCGCTGCCGGGAACGCGTTCGACGAATTTCCTGATCGGCTAACGGCGGGGCGGCCACACCACATCTTGTTGCGGTTTTTGCCATAAGCAATCAGTGCGCAGGGTGGCCAGAACTAACCTCGCCGGAAGTCATTGTGCGACCGCGCGATGACATGGCAAATGGAGCTTTCTGCCCATGCGTTGAGTGCGTTGCCTGCCATGCCATTTCCCTCTTGTTCTGCTTCCCGCCAGCGCGGCCTGTCGATGGTCGAGTTCACCGTAATCGGGCCGCTGATCACCCTGCTTGGTCTGGCTATCCTGCAATACGGCATGGTGTATTTCGCCCGCAACCAGATGCACCATGCTGCCTTCATGGCAGCGCGTGCCGGCAGCATGCAGCACGCCGATCTGAGCCTTGTCCGGCGCGCCTATGCGAAAGCGCTGGTGCCGCTGTATGGCGGCGGTACCAGCGCCGATCAGCTCGCCGCCTCGCTCGTCAAAGCCACCGGCGAGGTCGACTCCAACGTCCGCATTACACTACAAAATCCTACTCGCGAGAGCTTCGCCGACTGGCACGACGATCGCCTCGCCGGGTCCAATCCGAACGGCAAGCGCGTCATTCCCAACAGCGGTCAGGCCTTCAAGGGCGCGGCCATCGGCAGCGCGTCCGGCCAGAGTATTCAGGACGCCAATCTGATCAAGCTGCAGATCACGCACGGCTACGCGCCCACTATCCCGCTGGTGCGCTCGCTCTATGCTGCCTATCTGGCCGTGCAGGATCCGGGCACCGATACGTTTGCAACGCAGCTGATCAGCGCCGGCCGCATCCCGATGGTTAGCCATGTGACGCTGCAGATGCAGTCCGATGCGTTCGAGCAGGACCCGGTCTCGTTGCCGGGTAGCGGCAACAACGGCCGTCCGGTTGATCCGGCCGCGCCGCCGGCTAATCCGTCATCGCCGCCGGATTGTCCGGCCAGCGATTGCACGAGCGTTACGCCGGGAACCGGCACCGGCAGCGGCGGGGGCAGCGACTGTATCGATGCGCATTGCCCGGTGCGTGATTGTCCGGTCGCGGCCCGCACCACCTTGCCGGCCG
>CAILRJ010000340.1 GCA_903836575.1 uncultured Burkholderiales bacterium
CTTCTTGCGCTAATAACAACTCAAAGGGAAAGACCTCTATGCACATTCGCGGCGGTACTTTATTGAAACTATCCTTGTCAGTCATCACGCTCATCGAAGGTTAAAGTGGCCCCATCTGTCAAGACAGTTTTTGCTTGAGTTTAAGCTATGGTCTTGAACCTGCACGCAGCAGACCAGCGCTGCCCTGTCTTGCTTAATTTCACACATTCGAGGGCGGGCAGCTCATCAGGCAGGTCAGCGGGTTCAAGGAGCATCAGGATGCTGAACTTAACGCCAGCCACAGGCACTTCGTTTGCCGGAAATCTAAAAATAATCCGCCTTTCACAGGACCGTAGCAACGCGCGTTGTCGGGTGCGCCCGCTGGGCTGGAATACGGATTCCTTCGAGCCATGCGTGCAGTTCACCCAGGATTAATTTGCGCTGCACCAATGACGCCGGCGTCGGAGAACGTCCTTACTCAAGTTGCTTTTACCCGAGCGTGAAGCCGCTCCGGTCCCAGTACAGAATTCTGACCCGGCGGCGATCGCGGCCAACCAATACCTATAAATGGCCTGACAGGGGTTGCTGCTGCAACAGCGGTTCGGGTTCGACCAGGCAAGACAACCCATCAATGCCATTGCGCATATTTACCGGATCACGACAAAGATAAGACCGGCAATCGCCGGCGATTAGCGTGTGAAGCCATTCATGCAACTCAGCAAATGACGAATGCAACCACTAGTTACCGTAATACTGTCGCGTACATGGCATCGCAATCAATCCTAAAGCCTGTCACGAAAGGGACAGCACCGTGTTGCCACCGCGCACTAATAATCAAAACGACGCTTAAATTGTTAGCGCAAGTATCTGCTTTCGTATTACCTTAAGTAATAACCTTCGACAACCTCACTTGGAAATTTGCCCGATGTTAGATCGGTAGGTTCACTGAACTGCCAAGAATTATTTCTTCGGAAGAAAAGGAATTTTCAATGAAAAAACAATTTTCTTTCTCGCAAAAATGGCTTGCTTGTGCCGGGTTTTCCCTGATTGAAGTCATGATTGTGGTTGCAATTGTGGCCATTTTTTCTGCTGTGGCATTGCCTGCTTACAGTGACTACGTGACGCGTGGAAGGATCCCACAAGCAACGAGCAATTTGGCAAACATGGGCGTTAAGCTAGAGCAATACTTTCAAGACAATCGCACTTATGTCGGCGCTTGTGCAAATGGCACTGTGGCACCTTTGCCTGCGGACGATAATTTTACCTATACCTGTCCGACGCTAACTGCGAGTGCGTTCACTGTTGTTGCAACAGGGAGCGGACCGATGAGCGGGTTCACTTATGTGATTGATCAAGCAAATACAAAGACCTCCACAGCAGTCCCAAGTGGCTGGGGCACCGCCCCGGTTGCTTGCTGGGTTACTAGAAGGGACGGTGTCTGTTAATGGCGCACCAACGTGGTGTCAGTTTGATTGAATTGATTGTTGGGATGACGATTGTTGCGATATTGCTCGTGATGGGAGTGCCGACCTTCAGTCTGTGGATTCAGAACACCCAAAATCGTACGGCGGCAGAGTCGATTCAGAATGGATTGCAGTTGGCGCGTGTTGAAGCGATCAGGCGAAATGCCAACGTGCGCTTCAATCTGAGCGACGCTACCGGGCTGGTCACATGGGATGTCGGATGCGTCACGGTTACGCAAGACTGCCCCAGCAACATACAAAGAAAGATAGCAATTGATGGCACCGTCAATGCAAGAGTGGGCATCAGCCGGTCAGCACCACCCGCTGCGGTTCCCGCTAATCAATACAGTACCGCCATTGCTGCCGGTACAGGGTTGGCTGCTGGAGTGACTTTTGGCGGCACGGGTCGGATACCGAC
>CAILRJ010000341.1 GCA_903836575.1 uncultured Burkholderiales bacterium
GTCTCGTCAACTGTCTCAAGCATCGCTTCAATCGACTTGTCCACAGCCGCCGGCGCAACAGCAGCACTGACGGCCATCGACGGTGCCCTGGCAGGTATCAGCAGCTCCCGCGCCTCACTCGGTGCGGTACAAAACCGGTTTGCTTCGGTTGTGTCCAGCCTGCAAACCACGTCGGAAAACTTGTCAGCCTCCCGTAGCCGGATTCAGGATACCGACTTCGCTTCGGAAACCGCCAAGCTGACCCGTGGCCAGATTCTGCAACAAGCTGGTACGGCGATGCTGGCGCAGGCCAATTCGTTGCCAAACGGTGTACTCTCACTGTTACGTTAAGTCGCTGAGAGCCGGTAAAAAATAGCGGTCATTCGTGACCGCGCTTTCAGGACGGAAACCGGGGAACCGCTTTCCGTCTTCTCACTGTGAAGGGGAAAAAGAATGGACATCACCGGACTATCGAGCGCGCGACCCGCAGCGCCAGTCAGTGTAGATCAAACCCGACTGGCAACAACGCAATTACCTGCCGTCTCGACACCGGTCGTGGAGGACAATGGCATCAATGTCACGGCAACCACCACCGCAAAGCCAGTGCCGCCGACTGACGTTGAAGTGACGCAATCGATCAAGGAAGTGAACAAATACCTGAAACAGACGCTCAACGGCATCGAATTCAGCCAGGACAAGGATACCGGCCAGACACTGGTCAAGATTATCGACACCACCAGCGGCAAGGTGATCCGGCAAATTCCGACCGCGCAAGCTGTCGAGATCTCCAAAGACATCAGCAAACTGCAAGGCTTGCTAATCAAAGACAAGGCATAACCCCGGACGAGGGCAGACACCATGAGCATTTCCGCACCCGGTATTGGATCAAGTCTCGACGTCAATTCGATTGTCAGCCAGCTGATCGCGATCGACAAACAGCCGCTGACGACGTTAACCAAGAAACAGGCCAGTTTCCAGGCCAAGCTGTCAGCCATGGGCAGTGTCAAGAGTTCCCTTTCGTCCTTCCAGAGCGCTGTCAGCGGGCTCTCGAATATCACCAAGTTCCAGGCGGCGACCGTCAGTTCGTCGGATGCGACCGTGGCCTCGGCGAGCGGTAGTTCGATTGCGGTACCGGGAACTTATTCCTTGCAGGTGACCAGTCTGGCGCAAGCGCAAAAGCTGGTCGCACCAGGGCAAGTCACCACCAATACGGCCGTGGGTAGCGGTACCCTGACGTTCGATTTCGGTACGATTAGCGGAGGATCATCGGCCAGCGGTAAATACACCGGAGCGAGTTTTACGAGCAATGCTGCCGGCGTCAAAACCGTCACGATTGATCCGGGTAACAACACGTTGGCCGGCATCCGTGATGCAATCAACGGTGCCAGCATCGGCGTGACGGCGACCATTCTCAATGACGGCGGCACCTCACCGTATCGGCTGGTACTCACCCAGGCAAACTCTGGTGTGAGCAATAGCATGAAAATTTCGGTCAGCGGCGACGCCGGCCTGTCGGAATTGCTCGGACAAGATCCTGCCGGCACGCAAGCAATGACCGAAAACCAGACCGCCGCCAATGCCTTATTTTCAGTCGACGGTATCGCTGTATCGAAAAACTCGAACACGGTCACCGACGTGCTTCCGGGCGTAACGCTCAATTTGCTTGGCAAGACTGCTGTCGGTGCCAGCACCAGCCTGACCGTAGCCCGCGATACAGCCGCTATCACCGCGTCGGTGACGGAGTTTGTCAGTGCATTTAACAAGATCACCGAAACACTCAACACTGTCTCGGCCTTCGATACGACGACCAACACGGCAGCCGTGCTGAATGGCGATTCATCGATCCGCGCTATCCAGACCCAGATCCGCAACGTGCTTAATGCGCCGGTCGCCGGTGGCAACAGTGCCTATTCGATCCTGTCGGAGATCGGTGTCTCGTTGCAAAAAACCGGTGAGCTGACGCTTGATAGCACCAAGCTCACGGCGGCGGTCAAGGACCATTATGCCGATATCGCCGGTCTGTTCGCCGCGGTCGGCAAAACCACCGACAGCCAGATCACCTACACGGCGGCAACTGCCAACACCAAGCCGGGTGCGTATGCAGTGAACATATCGCAGCTTGCAACACAAGGCAGCGCCGTCGGACTAAGCGCTGTCACCGGTGCCGGCAGTGCTAAAACGACCGGCTCAGCCGTCGCTGATCTGGTTATCAATGGCAGCAATGACTCACTGACCGTCTTGCTCAATGGCGTCAGCGCGAGTATCTCGCTGACCCAGCAAACCTATACCGCCGCCGACCTGGCCACCGAAGTGCAGACCCGCATCAATGCCGCATCCGCATTCACGAACGCCGGTGCCAGCGCCACGGTCACTAACAACGCCGGCGTGCTGACCATTACGTCGAACAAGACCGGCTCGACGTCGGCCGCCAGCGTCACTGGCGGCAATGGCAAAACCGGTCTGCTGGGATCTGCCCCGACGGTCACCCCCGGCTACGACACAGCGATCACGACCGGATTGAACGACACGCTGGACGTGCAACTCAACGGCGTAAACAAGACCATCACCCTCGCCGCTGGCAATTACAGCTTTGACTCGCTGGCGGCCGAAATGCAGGGCAAGATCAATGGTGCGACCGAATTCTCGTCGCTCGGCAGTGCGGTCAAGGTGATCCAAAATGCCGGCGTACTGTCGATCCTGTCGAACACCTACGGCAGCAAATCAAGCGCGACGATTGCCGGCGGCACAGCTATTGCGGCTTTGTTTGGCGGCACACCAACAGCAACCGGCGGATTCGATGTGATCGGCACCATCAATGGCGCGTCTGCAGTGGGCGTCGGCCAACTGCTCACTGGCGCAAAGGGTGACGCTTCCGAAGGCCTGACCCTGGTCGCCGAAGGCGTGGCACTGGGCTCGCGCGGCACGATCAATTATTCGCAAGGCTATGCCTACCAACTCAACCAACTGCTGACAGGGTTGCTTAGTTCAAATGGTCCCGTTACATCGCGCACAGACGGTCTCTCAGAATCGATCAAATCGAACACCAAGAGCCAGACCGCCCTCAGCGCAACCATCGCCGCCAACGAAAAACGCTACCGCGCCCAGTACAGTGCGCTCGACACCATCATCAGCAAGCTCAACACCACAAGCACTTACCTGACCCAGCAACTGGCCGCAATCGCCAAGAATTCTTAACGGAGAAATGCCATGTTTGGAAAATCTTCCCGCGGTGCCAACGCCTACGCCAACGTCAGCATGGAAACCGGCGTCACGTCCGCCTCACCGCACAAGCTGATCGTGATGCTGTTCGATGGCGCACTGGTCGCCGTCGCTACCGCTGAACAGCAAATGAAA
>CAILRJ010000342.1 GCA_903836575.1 uncultured Burkholderiales bacterium
AGCCTGCGTTGCAGCAGCAAATCATTGAGCGCGGCGCTGTCTTCGATAGCGTCCTTCAAGTAGTTGATTTGGGCGCGGTACGGTGCAATCACGCCGATGGTGAGCGGGGCCTGTTGGGGTTCAGTTAAGTCGTAGGGTCCAAGCAGTTGCGCAAGGCGCTGCAGCAGCAAGTGGGCTTCTTTGGGGTTGGCCGTTGAACGGCTTTCGGGAATGGCTACCTCCAGAAAGCCACAACCGGCCGTGTCGATGAATTCCATAGGCAGGTCGGGTGCAAAACGCGGGTCGTAAGCTTCTAAGCCTGCATGGCGCACGCTAAGGTGCGGCACCAGCTGGCTACCGTAGAACTTCTCTGAGCTGAAGCCCATGATGTGCTCGTGCATGCGGTATTGCACGGTGAGCATGCGGGCCGTCTGCGGCTGTCGCTGGATGCACTTTTCAAACAGGGTTTCGCGCAAGCCTTCGCGGGCGGCTTTTTCGCTTTTCACCGTGGGCGGTAGCTGGTGGTGATCGCCTGCCAAAACAATGCGCTGGCCCTTGGCAATGGGAATCCAGCAACCCGGCTCCAAGGCCTGGGCGGCTTCGTCGATGAAGACGGTTTCAAAGATCAGGTGGCGAATGTGGCGGTTGCTGGCACCCACCAGCGTGCAGGTGATCACTTGCACCGATTCGAGCACGTCCTCGGTGATGAAGCGCTCCAGATCGTCGGCGGCTTGGCGCAGCGTCCGCGCTTCTTCCCTCAGCCATTGGCGATGCTGACGCTCCTCGAAACCAAAGTGGCGTACGTGTTCGTTGGCAGTCTGGCGGTGCTGCTCAGCGGTTTGGCGCATCGCATGCATCTTGCTGTAGCTGGCGTGGGCCATCACACCGGCATCGAGGGTGTGCTGGTGCAGCAAGTCCGACACGCGGCTGGGGTTGCCAATGCGGATCACGCTGACACCGCGCTCGGCCAACTTTTCGGTCAGCAGGTCCACGGCCGTGTTGGAGGAGGCGCTCACCAGCACGCGCCGCTCGCGCCGGATGGTTTCCAGAATGGCTTGCACCAGCGTGGTGGTTTTTCCCGTGCCGGGCGGGCCATGAATGATGGCGACGTCTTGGGCCGAAACCACATGGCGCACAGCCGCCAGCTGCGAGTCATTGAGCGTACTGGGGTAAAAAAGGTCGTCGGCTTTGTGCTCGCAAAAGCTGGCCTGCCTGGCACCCAGCAGCACGTCGCGCAGTACGGCCAAGCGGTTGCCGTGTGCAAGCATGACCGCGCTCAGCGCCTGGTTCATCTCGCGGTAGCTCACCTCGTCAAAGGTGAGGTCGATGCCCAGTGTGCTGCCGTCCAGTGCCCAGTCGGGCAGCGCTTCTTTGGTGGTGGCCAGCAGCAGCTTGTTGCGCCGCACGCTAGTCACGACGCCGCTCAGTACTAGTCGGTCAGGCCCTGAGTTGCCTGATGCGTCACTGAACAACGAAGCATTTTTGCCTACCTGAAACAAGTGCAGGTCTTGCCGATGCGCCGGGCGCTCTAGCTCCAGGACCACTTTGCCACCAAAACCGATCTCTTCCCGGGTAATGGTAACGGGGTACCAGGTCAAGCCACGCCGACGGCGTTCCTTGATGGTTGCACTGGCATTGTTGAGTGTGAACTGCGCTTGGTCTTCCTTTTGTTCAAGTTGCATGAGTGCACGCACACGGCGTAACTCATGTTGAACAGCGCAGGAGGCGGAGGGGGTGGGGTCTTGGTCAGCCAAAGGAAAGGGGAAAGGACAAAGGCAAGGAGCGGGGACTCAACCGCTTTCGGTTTTAATAATAGGACGGAGTTTAACCCAAGCAGCTGAGGCTTCATCAATCAGGGAGATGTCGTGGCTTGCGTTGACGTAGGGTGGCGATCAGTGCCGCTTGTGGGCCTTCCATGTGCCGCCATAGCGGTAACTGGGGTGTCGCTCCACTTGGGTCCGGCATGTTTGGCAAATCAGGGACCAAGCAGCGGTGTCGTCTTGCACCACCCGGTAAAGAGTTGAACTTATGGCTTTGCAGGTTTCGCAAGCTTTGATACGGGATCGAACTGATTTGGGCATGGTGATCAAAAAAAAATTAGTCTATCGCGTCATACGAGGGTGCCACCCGTCGGGGATTGGCAAGCCAGTTTTACTCGAAATGCACCGGGCTGATAGTGGCCAGCGTCGAATGCAATCGAGTCCGGTTAGTCCAAAGCAGCCAAGCAATAGTCTCATCCTTGGCAGCACGCCGAGTTTTGAGTCTCGCCCCCTACAACCGCTCCACTTTCAAGAATCCAAACAGTGTCTCGCTGCAAGCGTTATCCCAACACTTTCCCCGCCGACTCATTGAGCTGGTGATGCCGTAGCCTTTGAGAAAGTCGTCAGTAGTCTCTCGCCCGGCAACATGAAACCCGCGATCTATCAGACCCTGTCCCAAATCAGTGGCCAGCTGACCGTCGATGGTCCTATCGAGGTGCCTGCCTGTGCCAGCCTCATGGCGCTGGTGGCGCGTCTGGTGACCACTACAAACCGTTCACTCTTGAGCACAGACCTTAGCTGTAGCGACTCGCATTTCAAATCGACTGTGCTCGCATTTCATAGTCGCCAGCTCCCGCTAACTGCAATTACCGGAAAGCCTTCAACATCGGCCCGTTGGATATGGCCCAACCTGACTGCTGATTCGACACCGATCAGGCCGGCAATGCCGAATCGCGGATCAAGCGTTCCGCAGAAATGTGCAACCCGACATGCAGTCGTCGGATCATGACCAGGTCCCGGCGCTACTGGCGGACATGGGCCACAAGATACTGGTGCATACAATCATCACCGGCGGCCAGGCATTGCTCGATACCCTGCACAACTTCGCACAACTGGTCGGACAGTTCCCCGCCGAAACCCGGTTCGTGGTCTGGCTCAATCCGTACTGGGGCCCAATTGAGGATGGCGGCAAGAGCTTCGAACAAATGAGGACCTACGCCACCCACAAGGACCGCGTGGTGACCATCGTGCAGATTCCGGCATGGCAGGAAGCCACTTTCGGCCGCGGCCTCGGCGAGATGCTGCAGGAACGCCTGACCTTCGATGAAGCCCTAGCAATGGACAGTCGCACGATCATGACCCGCCAGCGCCTGAAAATCATCCAGCGCCAGCTCTACGGCCAGCTCGATAACGCCATGGTGCTGTGATGACGGACCAGCTCGATGACCTGATCAAAGAGATCGCCGTGGGCCACGGCACGGCGGTCTCCCGTGATGATCCGATCCCGCTGCTGCACACCGTCAACCGGCGCCTGCTGGAAGACAGTGCGCAGGCGCAGCAGGCCCAGCTGGAACGGTACAAGGAAGACCTTGAAGCGCTGGCACGGCGATGGGGAAATGATGCCAGGGACAAGGCGGAACGTATCCTCAATGCGTCGCTGGCGGCCGGCAAGGAAGCAACTGCCAGCCTGATGCAGGAAGCTGCCCGGGTAACAGCGGCGACGGTCCGGTTGGAAGTCGATGCCGCGCTGGTGCGCATTGCCGGGCCGGTGCGGGCAGCACGCAGGATTGCGTTGATCAACGTGGTGGCGGCTTGCGTCACGCTGGCAGGTGCCGCAATGAGCTTTGTCAGCAGGTACCAATGAACAGGCGAGGTTAGGCAGGGCTTGAAACCCGGGACCTGCAGCGACCAGGTAGCGATTCACGGCCATTTTAAGTGCTACTCGACATGCAATTTCATATCAACAGGAGCATTGACATGACAAAACCATATCAGACATCCAGCCAAATTCAACAATGACTCAAACAACATTCCCAGACACCGCGCGACCTCAATCGCGTCAGCTTCTTGACGGCCCGCCATGACGTAAAGGCAGCACTGGATGCCGGATATAGCGCCAAGACCGTCTGGGCCTACATGCATGGCACCAAGCGAATGCCGTTTGGCTACAACACTTTCCTGAAGTACGTGAAGAAAATGATGCCCAGGCAGACGTCTTTGCCGGCACTCGTCACGCCAATCCCTTCCTGTACTGAGCAACGGCATTCGAAAAGCCGGTCCGGTCGACAACTGAGCCAGGTAGGCCCGGGGCAGGACAGTCGGAAAAAGTAAGAATTGTTAATTGGAGGGGATGTCAGCGCTTGCGTCCCTTCGAAAACAGGCACCTCCAATCAGCATGCAACACACAAAGCACGCGCACAACATCGTCTGTCACGTCGTCCGCTGGAATGGGATGCCGGTGAGCGCCCCATTCCCGCGCTTCCGCAAATCGACCAGGCCGGCCTACTGCTGAATAAATCTGCCAACACCCTGTCGTTCCGAATCGACCGGATCAGTGTCGAATTGTTACCCACGGCAATGTCCAAAAGCGAGACATCTTGTATCGGATCCGGTCTCTCTACTTCAGGTAAAAGCAGCGCATCACTGCGCTGGCGCCCCCTTTATAACGGGCATATGCCACTTTCACGGCATCCGACTCGGTATTTCAAAGCCTTCTGTTGGCAACAACAACTTTAGCTGACCGATGCCGACGCAAATATCTATGCTTCTCCAACTCTTTTGTTGCGACATGGAACCATAGTGCACACCACACCACTCATATCGAGCGGTCAGTTCATCAGCGTCACGCTATTCCTTGCACCGAGTTTGCTCACCCTATAGGTGACGGGCAAGTCCCGATTTTTTTCGAAAATGCTAGCCACCAACCGATGGACGCCTTCAGGAGAAGTGACTTGACACTACCCTTCAACGCTAGCTCAGAGAATACGACCCGATGCCGAGAAGGGTTCACATTACTGGAGCTGCTAGTCGTCATTGTGATCATCGGCTTGCTCGCCGCTTACGTCGGACCGAAGTACTTCGCGCAGCTAGGCAAGTCAGAGGTCACGATTGCAAAAGCACAAATCGTCGCGTTGGAAAAAGCGCTCGACACCCTGCGCATTGATGTCGGCCGTTTCCCGACTACCGAGGAGGGACTCGCCGCCCTGACCGTGACGCCGGCAGCAATGGCGAAATGGAATGGCCCCTATCTCAAAAAAGACGTTCCTCTCGACCCGTGGGGCCAGGCATATATTTACCGCTCACCAGGAAGCAAGAACGACATCGACATCGTCTCGCTCGGCAAGGACGGTCAACCCGGGGGTACCGGAGAGGCGGCCGATATCAGTAACTGACACGTGCCATCCATCGTCCGCTGCGATGAAGGCGACGTCACTCCACAAAAAAAGACCCGCATGCATTACACGATACGCACCTTGTCTGTCGACAATCTGATCGGTCACCTGACGGTAGACGCGCATGACGAAGCGGATGCACGCAGGCAAGCCGAGGCGCG
>CAILRJ010000343.1 GCA_903836575.1 uncultured Burkholderiales bacterium
CGGCCTGGCCGGGCCCAGACCCGTCCGCCAAACTGCATCAGGTGCTGACCGAAACCGGCCAGCATCTGGATTCCGAACAGGACACCGATCAAGCGCACGTTCAGGCGCATGTCACCGTTGAGAATATGGCTGAATTCATGTGCGATCACCCCCTGCAATTCATCGCGTGTCAGCCGTGTCAGGGTGCCGCGTGTGACGGCTACCACGGCCTCGTTCGGGTTATAGCCGGCGGCGAAAGCATTGATCGATTCTTCGCGATCAAGCAGGTAAACCTTCGGGCATGCCACGGCTGATGCCAGCGCCACTTCCTCGACCACATTGAGCAGGCGCCGCTCCTGCGGATCGCTGGTAGCGCGCGACACCAGCCTGCCACCTACCATCTGCGCGACGGCATCGCCGCCCTCGCGCAAGTTGAACAATTCGATCAGCGTGCCTCCACCGATCAGGCCCAGCGTGAGCGCGGTATTCGTGAAAAAAAAGTAAGGTGGATAACTGTGCGGCGCAGAAAATTTGCCTCCTTCGAACGCGATCCATAGCAATGCCGCAGCCACATTCACGCCCAGCACGATGGCGCTCACGGCGAGGGCGAACAGCAGCAGCAGCGTGCGGGTTTGCCGCCGCGCCTGCTCCTGCTGCTCGAAAAAATTCATGCGTTCGCCACTGCCACGACCAGCATCAAAATCAGAACGCGACCTTGACTGCCTTGCGCTCTTGCGGCGACTCGGTCGCCTGCAGTAACTCGGCGTGCTTGAATGCCACTATCGTCGCGATGACCGAGCCGGGGAATTGTTCCAGCGCGGTGTTGTAGACCATCACCGCATCGTTGAAGGCCTGGCGCGAAAAAGCAATCCGGTTTTCGGTGCTGGTCAGCTCCTCGGTCAGCTGCATCATGTTCTGGTTGGCCTTGAGATCCGGATACGCCTCGGACAACGCAAACAGTTTTCCCAGCGACATACCGAGCGCGCCCTCGGCACTGGCCATCTGCTGCATGGCGGTGGCACTGGCCGGGTCAGTGACTGCCTGCGCATTGGCAGCAACCGCCTGGTTGCGCGCCTGAATCACGGCTTCCAGCGTCTGGCTCTCGTGCTTCATGTAGGCCTTGGCAGTTTCCACCAGATTCGGGATCAGGTCATAGCGCCGCTTGAGCTGCACATCAATCTGGGAAAAAGCATTGTTGAACTGGTTGCGCAAACTGACTAGCCGGTTATACGCACCGACTGCCCAGAACAGCACCAGGAACACCACACCTAACAGGACGAGGACGGCTGTCATATTTTCTCCGAGAAAAAAGCCACCCGTCTCGGAGACAGGCGGCTTACAACGGGAACGGCACAGGAAACAGTTTGCTCAGCTTATTTGTCGGTGGCACTACCGTTGGTCGTGGTCAGCCGACGATATTCTTCATCATCAATGAGTTCGAACACCTTGACGACTTTTTGCACGCCGCTGACACCGCGTGAAATCTCGGTGGCAATGTTCGCTTCGCGCTGCGTGACGCGTCCCATCAGATACACGACGCTACGCTCGGTGACGACCTTGATCGAGTTAGCGTACAAATCCTTGGTATCGATAAACGACGCCTTGACCTTGCTGGTGAGCAGCGTGTCATTGGCACGGTCGCTGAAACTTGACGGCGACGCGATGACCAGTTCGTTGACCACCGACTTGACAGCCTGAATTGCAGTGACTTCGCGTTCGACTTCGGCCTTGGCTCTTTCATCGCGCACTTCGCCGGTCAGCAGCACACGCCGGTTGAAGCTGTTGGTATTGACATGGGCGGTGTCGCCGAACATTTGCGGCAAACGGGTTTCCGCCTTGACGGCAATGGCCTTGTCTTCGGTCTGCGCACCCAGGGTGCGGCGATCCGTAGCGGCGAGGGTGCCCATGACGGCGGTGCCGATCGCCATTTCGATACAGCCCTGCAAACTGGTTGCCACGACACCGCATAGCAGGATGGTCGCCAACGGGCGGCTGGCGCGGGGCCAGAGACTACGTCCCCAATCAATCATTTGCATCTCCTCCGAAAAGTGCGACGTCGATACCGTCGCACAAACAATGAATCGTTAATAAATGGAC
>CAILRJ010000344.1 GCA_903836575.1 uncultured Burkholderiales bacterium
GGTGTAGTCGACATCGCTTAGCAGCAACCGGTTTTGGACGTCGCCATTGGGTGCGACGATCACCAGCAGCACGCGTTTTTCTGACAGGCGCAGGAATTCGATTTGCTGGAAGACCGATTCGCGGCGCGGAGTCAGCACTACCCCGGCGAATTGCGATAATGACGATAGCACTTGCGCCGCGCTGGCAATGACTTTTTGCGACGAGCCACTCTGGAGACGTGTTTGCAGCCGCAATTCCAGCAAGCTCTCATCGATCGCATCGACGGTGAGCAGCGTATCAACAAAGATCCGGTAGCCACGCGGCGTCGGCACCCGCCCGGCAGAGGTGTGCGGGCTGGAGACAAAACCCATTTCTTCGAGATCGGCCATGATGTTGCGGATGGTCGCAGGCGACAGGTCGAGGCCGGAAATCTTGGCCAGCGCGCGCGAGCCAAGCGGCTGGCCGTCCGCGATATAGCGTTCGACCAGGGTTTTCAGCAGGGTTTGGGCACGGGCGTCTAATTGCATCTGAGTATTTTAACGAGCGATGGCAGGTGCGACCAGCATTATCCGGTCAGCCAGCCAGTGTTCCAGTTCGAGCAGGCTGGTGCAACTTGCATCAGGGCGGATATGTTCGGGCAGCACGCGGTCGAAGCGGTTCATCCAGACCGCACGCAAGCCGGCTTTTTGCGCACCGACGACATCGAGCAGCGGATCATCGCCGACGTACACGGTTTCGGCCGGGTCGACGTCCAGCGCCGCGCAGGCGGCCTGAAAAATGGCCGGGTCCGGTTTTGCGCTGCCGAACTGGTGGGCGGCGATCGAAATCCGGAAGTGACCGGCCATGCCGATGGCGACGAGGTCGGCCGAACCATTCGAAATCGTGCCCAGCGCAACTTGACTGGCCAGTCGCTCCAGCGCCGGCAGCACATCGTCATACGGAATCACCGCATTGCGGGCGTCATTGAAAATCGTCATCGCGCCGTCAATGTGGACCGGATCGGCGCCGCTGGCATGGAACGCTTCGGTCAACCCGGCATGGCGCAGGCCGGGCAGGTCGATCCGGTAGCGCGGTTCGGCTTCCATCAGCGCCATGCGACGGGCGCGCAGGGTCTCGATGCTGTGGTCCTGCGCGACGGCGGGCGCGTGCTCGCGCAGCCAATCGAACAGCAGGGTTTCGGCGCGAATAATGGTCGGTACGATAGGCCACAGCGTATCGTCGAGGTCGAACAGGACAGCCTTGATCGGTGCTGGTTGCATGGCGTGATTTTCTTCCGGGTGGAATACAGAGGTTGGTCCACTGTCGGCTTACTTCAAGTGGGCGGCAAATTATGGTCTAATCCGAGGCATGTCGCTCCCCATTCCTTCCGGCTTACCGGTTCCTCCGCTAAAAACTATCGCCATCGTCGGCAAACCGACTGCGGTGGGCATCACGCAATCGCTGTGCGAGATCGCTGATTTTCTGGTCACCAGCGGTCGGGTTGTGGTGCTCGAACACGCGACGGCGCTGTCGACCGGCATGACCGGTTATCCGCTGATGACGCCGGAGCAGATCGGCACCAGCGTCGATGCGGCGATTGTCGTCGGCGGCGACGGCACGATGCTCGGCATTGCCCGCCAGCTCGCGCCGTTCGATATCCCGCTGATCGGCATCAACCAGGGCCGGCTCGGTTTCATGACCGATATTCCGCTGGAACGGATGATGCCGTTATTGACCGCCATATTTGATGGAAAAGTGGTGTCGGAGCGCCGCAGCCTGCTCGAAGGGGTGGTGTACCGCGAGGGGCAGCCGATTTTCAATGCGCTGGCATTCAATGATGTGGTGGTCTCGCGCGGTGCCGGTTCCGGCATGGTCGAACTACGCGTCGATGTCGATGGCCATTTCATGTACAACCAGCGTTCCGATGGTCTGATCGTGGCGACGCCGACCGGTTCGACTGCCTACGCGCTGTCGGCTGGCGGCCCGCTGCTGCATCCGAGTCTGGGTGGCATCGTGCTGGTGCCGATCGCGCCGCATGCGTTGTCGAACCGGCCTATCGTCTTGCCCGACTACAGCGAAATTATCATCACTGTCATCAGCGGACGCGACACCAGCGTCAATTTTGATATGCAATCGCTGGCCAGCCTGCAATTGCATGACCGCATTGTGATTCGCCGGTCGGCCCATACAATCACGTTTTTGCATCCGCCGGGCTGGAGCTACTACGATACCTTGCGCGAAAAGTTGCACTGGAACGAGTATCCGTCGGTAGAAGGCCGACTAAAATAGCCGCTTCGATCATGCCGCCCGCGGGTACCCTACTCACCACGCACCGGCCCACCTGAAAAGATTCTCCATGCTGCGCACTTTAACCATTCGCGATTTTGTCATTGTCGATCTGATCGAGCTGGATTTTTCGGCCGGTTTTTCCGTCCTGACCGGCGAAACCGGTGCCGGTAAATCGATCCTGATCGATGCACTGGCGCTGGCATTGGGCGGCCGCGGCGACGCCAGCGTGGTGCGCGACGGTGCTGCCAAAGCCGATATCAGTGCCGACTATTCGACCTATGCCGAAGCCGATGCCTGGCTGGCCGAGCACGACTTCGCCAGTGCTGAAGGCGGTGTGTTGCTGCGCCGGGTCATCGATAATGCCGGTCGTTCGAAAGCCTACATTAACGGCATTGCCGCCACCGCGACGCAATTGCGTGATCTGGGCGAATTGCTGGTCGACATTCATGGCCAGCACGCACACCAGTCGCTGCTCAAGACCGAGGCGCAACGCCAGTTGCTCGATACCCAGGCCAACCTGCAGGAACAGGTCAGGGCCGTGGGAACGGCCTACAAGAGCTGGCGTGCAGTTGGCAAGCAGCGCGAAGAATTTGAAGTCAATGCCAAGAACGTGCTGCTTGAACGCGAGCGGCTCGAATGGCAGGTTGGCGAGCTCGACAAGCTGGCCGCGAGGGAAGGCGAATGGGCCGAGATCACCACCGAACATAGCCGTCTGTCGCACGCAGCGAGTCTGATTGACGGTGCGCAGGAGGCGCTCACTGCGATTTCCGAATCCGAGTCCGATGCCGTACCGATGCTGTCACAACTGACTGCGCTTAATCTGCGCCTGGGCAAACTGGTCGATATCGACGAAGGCCTCAAGCCGGTCCTCGATCTGCTGGAGCCGGCGCGCATCCAGCTGCAGGAAGCGGTCTACGCGCTTAATGATTACCTCGGCCGGCTTGAGCTGGATCCGCGTCGTTTGCAGCAAGTCGAGCAGCGCCTGAGCGACCTGCATTCGACGGCGCGCAAATTTCATGTGACGCCGGAAGAGCTGCCGCAGGAGTTCGCCGCGCTGTCGGCGCAATTGCGCCAGCTGGCGGACGCCAGCGACCTCGATGCGTTGCGCGCGCAGGAAGAAAAACTCAAGGAAGCCTACCTCGCACTGGCCAAAAAACTGTCGGCGGCACGAACCAAAGCCGCGCGTCTGCTCGGTGATGCGGTGACCAAGGCGATGCAGGAACTGAGCATGGCTGGCGGGCGTTTCGACGTCGCGCTGGTGCCGTGTGCGCCGGCGGTGTTCGGTGTCGAACAAGTCGAATTTCTGGTCGCCGGTCATGCCGGCAGTGTGCCGCGCTCACTCGCCAAAGTCGCCTCAGGTGGCGAGCTGGCCCGCATCGCGCTGGCTATTTCGGTGATTGCCTCGACGGCGACATCGACACCGACGCTGATCTTCGATGAAGTCGACAGCGGCATCGGTGGCGGCGTCGCCGAAGTGGTCGGTCGTCTGCTGAAAAAACTCGGGCAGGAACGACAGGTGCTGTGCGTGACGCATTTGCCGCAAGTCGCCAGCCAGGCCAATCAACATCTGCAAGTGAGCAAGTTCAATGCCGCTGGCAAGACCGTCTCGCGCATCGCTTCGCTCGACAACAAATCGCGCGTCGAAGAAATTGCCCGCATGCTGGGCGGGATCGAAATCACGGCTACCACCCGCAAGCATGCGCGCGAGTTACTGGCTTCCTGACTTACCTAATTCATCCGACCTTCGCTCTCACATTCATCAAAGGCATCACCGCAATGGCATTCAACAAAGCCCCTGAGTACACCCACGGCAGCGCCGTCAAGACAGCCGTCGTACTGGTCAATCTCGGCACTCCCGATGAAGCCAACGCGCCATCGGTACGCCGCTACCTGAAGCAATTCCTGTCTGATCCACGCGTGGTCGAAATCCCGCGCGCAATCTGGTGGCTGATCCTGAACGGCATCATCCTGCCGATCCGCGCCAGCAAGTCCGCCGCCAAATACGCGTTGGTCTGGACCAAGGAAGGATCGCCGCTGAAAGTGCACACCGAAAAGCAGGCCATGCTGTTGCGTGGCTACCTTGGCGAGCAGGGCCATGCCTTGCAGGTCGACTACGCCATGAGCTACGGCAATCCGTCGTTACCCGATGTACTCAATAAACTGCAGGTCGAAGGATGCGACCGCATTCTGATCGTGCCGGCCTATCCGCAATATTCGGCGACCACGACGGCCTCGATCTTCGATGCGGTGACCAGTCACTATCGCAAGGTGCGCAATATTCCCGAGCTGCGCTTCATCAAGCATTACCACGATGATCCGGCCTACATCGCTGCCTTGAAGGAAACCGTGCAGGCGCACTGGCAGACCAACGGGCGCGGCAACAAGCTGGTACTGAGTTTTCATGGCGTGCCCAAGCGCACCCTGCTGCTGGGTGACCCCTACCACTGCGAGTGCTACAAGACCGCGCGGCTGCTGGGCACCGCGCTGGGGCTGTCGAAAGACGAATTGCTGGTGACGTTCCAGTCGCGCTTTGGCAAGGCCGAATGGCTGCAGCCGTACACGGCCCCGACTCTGGTGCAACTGGCCAAAGACGGGCTCGAGCGGGTTGACATCATGTGCCCTGGCTTCACTAGCGATTGCCTGGAAACGCTGGAAGAAATTTCACTCGAAGCCAAGCACGACTTCCTTGAAGCCGGCGGCAAGGAATTCCATTACATCGCGTGCGTCAACGAAGCACCATCCTGGATTGCCGCACTGGCGACCATCACGGCGCGTCATCTGCAAGGCTGGCCGACCCGGCAAAGTGCGGCTGAAAAAGAGGCGGTCGCAGCCCAGGAAGTGATTGCCGCCACCGAAGCGCGCCGGCTGGGGTCGCCGAAATAAGTAAAACCGGCTTGCGATAATCCCCTTGTAAAAATGTGGCATAGCCCCACTTGCCTAACACTTTGTACTAAATCACATTATTGAAGTCACTGACTGTCGGAGGATTTTTAGATGCAAGACCAGGAAAAGCAACCCATTGTGACCCCACAGACGGACGACAGCACGGCGCCAGCGCCGGAGCAAGAAATCAGTGGTGCCGAGCCATCACTGGAAAGCCGTCTCGTCGAAGCAGAAACCCGTGCCGCCGAAATGCATGACGCCTTTTTGCGTGCCAAGGCCGATACCGAAAATTTCCGCCGCCGCGCGCAGGAAGACATCGCCCGTGCCCACAAGTTTGCCATTGAAGGCTTTGCCGAAGCGCTGGTGCCGGTGATGGACAGTCTGGACATGGCGCTGCGGGTCGAGTCGCCGTCGGTCGAATCGCTCAAGGAAGGTGTCGAGATGACGCTCAAGCAATTGTCGTCGGCATTCGAGCGCAACCGCCTGATCGAAGTGGCGCCGCAACCGGGTGAAAAACTCGATCCGATGAAGCACCAGGCCATCTCGATGGTGCCGGCAGATCAGGAAGCCAACACCATTGTCAGCGTGCTGCAAAAGGGCTACATGATCGCCGACCGCTTGCTGCGTCCTGCATTGGTCACGGTGGCGCAGTAACGCATTACGAAAACGTATTACGAAAAAAAGCACTTGAATGCCGCTTGAAAGTCAGTGGCGGCTCCCAATATTCAAGTCACAAAATCGACGCAAACGTCATCGTCATCCAGTTATCCAGTCATTAAAGGAAAAAATATCATGGGCAAAATTATCGGCATCGACCTCGGCACCACCAACTCTTGCGTATCGATCATGGAAGGCGGCCAGCCTAAAGTGATCGAAAACGCGGAAGGTGCGCGCACCACGCCATCGATCATTGCGTATCTTGAAGACGGCGAAATTCTGGTCGGCGCACCGGCCAAGCGTCAAGCCGTGACCAACCCGAAGAACACGCTGTACGCAGTCAAGCGTCTGATCGGTCGCAAGTTTGATGAAAAAGAAGTGCAAAAAGATATCGGACTGATGCCGTACCAGATCGTCAAGGCCGACAACGGCGACGCCTGGATTTCGGTGCGCGACAAGAAGCTGGCAGCCCAGCAGATTTCCGCCGAAGTGCTGCGCAAGATGAAAAAAACCGCTGAAGACTACCTCGGTGAAGAA
>CAILRJ010000345.1 GCA_903836575.1 uncultured Burkholderiales bacterium
AACATCCATTTGTGAGGTGACAAGTAAATGATTAAGGTTGGTTGCTTCGATTGCGAGTTGCATTATATCAACTGAGCACTGGCGCTAGTGCACTTCAAATCCGAAAAGAGGAGATGATACGAAGTACGCTGATTTTGCAGCCCCTTTCTACTGCCGAACAAGCACAACTTCGAATGTTCGCGAACATTATAAACAGAAGATGAAGTTGAAGGTTTCAATTCGGGGGGAAATATGGTGCGCAATTGTTGTGGCGTATCAGCCTGACTTTGTGGATTCAAGCGGAAGCACTGGCCCGGTGGCAAAGCGTTAGACCGGGTGATCAGGCGCGTTACTAGCCTGAATTTTGCATAAAAAAGGGCAAGAATGCCGTAAGTGATTGATAAAATGTGAGTTATCTAGAAACACACTCATCAACACAAACGCCACCTTGCCCGACATGAATTCTACTTCAGAGCAGCTCCGTTTTGCATCCATTCCAGGACATACCGTTCGCGCCGACTTTGCCGGCGGTGGTTTGTCATCCGACCTTGGCCCGCTGCTGCTACGCGGTGTTGATCGCCAGATTGGACTGACCGAGCGCCTCACTGCAGCCTTGGGCGATCGTCGTCACCAAAGTTACATCAGCCATTCTTATCGTGACTTACTGACGCAGCGCATCTTTCAAATCGGCTGCGGCCACGAGGACGGCAACGACTCCAACAGCTTGCGCCATGACCCCATATTCAAGCTCGGCGCTGCCCGCTTGCCGTTCGAAGACGCCACCGCGCTGGCTTCTGCGGCAACGATGTCGCGCTTTGAACATGCGGCCAGCAGCAAGGACATTTACCGCATCAGCCAGGCCTTGGTCGAGCAATTTATCGCTGGCTTTGCCAGCCCGCCGAGAAACCTGATTCTCGACCTGGACCATTCCGAGGACGCTGTGTACGGCCAGCAGCCACTGGCGTTTTACAACCACCATTACCGCTCTACCTGCTACCTGCCGCTCATGATCTTCGACGGTCAGTCGGGGGCATTGGTGGCGGCCATACTGCGTCCCGGCAAACGGCCGCATGGTGCCGAGAATGCGATGATCATGCGCCGCGTGCTGACCCTGATTCGCCGTCGCTTTCCAGATACCCACATTCTGGTACGTGGCGACGGACACTTCAGCGGGCCCGAATTGATGGGACTCATCGATACGATGCCGAACGTCGACTTTGTCTTTGGTTTCTCCAGTAACCCCAAACTGCTTAAGCTGGCCGAGTCAACCCGGTTGAGCGCCTGCGATCTGTGGGCTGCAGTGCAGACGCATGACGTGGTGCCGGAGGCGGTGCGCCTGTTCGACGAATTTGACTACCGCGCCCGATCGTGGCCGCGAGCCTGGCGCGTGTTGTTGAAGGCCGAAGTCATGGCACTGGGCCAGAACTCGCGTTTCATCGTCACCTCGCTACCGGGCCTTGATGCCGGCACGCTGTACGAGGAGATTTATTGCGCGCGTGGCCAGGCCGAAAATTACATCAAGCATCTCAAGGGCGACCTTGCGGCCGACCGCACTTCCTGCACCAGTTTCCTCGCCAATTGCCTGCGCCTGCTACTTCATGCCGCCGCTTATGTGCTGCATCAACAGCTACGCACCCAGGCGCTGCAGCACACCGCTCTATCGCAGGCGCAGCCAGCGACCATCATCGCCAAACTGTTCAAGATCGCGGTTCAGGTACGTCAGTGCAAAAACAGGATCGTCCTGCATTTGCCCAGCGCCTGCACCGTCAAGCACTTGCTGCAAACACTGACCGAGCGACTGTATTTACCAACGCCAGCGAAGCGACTCAATTCGTCCTGACTTGGTCACGTCAGGTCTGCCGAGAAGTGACCACTCCCCCACAACATCCACCGCCAAACCGTATTGCTCGACTCCCGCCAGATTGGGTAGGGCGAGTTTCGCCTGATATTTCTTCGACCTCATTGCTGCAGCGATGATGATGGGAACACATGCCGAAATGCCGGTTCATGAAACATTCAGG
>CAILRJ010000346.1 GCA_903836575.1 uncultured Burkholderiales bacterium
CACGGACAAGTTCGCCGGTGTCAGCTTAGGCAAGAGCGCGATCATCGTCTGCCGGTACGCGACGATCAATCCACGCTCGGTCTTGCGTTCGCTGGTGTAGCCGAACGGATCGAACGCAGTACCACGCAAACCCTTGAACTTTGCCAGCAGGCCGAAGGCTTGCATCATCCAAGGTCCGAATTCCTGCTTGATCAAATGACCTTGCGCATCCTTCTTCGCAAACAGCGGTGGCGCGAGGTGGAACCGGATCTTGTAGTCGCCTTCGAACAGACCGTCGATTTTTTTGGCAAAGACTGTATTGGTATAGAGCCGTGCGACTTCGTACTCGTCCTTGTAAGCCATCAATTTGAACAGGTATTTCGCGACCGCTTCGGTCAGGCGTAACGGCTTGCCGGCATCGACGAGGCCTTGCTCGGCAACACGCACCTGTTCGACAAAGTCGCGATATTGCTGTGCATAGCCGGCGTTCTGGTAGGCACTCAGCGACGCCACCCGCGTGGCGATCAGGTCATCGAGATGGGGGCTGCGTTTGAACTCGATGACTTGTGCGGTGGTGCCATTAGCGCGGGTGATTTTTTCCACCGCAGCCAGATCATGGGCGGCCGTGCGGCCCCAGACAAACGACTGCTTGTTGAAGTCGACCGAGACGCCATTGAGCGTGATGGCCTGCATCAGCGCCGCTTCCGTCAGCGGCACCTGCCCTTTTTGCCATGCATAGCCGAGCATGAACATGTTGGTCGCAATCGTGTCGCCCATCAGTGCGGTAGCGATCTTGCCGGCATCGACAAAATCGACCCGGTCATTGCCACAGGCCGCACGCAATTCGGCGTCGGCCGCCTCGCCCGGATATTGCCAGTCCGGATTCTTGACGAAGGCTGCCGTCGGCGTGCTGGTCGAATTGATGACGGCGTAGGTGCGCCCTTCGCCCATGCGCGACAAGGCATCACGACTGGCGGCGACAATCACGTCACAGCCGATCACGAGGTCCGAGGCACCGGTGCCGACGCGGGTCGAGTGGATGTCATCCGGATGATCCGCCAACCGCACATGCGACATCACCGGTCCGCCCTTTTGCGCCAGTCCGCTCATGTCGAGCACCGAGCAACCCTTGCCTTCGATGTGTGCGGCCATCGCCAGAATCTGGCCGACAGTGACCACACCGGTGCCGCCGATACCGGCCACCAGAATGCCGTACGGCGTGACCGTGGTTGGCAATACCGGTTGCGGCAACACCGTCGCCGGGACGCTGGCCGGGTCGTTCGAGACGGCGACTTTTTTCGGCTTCTTCAGCTTGCCGCCCTCGACCGTGACGAAGCTCGGGCAGAACCCGGTGACGCACGAAAAATCCTTGTTGCACGAGGACTGGTTGATCTGGCGCTTGCGACCGAATTCGGTCTCCAGCGGTTCGACGGACAAGCAATTCGATTGCACGCTGCAGTCCCCGCAGCCTTCGCACACGGCCTCGTTAATGACGGCGCGCTTGGCCGGATCCGGATACTCATTGCGTTTCCGGCGGCGACGTTTTTCGGACGCGCAGGTCTGGTCGTAAATCATTGCCGAGATGCCCTTGCACTCACGCAGTTCGCGCTGCACCGCATCAAGTTCGCTGCGATGGCGCACCGTCACGCCGTCGGCCCAGGCGTAACCGGCCGGATATTTGTCCGGCTCGTCGGTGACGACGATGATAGGGCCAACACCTTCGGCGGCAATCTGGCGCGAGATCATGCCGGGGTCGATCGGACCGTCAACGGTCTGGCCGCCGGTCATCGCGACCGCGTCGTTGTACAGAATCTTGTAGGTCATGTTGACCTTGGCCGCGACCGAGGCACGGATAGCCAACAGCCCGGAATGGAAGTAGGTGCCATCGCCAAGATTGGTGAACACATGCTGTTCGCTGGTGAATGGCGCATGGCCGATCCAGGTGGTGCCTTCGGCGCCCATGTGGGTGAAGGTCGCCGTTTCGCGATCCATCCACAGCACCATGTAGTGGCAACCAATGCCGGCCAGTGCGCGACTACCTTCGGGCACCTTGGTCGAGGTATTGTGCGGGCAACCGGAGCAGAAATGCGGAATGCGATCCTTGGCCGGATCGGGCTTGCTGCTGACCTTGAGTACCGCTTCCTTGGCTTCGAGATAGGCAATGCGTTCCTGCACCCGTTGCGCGACCGGATGGCCGGCGAAGTACTTGCCGATGCGCGTGGCAATCGCGCGTGCGATCTGCGCCGGATTGAGTTCGTAAGTCGCCGGCAACAACCAGTCGCCGTGGCCCATGCCGGGCGTGTTGCTCCATTCGCCGGTGTCGTCGAACTTACCGACCACGCGCGGACGCACGTCGTCGCGCCAGTTGTAGAGTTCTTCCTTAACCTGATATTCGAGGATCTGACGCTTCTCTTCGACCACCAGAATTTCTTCCAGACCCTGCGCGAATTCGCGCACGCCCTGCGCTTCCAGCGGCCAGGTCATGCCGACCTTGAACAACCGGATGCCGATGTCGCGCGCCACCGCTTCATCGATGCCGAGGTCAGCCAGCGCCTGCCGGGTATCGAGATAGGACTTGCCGGCGGTGATGATGCCGATCCGCGCATGCGGACTGTCCCAGATGATTTTGTTGAGCTTGTTGGCACGCGCATAGGCCAGCGCGGCGTACCATTTGAAATTATTCATCCGCGCTTCCTGATCCAGCACGGCATCGGGCCAGCGGATGTTGAGGCCGTCGGCGGGCAAGGCCAGGTCGGTCGGCAACACGATCTGTACGCGGTCCGGATCGAGGTCGACCGAGGCACCGGACTCGACGATGTCGGTCACGCATTTGAGCGAGACCCACAAGCCGGTAAACCGGCTCATCGCCCAGCCATGCAAACCATAATCGAGGTATTCCTGCACCGAGGACGGATACAGCACCGGAATGCCGCAGGCTTTCAGGATGTGTTCGCTCTGATGCGCGGTGGTCGAGGATTTGGCGGCATGGTCGTCGCCGGCCAGTACCAGCACGCCGCCATGCCTCGAAGTGCCAGCCATGTTGGCGTGCTTGAACACATCGCCGCAGCGATCGACGCCGGGGCCTTTGCCGTACCACAGGCCGAACACGCCATCATATTGCGCACCGGGGAACAGGTTGACTTGCTGCGTACCCCAGACACTGGTCGCCGCAAGGTCTTCGTTCATGCCCGGATGAAATTTGATGTGGTTAGCATCGAGGTGTTTTTTGGCTCTGGCGGCGGTCATGTCGACGCTGCCCAGTGGCGAGCCGCGATAGCCGGTGATGAAGCCGGCGGTATTGAGTCCGGCACGTACGTCGCGCTGGCGCTGCAGCATCGGCAACCGGATCATCGCCTGCGTACCGGTGATGAAAGCGCGGCCGCGCTCCAGCGTGTATTTGTCGTCCAGCGAAATTGGCGTTGGCGTTGATTCCGGTGCCAACGATTGCTCTGGTTTCAGGGGTGCATTCATGCTTGTCTCCGTACCAAAAATTATGTTCTTGGATGCGATCGTGTCGCGGTCTGGACTTCTTCAGGTCTTGTGAACCATCAGTCTGTTTTTGGATTCTACACGGGGCGGACCTTGTTACACGCGTTGATCGATCTCCCCTGCCAGCAAGGTATCGGCGGGCAGCGCCGCGACCCCTTTCAGGCGTGCATAGATCGGCGTGAAATCGGGTGCCGTATCGGCAAATAACTGCTCGAAACTGTCGATCACAAAATAGGTTTCCTGATACGAATCGATCTTGTAGCCGGTGCGCATGACGCGCTCGGCATTGAAGCGAATCCGGCGCGGTTGCGGGCTGGTCAGGCAGTGTGTAATCTCGCCGCCGGATGACAGGATGCCGGCACCGTAAGCACGCAAGCCGGCATCGGTATTGATCAGGCCGAACTCGACCGTGTACCAGTACAGGCGCCCCAGATTGGTCAGGCCATCGAGCGGCATGGCCTTCAATCCACCCTTGCCATATTCCTGCAAATGATCGGCAAAGACCGGATTGAATAACAGCGGCACGTGGCCGAAAAAGTCGTGGAACACGTCGGGTTCGGCGATGTAATCGAACTCTTCCGGTTCGCGCAGCCAGACCGTGACCGGAAAACGCCGGTTGGCCAGATGCTCGAAAAACGTGAAGTCGGGTACCAGACCGGGTACCGCCACCAGTGTCCAGCCGGTCGCTGCCATCAGCTGCGCAGACGTGTGCACGAAGTCCGGAACACCATCGGCGGCATCCATTTTTTTCAGGCTGTCGATGAAGACGTCGCAGGCCCGTCCCGGTAACAGCCGCACCTGGCGGTCGTAGAGCCGGCGCCACAACTCATGCTGCGCCTCCGTATAACAATCCCACTGCTGGGCTACGACGTACTGCGCGTCGGCACCGGAATAATCGCCGCGCAGCTTGCCGCCGTCGGACTTGTCTTCCATCGTTTTAAAAAATTCTTCCTGTCCGACCGATCGCTCGATAGCGCCCATATCAGTTCCCCACACTTTCATCTTTCAACACGCCACGACGAATCTGATCGAGCTCGATCGACTCGAACAGTGCGCGGAAATTGCCTTCACCGAAACCCTGATCGCCCTTGCGCTGGATGATTTCGAAAAAGATCGGACCGATCACGGTTTGCGTAAATATCTGTAGCAGCAACTCGCGTTCAGTTGCGCTACTGGTGCCATCGACCAGAATATTGAGGCGACGCAGTTCATCGCTATTTTCGCCATGACCGGGCAAGCGCCGGTCGATCAGGTCGTAGTAGGTTGCGATGGTTTTCTGGAACTGCACTTGCTGCGCTTCCATCTGTTCGACCGTGCGGTAGATATCGTCGGTGCCAAGGGCAATATGCTGGATGCCTTCGCCATGGTACAGGTCGAGGTATTCGGCGATCTGCGATTTATCATCCGACGATTCATTGATCGGAATACGGATCTTGCCGCACGGCGAGGTCATCGCTTTCGATTTCAGGCCGGTCAGCTTGCCCTCGATATCGAAGTAGCGCACTTCGCGAAAACCAAACAGGTTTTCATAGAATTCGGCCCACTCTTTCATCCGTCCGCGATGGACGTTATGGGTCAGATGATCAATGTAGGTCAGGCCATTACCGACCGGATTGGCGACCGCGCCCGGGATCGCGACAAAGTCGACGTCATAGATACTGATGTCGCCGATGACGCCAGCGGTCTTGCCGCGCCAGCGATCAACAAAATAAATCAGCGAATCGCCTATGCCCTTGATGGCCGGGATATTGAGCTCCATCGGACCGGTGCGATTATCGAAACCCCAGGCACCGAGTTCGAGCGCGCGCTTGTACGCGTAGGCGGCATCATCGACCCGAAAGGCGATCGCGCAGATTGATGGACCGTGCTGGCGCGCGAAGCGCTGTGCAAACGAATCCTGCTCGCCGTTGATAATGAAATTGATCTCGCCTTGGCGATACAGCGTCACATCCTTGTGACGATGGCGGGCGATTGCGCTAAAACCCATTTGCTCGAACAGCGCTCCAAGCGCTTTCGGATCCGGTGCAGCGTACTCGATGAACTCGAAACCGTCGGTGCCCATCGGGTTATCCCAAGGTTGGAATTGCATGCTGTCTCCTGAATATAGTTTGTCCCTCAGTATAGGTCGGCGACGACGGCAGAAAATTGCGAATGACTTTACCGCGCAGCAGCCATCCGCAATAATATTGCTGGAATACTGCAGATAGAGGTGATTTATGGCGTCAATTCCGTTGGACAAGACCGACCGGAAGATTTTGGCGATCCTCCAGACCGACGGCCGGCTATCCAACCAGGAGGTGGCAGAACGGGTCAATTTGTCGCCATCGCCTTGTTTGAGGCGCATCCGCAGGCTCGAAGAAGCTGGTGTCATTCGCCAATATGTCGCACTGCTGGCGGCGGAAAAAATCGGCCTTGGGCTGCTGGCGTATGTCAATGTGCGCTTGATCAAGAATAGCGATGCAGCAACGGCCGTACCGCAATCCGGAGCCCGCTCGCCGCGTGGGGATTTTGCCGAATCGGTCGCGCACTGGCCCGAAGTGGTCGCCTGCTATGCGATGACTGGCGAGATGGATTACCTGTTGCGCGTCCATGTCGAGGACATGGAACATTTTTCGAACTTCATGATGGAAACGCTGCTACGCCATCCGGCGGTGCTCGATGTCAAATCCAGCTTTGCCTTGCAGCGGATCAAGGAGACTACGGTACTACCGCTGTTTTGACCGACCGTATCGTTTACTCGTCTACAGTGCGTTAGCGGAATCCGGGGAGGTAGCTGGTCAGCCACTTGATCGCGGCCCGATTGTTTGCCTTGTAGGCATAGTCGAACTGGGCAACCTGCTCCTGTACCGCTTCGAGCATGACGCTGGACGGGTTCGCCGGCAACAGTTTCAGGTAGGCATCGGCCTCACCGTACGAACGACGTATCTGCATGCCTGCCTTGCGGGCGATCCGGATCATCGTCCGGTTCGATGACAGGCAATGCATGTACAGCGTATCGACATCGGCGTTGCGGCAATGAATTGCTGCACGCTCGAACAATTTGGTGCCGACTCCCATTTTGCGCGCCGAATCGGAAACGGACAGGCCGAATTCGGCAACCCGTTCCTTGTTCGTCGCGTCGGCACCGGTGGGCAGTGCATCGCGCGGCGCGAAGGCCAGGTGGCCGACGCCGATCAGCCGAAGCTCACTGTCATAGACACCAAACACGGTGTCGCGCACGAAGTCGAGCTTCTGGACATACCGGGTAATGAGTTCGTCTGGCAAGGTGGAGCCGAAACGCAGCAAGCGGTCGCTGTCGCCGAGCGCCAGGAAATGCATCAGCATGCGGCGGCGGTCGCGTTCGGACAGTTCTTTGACACGCACGGACAATGTGACATCCGGATGGGCGTCAGGTGATCGGTACCCGGGTGATGAGTACTCGGGTGATTGGTGCTCGGGTGATACATGCTCGGGTGCTGAAATAACCGATGGGTTCATAGCGGTTCCTCTGAAAAACGCGCGGGCTGTTGTGCAGCGCACCAACGCATTGTAGGCCATGTTTTCAGATGTGACCTGAACTGCTTCAGTTATTCTGCTGCGGTGCGGCACCGACGCGACTAATGCGGTTCATTAGGCTTGCCACCGCGTCTATCCGGGCGCACCGTACCGCCTGTGCGATGGCCTGCGGACGCGCTCCCAAGCCGGCGGCGATCACGCCAGCCGGCACCCCGCGCGCCGCTTGCAGCGCCGCAATGAGTAGCGCTGCTTGCGGAAATGGCTGGCTGGAAGTTGCGCCGCCCTGCGCAATACAACGCACCGCAATCAACATGTCACCAAACCGTTGCGGTTTGCGCAAGCCATCGCTGCGTTCAATGAGGCCAACAATGGCATCGGCGGACAACGCCAGTGCCTGCACGACAGTGCTGCCATCGCGCGCCACCATCACGGCCAGATCGCGACATTCGCCTGGCATTTTCAGGCGCGCCGCGATGGCGTCGACAAGCTGCGTGCGGGCTGCCGCCTCACCACCAACAGGATCGTGCAGCAGCACGGCGACCCGTACCGGCAGTGGCAGACCCTGCTGCGCAGCGTGGTCTAACAAGGCCAACACGGGTCCGTCGCCATCGACTTCGGGTAACAAGCACGACAAGGCGCCGCAGTCGCGCAAGACCTGCACCATCCGGGACGGCTGTTGCTCCATCAAGCCGCGCGCCAGTTCTTGCCAGACGCGCTCGGGAACCAGCGCATCGACTTCGCCTGAGGCGACCATGCGCTGCATCAGCAAGTTGGTAGCAGGCGCGACGGAAAAATCACTGAAACGGGCGGCAAAACGGGCCACTCTTAAAATCCGCACCGGATCTTCGGCGAAGGCGTCGGAGACATGGCGAAACAGCTTGCGGGCGAGGTCGCCGCGCCCGTCATACGGATCGACCAGCGTGCCGTCGTCGGCTCGTGCGATCGCGTTGATGGTCAGGTCGCGCCGGGCCAGATCCTGTTCGAGCGTGACGTCACCGGCCGCATGGAACACGAAGCCCTTGTAACCGGGAGCGGTCTTGCGTTCGGTGCGCGCCAATGCGTATTCTTCGTGGGTCTGCGGGTGCAGGAATACCGGAAAATCCTTGCCAACGGGGGTGTATCCGAGCGCAACCATCGCTTCCGGCGTGGTACCAACGACCACGTAATCCCGGTCCTTGACCGCTAACCCGAGCAAAGCATCGCGTACTGCACCGCCGACGGTGTAGATTTTCATCGGCATTCAGGTCGCTGGCAGATCCGGATACGTGTCATATTTTTCGATCCGGTCGGTTTCGAGCAGCGCCTCGGCAATCCATTGCGCCACCGCCGGATGGGCAATAACCCGGTCGGCGTAGGCTTGCAAGGCCGGTGCCAGTGACACGCCATAGGTCTGCAAGCGCATCACGACCGGCGCGTAATACGCGTCGGCAATCGAGAATGCACCGAACAAAAACTGGTGATGACCGGATTGCGTCAGGCAGGTTTCCCAGATTTCGATGATGCGACCAAGATCCGACTGGGCCTCTGGCGAGCGTCCTTTGCCGGGAAATTTTGCGCCGATGTTCATCGGCATCGCCTTGCGCAGCCCCGTAAAACCGCCATGCATTTCGGCACATATGCAGCGGGCCAGCGCACGTGCGGCGACATCGGTCGGCCACATCGCTTTTTCAGGAAACTGTTCAGCCAGATATTCGCAAATCGCTAGCGAATCCCAGACCGCGATCTCACCAGCCAGCAACACCGGCACCCGGCCAGCCGCCGAATAATGGGCAATCTGCGACGAGGTGTCAGGCCGATCAAGACCAATCCGAGCCTCTTCGAAAGCAATGCCGAAGGCTTTCAGCACCAGCCACGGTCGCATCGACCAACTTGAATAGCGCTTGTTGGCGATCACCAGTTTTAGCGGCATCCTGCCGGCGGCATCCAGGGTTTGTGAGAGCGTAGGATCGAGTTCGGTAGCTTGCATGCGAGGTCCGGGTAAGGTGGAAAAAGTGGCGTCAGCGCTTAGCGCGCACGCGGTACTGGTCGAAATGGCTGCGGGCGCCCGCCTCGCCCAGATAGCGCGCGGCGATCGCTTCGAGGGCTTGCGGGGTGACGCCCAGTTCGGGTGAAATCGGTCCGCGCGCGACGTTATCGGCTTTCATGGAATCGAGGTTGTCGCGGCTCATCACGGGTCCGCCCGGCGCGAGTTCCAGCACCAGCGCCTGCAAGCGCGCCAGCGCCGGCGGCAAGCCGATCACCGGACGCGGATGCCCTGACGCGCGTCCGGCCAGTTGCACCAGCTCGCGCAACGTGAAGACTTCCGGACCGGCCAGCTCGTAGACCTTGCCGACCGTATGCTGGTTGTCGAGCGCGTTGACAAAAGCCTGCGCTACATCTTCGACGTAAATCGGCTGGAAACGCGCATCGGCACCACCAAGCGGAATCACCGGAAACCAGCGCTGCATCGCGGCAAACATGTTGAGAAATGCATCGTCTTCACCAAACACCACGGACGGACGGAACACCGTCGTAGCCACGGCGGGATGCGACAGCGCCGCATCTTCGCCGGCAGCCTTCGAACGCAGGTACATCGACGGCGCATTGCGATCGGCTCCGAGCGCACTCATGTGCAGGGAACGCTTGACGCCGGCCACACCGCAGGCCGCCACGACACGAATTGGCAGCTCGACGTGGGCCCGTGCGAAATCGGGACCGTAGCGGGCTGCGCCGGTACCGGGGCGCGAATGCAAAATGCCGACCAGGTTGATCACCGCATCTGTGCGGCGCATCAGCTTGGCCAGCGCTTGCTCCTGATGAATATCGGTCTCGACGATCTCGACGGTAGGCAGTACCGCCAAATGACGGGCGCGGATTGCGCGTCGGGTCGGAACAATCACATGACGGCCCTGGGCCACCAGTTGCGCAATCAGATGTGAACCGACGAAGCCGGTGCCACCGAGTACCAGTATGTTCGAGTGATGCATGGTCATGACAGATTATCCGTTCAGTGAATCAATGAGGTTCATCAGGGCAGCTCAGCCGCTACAAGTCCCTTGGGCGCCACGATACCGAGCCGGGCTTTGAGCGATTGCGGCTTACCATCGAATAAGGCTGCATAGTACGTCGCATTGGACAACACGTTCTTGACGTATCCCCGGGTTTCGGCAAACGGAATCGATTCGGCAAACACGGCACCTTCCACCGGACGGGTCAGTGACGCACGCCAGCTGCGTGGACGACCCGGGCCGGCGTTGTAGGCGGCAGTGGCCATCGCCTGCGAACCGTCGAGGTCCCCCAGCACGATGTTGAGGTAATTGGTACCGAGCTCGATGTTGGTGCTGACTTCATTGACCTGGTCCGGATCGAAACCGGTCATGCCGATTTTTTTGGCGACATAACGTGCGGTTGCCGGCATCAGCTGCATCAGCCCCGAGGCACCGACATGCGAGCGCGCGTTCATGATGAAGCGCGACTCTTGCCGGATCAGTCCGTAGACCCATGCCATGTCGAGTCCGAGCGCGCCGGTACTGGTGACCATGAACTTGCGGAACGGCGACGGAAAGCGCTGGGTAAAATCGCGCTCGGACTTGGTCCGGTCGGACGTATTGACCATCCGGTCCAGCACATTGTTCTGGCGGGCAAATTCCGCTGCCGCCAGATGTTCGCGCTCGCTCAGGCTGCGCAGCTCCCAGTTCCACTCGCGCACTGCCTCGAAACGCAAGTTCATGTCGAAGAACTTGAGCGCACGACGAAAACCTGCGTTGGCAGCCAGCGGCGCGACTTCCAGTTCGGTCAAGGGCGCGCCCGGAATCGGGATGCTGATCTTCTGACCCAGATCTTCGAGCGCCAGCTGGCCATAGAAGTTGGTCTGATCGGAAATCGATTTGAACAATGTTTGTGCTTCGACAGTGTTACCGGCCGCAGCCAGCGCGCGGCCGCGCCAGTAGACCCAGGCGGCATCGTCACGCAAGTCGGCAGGCATCGCATCGATGGATTGAAGAATCAGTTTCCAGTCACCATTGCGCAGGGCCATTCGCGTGCGCCATTGGTAGCCGTCGCTG
>CAILRJ010000347.1 GCA_903836575.1 uncultured Burkholderiales bacterium
ATTGTGCCGGGTGACTTGATCCATCTCCTCGATAGCCAGATTGACTTGCTCGATGCCACGACTCTGTTCCTGGCTGGCGGTACTGATGTCGGTCATGATCGCGTTGACCTTCCGGATACTGGCCACGATACCGGTCATGGTGTCACCCGCCTCGCGCGCCAGTTTGCTACCGGCATCGACGCTGGTGACTGACTCGTTGATCAGTGCCGAGATGTCTTTGGCAGCAGCAGCCGAGCGCTGCGCGAGGTGGCGCACTTCTGCTGCCACCACCGCAAAGCCGCGTCCCTGTTCACCGGCGCGCGCGGCTTCGACGGCGGCATTCAAGGCCAGGATGTTGGTCTGGAAAGCGATGCTGTCAACGACGCTGGTGATGTCCGAGATCTTGCGTGACGAGGCCGAAATCGATTCCATGGTCAACGCCACGCGGCTGACTACTTCGCCACCCTTGCTCGCAATTGCCGACGACTCCAGTGCCATCCGGTTGGCTTCTTTGGCCCGCTCGACGTTCTGTTTGACTGTTGCCGTCATGTGCTGCATCGCGTCTGCGGCGGCACTGAGCGATCCGGCTTGCTGTTCCGTGCGGGCTGACAGGTTGACGGTTCCGGTGGCGATTTCATGCGATGCCACGGTGATGGTGTCGATGCCGCTGCGCACGCTGGCGACGGCGTCGTTCAACATCGCCACGATGCCTTGCAGCACCGCGCTACTCTCGCTGGTTGACGCGGTTTTATTGGTACTCAGGTCGATGATGCCGGCACCTTGTCCGGTCATCCTGCCGACATTGACTTTCAGCTCGGCACTCTGGAACGCTTCGCGCTGTAGCACGATGGCGATGTAGATCAATGCGCCGGTTTCCACGACGACGTAGGCGGCATGCAAGATCACCTTGCCCAGGCCCGGTTCGGTAAAACAGAGGACACCGTAGCCCCATTGCTGCAAGTAGCTAAAACTCAGATGGTGTACGGCGATGACAAGCGCCGCCACCAGGATGACCGACCAGTCGCGGTAGCACAGCAACACGGCCAGCAGCACAAAAATGCCGAAATGGAGTTCCGTCATGCCCGCAGCCTGATGTATATGCAGCGCAGAAAACACCATCAGCGCGGCAGCAACGACCATGCGGGTCAGCACGCTACCGCCAACGGCAAGGATCAGCGCGGTTGGTAACAGTACCGTCGGCAAACCAATCACCAGGGCCCAGGTCAGCGTGTCATGCAATCCGGACAGCGCCAGACTCATCACGAACAGTCCCCAGAGCAGACAAAGCATCAGGCGATCAGCCTGGACGTAATTCTTGTTGAGAAAGTAGGCGAGGTCATGCATGGCGGTCTCTTTTGTCGTGGTGCCGGTCATCTTGTGGCGCGGCCGTTATGGCAATTTACTTTAGGAAAGCTGGCGCTGGTTGTGTTGCAAATGTTTTTCTGAGGGAATTTTTTCTGATGCTGAATCGAACTATAAAGTGCCCGAAAATGACTTCAAAGCCGTAATGAGTGGTGACTGGAAAGATTCCTTGCCGGCCTCATGCCGATGAAAAACATTCATTCGCCGCGCAAGCTGGAATCGCTGCGGTCTACTCCGGAATTTTCATCCGCTCCAGCGCCCTTGCGTGCTGCTGAATCTGGCTGGGGCACGCGTTGGCTCGGAGGACAAAACTGGCGCGTTGCCTGACATTCCTTTTGAAAGCAGCGGCGTCGTGCAGCGCAATGCGCAATGGAATTATTACTTGCAGGAGGGCACTCATCATTACTACAACTTGTTGTGAGGGGAGTCATGGCCTTATTTGCACGTATGAATGGACAGATCCGGTCTTTCTTCAGACGAGCTGCTGCAGAATCTGCGCCCAAAAGACACGACACGTCGTCGTTGGAAAGCAATCAGTCCGAATCGACGCGTGGGGACCAACATTACAGCCGCGATGCGTTGGGTGCTTGCGGGGCCCGTGATTCGGCGATCCGCAACAGGTTGCTGGGGCAGACCCGTGCCGGCATCGAAGGGGGACGTCGGGCCGCTGATCCCGCCAAAAGTACGGAAAGTGGCAGGGCTGCTGGCAAATCCAAGGACTCGGTCGCGGCTATTTTTCAATCCCTGGTCATCGCCCAGAATGCACTTGGTGCCGAGGCACTGTCACTGCGGATGGAGGAATTGGGAAATCGGTCCGATCCGGCCAAACAGGCCAGACTCCGCGCCAACCGGGAGCAGCAGACCCGGAACATGGCGGTTCTTTCAGGGTTGCTTCTTGTTGGGCAACAGAAGATTGAAGAGCTCAATACCCTTCAGGCTAGCGGTCGCCCGCTCAGTGCTCAGCAAGATGCGGAGCTTACCAGCCATCGACTGCTTGATATCGAGATGCGGCTGATGCGTCTCAATGCCCATTAGGGCGCTAACTGGCGACAAGTAGCGCCAGTTCTTCCCTACTCTGACACCAGCATTCCCTCTATCCGTCATAGATCCTGCAGCGTGAGTTGGCCGATTGCCGACCGCTATAGCCGGCGGATACGCAATTTTTAGGGCGTTCGATGGCCTGATGGTAGATAGGCAACGCGCTCCAGTATTTACGACTATCCAGCCGTCCTGGAGTGTTGATGTGTTTGAACATCAAACCAATACCTTATTTCATAAAACCAATTATTTCTTTGCGTCTACTATTAGTAAGGCCTAGCATCAATCACTAAGGCGCCCGGTGGTCGGTTTTTCAGATGGCATCTGCCGCTTATCCGCGTTGCCATCGGGGCGTTATCTCGCGTGATATTTTGCTGAAAAGGCTAGGAAATTATGAAAAACCGATATCGTTTTGCGGTCATGATTCTATGCGCCCTGGCGACAGGCTCCGTGATGGCCCAAGGACAAAAAGCTGAACTGCGCGGCGCTGGTTCGACTTTTGCAGCCGGTGCTTACACATCCTGGGGATTTACTTACAGCAAGGAAAAAGGGGTTGCAGTAGACTACCGCGCCACGGGATCGGGTGATGGCATCAAACAGATACTCGCCCGTGCCGTCGATTTCGGAGCTACTGATTACGCCCTGTCTCCTGAAGAACTCAAGAAAAATGACTTGATCCAGATTCCCACGTTGGTCAGCGGCATCGTTCCCGTCATTAATTTAAGTGGCGTCAAAGCAGGGCAGTTGAAATTGACAGGGCCGCTGCTGGCGGCAATTTTTTCACATCGCATCGGCAATTGGAATGACCGGGAAATCCAGGCACTCAACCCAGGTATCAAATTGCCTGATATACCGATCCGATGCATTGTGCGCTCCGACGAGTCCGGCACCACGGCAGGTTTCACCGATTACCTCAGCAAGACTGATGCCGATTGGGCTGTGCGGTTCGGCACCGGCTTGCGGGTCAATTGGCCACAAGGCGTGGTGCCGGCCAAGGGTAACGATGGCATGGCCACAGCAGTGAGTGAAACCGCCGGTGCGATTGGCTATATAGCGGCCAACCAAGCGGCTAAAAAAAAATTGATTTACCCATTATTACAAAATCGTAGCAAGAATTATGTCGCTCCTAGCGTGGAAACGCTGCTGGCAGCAGTTAAATCGAGTCCGGTTGCGCGCGATGGCGAAGCGCTGAATTTTGTAGATATGCCGGCTAGTAATGCCTGGCCGATTACCGACGCGACCTATGTCCTCATCGAGCGCATGCCAAAAAATCCGGCACGGATTGCGGTCGCGTTGCAATTTTTTTACTGGTCATTTTTGCGCGGCGATGCAATGGCTAGCGAAACAGGTTACGTACCGTTACCGACGATGGTGCAAGCCCGAGCCGTTGGCAAATTAAGTCAAGTGCGCGACGCACAGAATCTTCCGCTTGATTTCATGAGCAGTACCTGGAACACCAGCCAAGTTCGCGCAGGCGACAGCCCGGCAATCTCGGTAGTCCCGAGCAAATTGGGCGGCTGAACGGCGGCAAGAATTTTCCTGCGTACTATTTATCCTGCAAGTGGCGTAATCCCGGGCGCGCGCTGGGCTAATTGAAAGCGTTATCCTAATCACCGATTAAAGCGAACGTGCCGATGCCGGTTACCGCTCTTCCTGTTTAAATGGTCTGACGGTCTTTCCCATGGGTGGACTAGCCGGTCAGCGCTCAGGCCATGATCTTACCGGTGGCGCCAAGCTAGCTGACGATAGAGATCAGGTTGGTGAATGAAAATTGCTTGCCGGGAAATCCGTATGGCTAGGCAGCGTTCAGTCACCTGCGACCAGCAACCCCAGTTCCGCCGCATCCAGATAACACCATTCCCCTTCTTCCAGTCCCAATCCCTCCAGCGTCAGCTGACCGATCGCTACGCGCTGCAGTGCCGCGCAATGATTACCGGCAGCGGCCAGCATGCGCTTGACCTGATGGTATTTGCCCTGTTCCAGCACGATCTCTATCCGGTGGCTGTCGACCATGCTGCAGCGCACGGCCGCCAGCGGTGCCGGCTCGTCATGCAACTGCACCCCGGCAAGCAACAGCGCCACCAGCTCTGGCGTAACTGGTTCTGCGGTGGTCGCGACATACACTTTCGGGATATGCGATTTCGGTGACGACTGTGAATGAATGAACGGACCATGGTCCGACATCAGCAGCAGGCCGGTGGTGTCGTGGTCAAGCCGGCCGACTGGTTGCACGTCGCGCCAGGTGAAATTTTCCGGCAGGATGCTCAGCACGCCCGGATGATGGCTGGGCTTGCGCGAGCATTCGAAATTTGGCGGTTTGTGCAACGCCACGAAGACGTGTTCGTGGAAATCCCAGTCTTCATCGAACAGGCGGAACGTCAGGCCATCGGTATCGAACGCGGTGCGGTAATCGGTCACGACGGTGCCGGCGACAGACACTTCGCCGTCGTCGATCAGTTGGCGGCACCATTTGCGGGTGCCGAATCCCTGCGATTGCAGGAGTCGGTCGAGGGTCAGTTTTTTCATGGCGGGACTGTAGCAGAAGCCCGAAAATCAGGGCGAAAAAAAACCCGTCCGCAGACGGGTCGGGCGCGACGCAGCAGCTTAACCTTGCTTGCGGCGACGTGCCATGAAGCCCATCAGGCCGAGGCCACCGAGCATCAGTGCGTAGGTTGATGGCTCTGGTACTGCTGATACGGAGACGTTGTCGAGGACGGCACCGCCGTATGCGACAACATTGGCGCTTGAAAATAACAGTGTCGTGTTGTTGGTGAGTGCGGTGAATGATTGCATGTAATTTTTTGCAGTCGTCGTGCCGGTGAACTCATAAACTTTTCCAGCGACATTGACAGTCAACAATGACGAGTCCGGCTCATTGCGCGCCAAGTCAAAAGATAACAAGTAGTGACTTCCTGCGGTCGTCGAAAATGACTGTGACAGCGAACCAGGGCCTGGGCTACCTAGCATGTCGATGCTGTTGCCGTTGATTGCGCCATATTGGTTTTTGATCACGTCAATCGAAGTGCCACCAACAATCCATGATTCCAAGGTTCCGCTGCTCGGAGTGACCTTTGCGTAGTTACCTGTGAACAAACCGGTAAATGTCTCAAAACCACCATTGGAAATCAGGTTCGTGGCCGCATTCGCGCTACCAAAAACAGCTAGGGTGGCGAAGGCGCCGGCGTGGATCAATTTGGATAATTTCATGGGGAACTCCGATAAATTTTAAACGGGGGAAAATTCAAGGGGCGCGGTCCCATCAAATGAGGAACTTTAACCTTGGCAATATTGCAAGGTGATAATAGTCGGGCAGTAATTCCTCGACAACATTTTTTGATGTCAAAAATGTCAACGATTGTTAATATATTGTCTACTGGAAATAATTGCGTAATGGTAATTCGCAGCGCCAGAATGCTGGCGAAATCACTCTGGTTACCAAACCTTGATCGCTGATCGCACCGTGGGCAGTATGTGTGTCAAGTCGAAAAAAAACCCGTCCGCAGACGGGTCGGGTGGGACGCAGGTAGTTTAACCTTGCGTGCGGCGACGTGCCATGAAGCCCATCAGGCCGAGGCCACCGAGCATCAGTGCATAGGTTGATGGCTCCGGTACGGCCGAGACGGAGACGTTGTCGAGGACCGGGCCGGAGTATCCAGCTGCCGCGCTGTTAAAGGTCAGTGTGGTCATGCCGGTGAGTGCCGCGAACGATTGCGTGTAATGCGTCGTTATGTCTGTACCAATGTACGCATAAGTATTGCCCGCGACATCGACGGTCATCGATGAATCGGCCGAGCCGCCCGGATTGCGTGACAGGTCGAAGGCGAGCGAGTAAAAGCTGCCAGCCGTGGTCGCAAATGTCTGTGACAGTGTGCCTGGACCCGGGGTGCCCAGCACGTCGATACTGTTGCCCAGGATCGCGCCGTAGTTGCCGTTGATGACATCAATTGATGTGCCACCAATGGTCCAGCCAGTGAGTGACGTGTCACCCGCATTGACTGTTACGAAAGGGGCGCTGAACGGTGTAAAGGTTTCAAAATTGCCGTTGATAATCAGTTCAGATGCGGCGTTGGCGCTACCAAAAACTGCAATGCTGGCAAAGGCACCAGCCTGGATAAGTTGGGACAATTTCATGGGAAACTCCGATCAATTTCTAACAGGAAAGTTCAGGAGGCTGTCCCATCAAATGTGGAACTTAGGCCTTAACAATAGTGCAACTTGATAGTAGGCTGATAATAATAAAATAACAATATTTTAAATGCCAGTAATGTTATTTATTGTTAATAAATTAATTAAGGAGACTATTCAGTCGGAGCAAAACGTCGTACCCAAACACCCGCGACCTCAACCAGTTCGTTGAACACCGCCGCCGGCCGAACC
>CAILRJ010000348.1 GCA_903836575.1 uncultured Burkholderiales bacterium
GATGGCGATGACGCCGATCAGCCTGCGACAGAACCAAAATAATACCGATCAGGTTGCTTCGGCATCCTGCCCGAACAGCTTGATACGCACCAGTACCTGACCATGATCCGAGGCCGCCGCCAGACGTAATCCGACATGGTCATTCAGATACAGTACTTCCAGTACCTCGCCGATCGCGTAGTTCGATTGGGGATGAAATTCCTCTGACACCAGCACATGGTCGAGCGTCTGGTATGCGCCTTCGTGCAGATGGGTGTAACCGACATCGCGTGAGCGGTCGTTGCCGGTCTGGATGCGGCTACTGTCGAACAACCGTTCGTACAGCGCACTTTTTCCATGCCGTCCGGTGCCCATCACCATTTGGGTCGAGACCGCGCCCGCATCATCATTGAAATCCCCCAGCACCACCAGCGGCCCGCGCTGCGCCAGTTGCAGGTCGGTTAGCAGATAGCGCAGGCCGAGTGCATCGGTGCCGCGCCGGATCAGCGAGCGCAACGAGGCCATGCCGAGATGGTAGGGATCGTCTTGCGTTTCGCCGGAGTTCCAGTCGGGACGTTTCGATTTCATGTGCGTGACGAAGGCCTGCAGCGTGCTGCCATCGGGCAGGGTCAGCGCGACTTGCAGGATGGGGCGCGTGAACTGCGTCATCGGTACCGGCGTATCGGGCAGCGTGATGGCGAGCTGGTGCGGCAAGTCCTGGTGCAGTATCGGCAGGCCCGCCAGCGGCAGGCGCGACACCAGCGCGACACTTGGCGTGAGCTGGCCATCGCGCGGTTGCGGATCGCTACCGGCGTGGTGGGCATGGCGGTAATGTTTGGTCCGGGCCAGCACATCACGTAGCGCATCCTGCGAAAAAATTTCCTGGAAACCGATCACATCGGCATCGAGCCGATCAATCTGCTGCGCCAGCCAGCTGATCTTTTCATCGTACTGGCGGATCGAGTAAGGTTCTTGTCCGTCATAAAAACGGGCGCCCGGTAACGCAAGATTCAAGACATTGAAGGTCGCGAAGCGGAGTTCATGCGGCATAATCAGGCTCCTTGTTTGACGGATCAGCGTAGCACGCATGGCAAAAAAAGATCACATCAGCGCAACCCCGGCGACAGCCCTGTTGCGCAAGCTCGGAGTCGCGTGTAGCGAACATCCGTATGACTCCGACGACCCCGGCGGCACCGGGGGGTCGGCGCGCGACCTCGGCGAGGCAGAACATGCGGTCGTGAAGACACTGGTGATGCAGGACGACAGCGGTCACGCGCTGATCGTACTGATGCATGGCGACTGCAAGGTCTCGACCAAGAATCTGGCGCGCCAGCTTGGTTGCAAGTCGGTCGAACCGTGCAAGCCGGAGGTGGCGCAGCGCCATTCCGGTTACCAGATCGGCGGCACGTCACCGTTCGCGACCCGCAAGGCGCTGCCGGTGTATGTCGAGGAAGGCATCCTGGCGCTCGATAAAATCTACATCAATGGCGGCCGGCGCGGATTCCTGATCGGCATTGCGCCGGCCGTACTGACGCAGGTAGTGGCCGCAATTGCGGTCCACTGCGCGCTTGACGACCAATAAAAAATTCAATCCGGAGCACTCATGATTACCCTGTTTTCTGTCATCGCCGCCTATCTGGTCGGGTCCATTTCCTTTGCGGTTGTCGTCAGCAAGCTGTTCGGTTTATCCGACCCGCGCACCTACGGATCAAAAAATCCCGGTGCCACCAACGTCCTGCGCAGCGGTAACAAGGCCGCTGCCGTGCTGACATTGCTAGGAGATGCCTTCAAGGGCTGGCTGGCAGTCTGGCTGGCGTTTCGTTTCGGACCGCAGTCCGGCTTGCCTGACAGCGGCATCGCGCTGGTCGCGCTGGCGGTGTTTGTCGGGCATCTGTGGCCGGTGTTCTTTCGCTTTATCGGCGGCAAGGGCGTCGCCACCGCGCTTGGCGTGTTGATCGGGATCAACCCGTGGCTCGGCCTCGGGACAGCGGTCACCTGGCTGGCGATTGCGTTTGCGTTTCGTTATTCGTCACTGGCGGCGCTGGTGGCGAGTATTTTCGCGCCGTTCTATTACGGCTTGCTGTTTGGGGTCGATGCGATGCTGATGGCGGTCGTGCTGATGAGTGCGCTGCTGATTTACCGGCATCGCGCCAATATTGCGAATTTGTTGAGCGGGAAGGAAGGGCGGCTGGGCAAGAAGAAGGGGTAGGGTTGGCTACCTGGCGGTATTAGGGGCGGTTGCGCCGTTTCTTTTTGTAACGGTCGCAAACTCCCGTCGGTAGCAACCAGGGTCAGAGTTTTTTTCGCGGCTTTATCGCGAAAATTACACTGACCCTGCTTGCGGATTCGGATGCATTGCCGTGCATGTTAATCGGGATGAACGCGAAATTGAAGAGTCAATATATTGAGTTTGTTGCGGATCGGTTGTTGCTGCAACTTGGTTATGACA
>CAILRJ010000349.1 GCA_903836575.1 uncultured Burkholderiales bacterium
GACAACCACCATTGCGCGGTCGAGCCAAGCGACAGGGCCGTGCTGGACACCCGGAACAATTGCGGCGCAATGTAATCGTAGCTGCCATACAGACCCCAGATACCCCGATAGTCCTTACCCAGTTCGTATTTCTGCCCGATCAGCAAACCACGGTTATGGATACTTTCAACCCCGCTGCCGCTCGACGCGGTGACCTCGAGATTAAAATAATCAAAGGGCCGGTCGTAGCGATAACCGTTCTTGCCCGGCAAGCCATAGTCGATCGCAAAGTTAGTGACGACTTCGTTGCGCTTATCCTGGAGCGAGGGGCCCAGCACGGTCTGGGTTGCACTGCTGGCCCCGACTTGCAAGCGGCCGTAATAAGCCGGATTGTTACTGGCAAAAATCGCATCGAAGCGATTGCCGAAAGCCAGCCGGTTAAATCCGGTCGGTGGCGAGATTGCCGCTGCTGCCACTTCGCGCAAATTTGATGGCAATCCGTTACCGTTCTCCAGCACCAGGCTCGACAAGCGGAACAGCGACTCACCAAGGAAACTGCCGGCAATGCCGCTGGCAATCTGGTCGTTGCGCGATGGCCGGGTCGCTTCGCCGAAAATTTCCCAGAAAGCACTTCCGGCGAAGGTATAGCCGAGCGATTCCCAGTAATTCATACCGGTCGAGCGGGCAAAACCGTGGTACATCGCGCCCTGATAAGGATGCAGGATCTGATTGGTGTTGTACGGATCGTTATCGATAACCCAGCTGCTCTTGAGATTGCGCTTGATGGTCGGGACGGTAACGTTGTAGTCGGTGGTGGTCTTGTCGAACCGGTGGTTGAGGCGGTTCAGGATGACATCAAAACCGATGATTTCCAGCGCCGGCAACACGTAATCCTTTGCCGGTACCGTAGCGGCGACTGGAGCGCCAAGATCGGGCAGTCCGGAACGCGTCATCGCGCCCTGCCCGCTCGCGCGATCAATGACTTGCGCACTGGCACCGGACAGACCAATCAGCGTCAAGGTCAACGCTGCGCTGCCGTGCCGGATCAGCCGGTCGGCGGAAAAAAATGGAGAGATTGTCATGGGTGCTTATCGAGAAGAACGCCGGCGCACGAAGCACGCCTTACAGCGAAACATGATCTCGCAAGCAAGCCAAACGCTATGCGAGCCAGCACGCATAGCCATTAAATCAACCCCGATCGTTTCTTTATAACAACGGCACTGTTGCCGCACGCGGCACGCGCAGCTCCCCCGCATACGCAATCGCAGAATTCAACCAACTGCTTGCAGGTGATTTGAAAAATTCTGCTCTTTTTCGCACCGCCAGGTGAACCACAGCTTACTGCTTGTGGCCGGATCAATTTCGATGGCAAGCCAGTTGCGTGCTGCCATCATGAATTGATTGTGACCCGGAAAACGCATCATCTCGACCTGATGCTGGGCATCGATCAGCTGGACTTGTCCAGCCGCACCATTGAGATAGCCAAGGAACAGCTTGTCGAGCAAACCCGACAACGATGGATGCACTACCGCCGAGGAGGTGAACTGGACAATGCGGCTCCAGTTTTCGGTCGGTGCGATATCGCGCCGGTAGGCGATTCCCCAAGCTGCAACATGGACATCCCCCGACAGGATGGCGACCCGTATCTTGTGCTGTTCTGCCAGATCGGTCAGGGTTTGCAACAGGCGTTTGCGCTCCCCTTCGTGGTCGTCGTCGGACCATTGATCCTTGAGGTCATCGGCATTGCTGTCGAGGACATTGTCACTCCCCAGCAAGCTGGTCAGTCCGGCTGCCAGCGTCAGCTTCGGATGCACCACCGGCACCGATGACATCAGCAGCAGGTGCTGGCATGCCGCTCCGGCACCCGTCTTGCCAAGCGTCGCCAGGTAGCGCTGCAGTGCACTCCAGGTGGACGGCCCCATGACCTGGGTGCGCGAACGTTCGCTACGCAAATCCGGCACCACCAGCGCGATCGGGCCGAGACGAAATGCGTACGAAAACCCCGGCTGGCCATCAAGCAGCGGCAGGGCCAGCGCATCGTGCTGCAACTGCGTGCTCCAGACCACCGGCGCAAGCAGCGGGTCGCGCGGAGCCAGCGCCGGGGCTTTGCCGACTGCAACATGGACAGGTTCAGGCAGCGCTGGCAAATCGGCCAGTGCATGCTGTAACTGACAAACCCAGAATGCTTGCCGTGCACAATGGAACAGCGTGCGAAATACCGGACTGTGCTGCATCTCGGGACTGTAGGAGCCCCAGCCATCGAAAATATCGTGGTCGTCCCACATCATCACGGTCGGAATGCGGGCCAGCGCATCTGCCGCATCGCGGTTCGGTCTGGCCGACTCCCACGCGCGGCGCGACGGCGGCAACCAGCGGGCACCGTAGAGGTTGAAATAGTAGTTTTCGATATCGCGTTCGAGCACCTTGCCAACCGGATACAGCAGCTGTTCGTCGCGCGACAGGCTGACCCACGCCCTGAGCGCGGGAATATCCTGCCAGATCGTATCGCTATACAACTGGTCGCCTCCCATCAGCAGCAAGTGGAAGCGCTGCACATGCTGCTGTTGCAAGCGGGTCTCGTGCCACAACTGCTCTTTGTCGAGCACCGTCTCCCTGCTGCGGATGGCCGGATCATGGCATTCGAGCAGGTCGGTCCACACTGCATTGGCCGGACGGACCAGCTTGCGCATGACGTCCGGATCCGAAAACCCATTGCAGGAGACATACGCCAGGTGCGGTACCTGCCCTGCCGCCGGCACGGTGAAATGCCAGCTCGGTTCGCCATCGGCGAGGCCGTACGTCACGGTACGTTCCTGCGGTTGTCGCGCACAACTGAGGTCATAACGCAGAAATTTTTGTTTGCTGTTTGCGAACAGCAGTACCGGTGGCTTGCAGCGTTGCTGCTCAAGTCGCAGAAAAGGGATGTCGTCGTCGGCACCGAGTCCGATCAGGGCGGTCACGCGCCATTGACCGTCATCGCCACACCCGCGAAAAGACAAGACCGGACCGAGCGTGATGCGTGGTGTGAGCAAGTGACACTCCTCTATAAAAAAAACCGCAACAGGATGCATGGAGCCACCGGTAAAACAGGCGGGCAGCATGGATGGTGGCAAGAATTGTAGATGGGAGCGGGAGGAGGAAAACGGAATAATGCAAACTTTTAAGCAGCGTCAATAGTGCGCCGCAACGTCACCACGGATCAAAGTGACGTGCAATCGTTCAGGACAACGGAGCAACCAGCGCCAGCGCACGTGCGATGTCGTCGATGTCGGTCGGGCGCACCAGTCGCGTGACTTCGACACCGTCATTCAGGAAAATCAGCGTCGGCCACAACGTCACGCGGTAGGAGCGACCCAGCTTGCGTCCTTTGCCGTCCTCGACCTTGAGCAGGCGCAGGTGCGGGTGCGGGTAATTGGCCAGCGCAGCGGCCAGCAACGGCTCGGCAGCCTGGCAGTGCGCGCACCAGTCGGTACCGAATTCGATCACTGAAGCACCGGCCAGCTGGTCCATGTCGAGGCGCGGCAACTCGGCAGGATTAAATTTTTCAGTGACTTGCATTGGTTGTCCTGTCGATTAAATCGGGTGACGAGCGCATCCGGACCAGCAGAATCTTGATGGCGGCCAGTACCGGCACGGACAAAAAGATGCCTGTCACACCGGCCAGTTCGTCACCGGCCAGCAAGCCGACGATGATCAGCAAGGGCGAGACCTCGACGCCCTCGCTCATGAGCATCGGATTGAGAACGTAGTCCTGGAACATCCGGTACGCGATGATAAAAATGAGTAGCCAGAGCAAGTGGGAAAAACCGCTGAAAGCTGCAACGCAGAGGATGATCACCACCGCCGACAGCGGTCCGACGAACGGAATGACTTCGAGCAGTCCGGCGACGCCGGCCAGCAAGAGCGAATACGGTACACCCAGCGCCGAAAATACCAGGCTATAAACAGTAAACGTTGCCATCGACAGCAACAGTAAAGCGCGCACATATTTGGAGAGCAGCACATCGAGGTCATCGAGGATGCCACGCCATAGTGGCGCGCTGACGGCTCCCAGCGACGACAGGAATTCGGTGCGCAGCAACGGCGCTTCCTTGATCAGCAAAAAGCTCAGTACCGGGATCAGGATCAGGTAAATAAGATTGGTGGCTGCGTGCACCACGCCCAGCCCGAGTCGCTGCGCTATGGGCAGCGCCTGGCCGGTACCGGCCTGAACCTGCTCGGTGACGAAGACCAGTATGCGGGCGCGTTGCGGCTCCAGAAAATCCGGCAGCGGCACCCGCGCCGAGATGTTGGCGGGATCGAGCAGCGTCGGCAATTGCTGGCTCAGGCGCATCGCCTCCTCCGTGATGGTCGTGCCGAACAGCGCACCGGCAGCTCCGAACACCAGGACAGCAAAAATGAAAACAATGCCGATCGATACCGTGCGCGGCAGTCGCACCGGCTTGAAGCGTTCGATCAGCTCGACCAGCGGATACAGCAGGTAACTGAAAAAAATCGCGAACACCACGACCAGCAAGGTCGAGCGCAACGAATAAGCAGCAAACAGCAGAAAGACCACCAGCAAACCCGTCCAGACAACACGGGCAATACGTACGTCGAAACCAAACATGTTGTTATCCGTTTCATCAAAACAGGTGCAAGCGTCACCAGCGACATTGAGTAACCCACTGCGCTGCCCGGTGCGTCAGCCACCCACCAGACTGGCCGCAATATTGATCGACAAACCGATGATGGCGGCGTTGAACAGAAAGCTCAGGACCGACTGTGCCAGCACCGCCTTACGGATCGACGGTGACATCACCAGCACATCGGAAGTCTGCGCCGCGACCGCAATGGTCACCGCAAAATACAGGAAATCGGCATAACCCGGATGCAATTCGTCTTCCGGAAAACGCAAGGCGCGCTGTTTCACAGGCGACAGATAGAACAATCGTGCATAGTGCACCGTATAAGTCGTCGCAAGCAGCAACCAAGACCCAACGACGGTCACCACCGTGAATCCGTAGTGCAAGAATTTCTGCGTGTCCGACAGGCCCTTCGACGACGATAACTCCAGCACGATCGCCACCAGGCTCAAGGTCGCGGCAATCGACAGGATCGCCAGCACCACAACGGCATTGTTATCCTCGCGCTCGGCGATCTCGCGTACCCGCGCCCGACTGGCCGTCGACATCAGCCACGCCATCTGCCCGAGGTACAACCAGGCCATCACATTCCATCCCGCCAGCAAGCGCGTGACGACCTGCCACGATGGCGGTGCCACGACTCCCGCCACCAATCCAACCACTACAGCCACCACCAACCGCGGATGAGAATGAACTATTTGGCGCATGAATTAATAAGGGTCAGAAGTAATTAGGGTCAGAGTCAATTAAATTAATTAGGGTCAGAGTCAATTAATTCTTGCGTGGGTTGGCACAATCTTACTTGCCCGGCTAATGGCGATCGCGATGATACCAGTAACCGTCAGGCGATCGTATCGACGGTACCGCCGTCTACGCGCAAGGCAGCACCTGTAGTGGCCGAGGCCTGCTGAGAACAGACATAGACAACCATGTTGGCCACTTCTTCGACCGTCGCAGCGCGCCCGATAATCGAGCTTGGTCGCTTGGCTTTGACGAAGGCGGTGGCAACCTGTTCGATCGTCTGTCCGGCTTTTCCGGCCGCCTCGCTGAAAGCAGCGGCCAGTCCGTCCGACAAGGTCGGCCCCGGCAAGACCGCGTTGACGGTCACGCCGGTGCCGGCCAGGCGCTTGGCCAGACCACGCGACACCGACAGATTGGCCGTTTTGGTAAAACCGTAGTGGATCATGTCGGAGGGAATATTGAGGCCGGACTCCGACGAAATGAAGACGATGCGCCCCCAATCCTGTTGCACCATGGCCGGCGCATAGGCGCGCGACAAGCGTACCCCGGATAGCACGTTGACTTCATAAAACCGGGTCCATTCGTCGTCCCCGATCTCGAAAAAATCCTTCACGCCATAGATGCCAAGGTTGTTGACGAGGATGTCGACATGCGGTTCGGCCGCGCACAGCGCAGCGCAACCTTCGGCCGTACCGAGGTCGGCTGCGACACCACGCACGATGGCAGCGGGCAGACGAGCTTTCAGCGCGGCAATAGCCGCATCAACGGATGCTTGTGTGCGTCCGTTGAGGATCACGCTGGCGCCTGACTCGGCCAGGCCGACAGCGATGGCAAAACCAATGCCGATGGTCGAGCCGGAAATTAATGCGGTTTTATGGGTCAGGTCGATATGCATGGAGGAAGCTCTCTGAGATAAGTGGTGGATAAACGGGGCAATGACAAGGTGCGTCGCCTGTCACAGGTGGTAACCGGGACCAGAACATAACGCAATCCGACATACCCGGTTGGTTGCTGCAATCAATCGACCTGCAAGCGTCCGATCACGACAAATTTTCCGTTGGCATCGCGTTGCCCCGACAGAACCAGCGCCTCGCCCATACGCGTTCCCATACCGGTCAAGTCGGTAATATTGACCTGATGGGTGACCAGCACCAGATTGCCATCGGTCGTATGGTTGCCGATTGCAGTACTGACATCACGCGATTTCTGACTGGCCACGGCAGCACTATCCTCGAAACTCGAATCGATCATAGTCATTGGTGTGACGCGGCCAAATGCCAGTTGCGCGGTCTCGCTACAGCGACACCAGCGGCTCGACCAGACATCGGTTACCACGATGCGCCGGCTCCGGAATGCCGCACCCAGTCGTTGCGCCTGCGCCCGTCCTGCGGCTGACAACTGGCGTTGCGAACTGCAGTCAGCCAGTGTGAAGCCGGGCGGGTCGCCGATACCGGACTCGGTGCTGGCATGGCGGATCAGGACAATCTGTCCACCGCGCTGCAGTGCCGCCCATGCGGCGCTCTGGTCGGCCCGAGCTGCAGGCGACAGTGTGATCAAAGCCAGCAGCAGCAGCGTGCAGTGCAGAACAAGTCGGGAGGGAAGTTGGAAATTAGGCATCGTCAATCCTTGGTCAGTAAGGTGGCCCATGATAGCCAGAGCTGGCGCAGGTTGCAAAAAGGCCGCTCGCGCGGCCTTTCGGAAAATGATTGTACTGACCCGTATCAGAACTCTTCCCAGTCACCATCGGACTTGGATGCCGGCTTGGCTGCCGGTTTTCTTGCCGGCGAAGCCAACATCGAACGGGCAACCAGCGGCTTTTTGACGAGCGGTCGTGCGACCACGCGTGCGGGCAGCGGCGCCGCCATTACCGAGCTTGTGCCAAGGCCATCAAACTTAAAGACTGCCACGGTGCGCGCCAGTTCACCGGCTTGCTCCTGTAACGATTCAGCCGCCGCAGCCGCCTCTTCGACCAGCGCCGCATTTTGTTGTGTGACCTGATCCATCTGGCCGATGGCCAGGTTGACCTGCTCGATGCCAGCGCTTTGCTCGTTGCTGGCCGCCATGATCTCGGCCATGATGTCGGTCACCCGTCGCACACTGTCGACGATCTCGCCCATGGTCGAACCGGCTTCGATGACCAGCTTGCTACCGGTATCGACTTTATCGACCGAGTCGCCGATGAGCGTCTTGATTTCCTTGGCGGCGGCCGCCGAACGCTGGGCCAGGTTACGCACTTCCGTGGCGACCACGGCAAAACCGCGCCCCTGTTCACCAGCCCGCGCGGCTTCGACCGCAGCATTAAGTGCAAGAATATTGGTCTGGAACGCGATGCCGTCAATCACCCCGATGATGTCGGAGATCTTGCGGGAGGAGGCGTTGATCGATTCCATGGTATCGACCACCTGCGCCACCACACTGCCGCCCTTGACCGCGACCGATGAGGCCGATACCGCCAGCTGGTTGGCTTGCCGCGCATTATCGGCATTTTGCTTGACGGTTGCTGTCAGCTGCTCCATCGAGGCGGCGGTCTGCGCCAACGACGAGGCTTGCTGTTCGGTACGGGATGACAGGTCCTGGTTGCCCGAGGCAATTTCGGCCGAGCCGGTGGCAATCGTAACGGTACTGGCACGCACCCGCGAGACGATATCGACCAGGCTGTCGCGCATTTCCTTCATCGCAAACAGCACGCTGGA
>CAILRJ010000350.1 GCA_903836575.1 uncultured Burkholderiales bacterium
GAACTGAAAAAATTCCCGAACTTTACGGAATTGGTCTGGGCGCAAGACGAGCCACAGAATCAGGGACCCTGGTTCCAGATCCAGCACAACATCTTCGAGAATCTCGTCGATGGCCAGAAGCTGGCGTATGCCGGTCGTCCTGCCAGTGCCTCGCCGGCGGTTGGTTACTACGACAAGCATTACGCGCAGCAAAAGGCGCTGATCGACATCGCGTTTTCGAAGCTCAAGGGCTTCGTCCTTACCAAGTAATTGACTCGACGGCGCGCCGGAAGCCGGCGCGCCGCCAGCCCACACCGAATCGGAGTTTTACATGGCAATTCTAGAAGTCAAAGTCCCCCAGTTATCAGAATCTGTCGCTGAAGCGACCCTGTTGCAATGGCATAAGAAAATCGGCGAGCCAGTCAGCCGCGATGAAAACATGATCGACATCGAGACCGACAAGGTCGTGCTCGAATTGCCGGCCCCGGCCGACGGCATCATCACGCAACTGATGCAACCCGATGGCGCGACAGTCGTTGCCGGTCAGGTCATCGCCCTGATCGATACCGACGGCACGGCCAAGGTCAGCCCGCTGGAAATCTCGGCGTTGCCGGTACCGCAACCGCATCCTGATTCCGCCGCACCTGCCAGCACGACCGCTGATCCGGTGGCTGCCGCCATCAACACGCTCGGTTCGAAAGCCGCTGCAAATGTCGCGATGCCAGCCGCCGCAAAAATGCTGGCAGAGAACAACATGACCACGTCCCAGGTCGATGGCACCGGCAAGGATGGTCGTGTCACCAAGGGCGACGTGATCAACCAGCTGGAAAAGAAACCGGCTCCTGTCGCGGCACCTGTCGCCGTACCCGTGGTCGCGGCCAAACCGGCGTTGCAGCAAGTCGCCACCGGTGCGGGTCCTAACCTCGGTGAGCGTCCTGAACAGCGCGTGCCGATGAGCCGTTTGCGTGCGCGTATCGCCGAACGTCTGGTGCAATCGCAGCAGACCAACGCCATCCTGACCACGTTTAACGAAGTCAACATGGCCCCGGTTATGGAGCTGCGCAACAAGTACAAGGACAAGTTCGAGAAAGAGCACGGCGTCAAGCTGGGCTTCATGTCGTTCTTCGTCAAGGCAGCGGTCGCTGCGCTGAAAAAATATCCGGTCATCAACGGCTCGGTCGATGGCAATGACATCGTCTACCACGGCTATTTCGACATCGGTATTGCGGTCGGTTCACCACGCGGTCTGGTGGTGCCGGTGCTGCGCAATGCCGACCAGATGTCGATTGCCGAAATCGAAAAGAAGATCGGTGAATTCGGCGCCAAAGCCAAGGACGGCAAGCTGACCATGGATGACCTGACCGGAGGCACGTTCTCGATCTCGAACGGCGGTACGTTCGGTTCGATGTTGTCGACGCCTATCATCAACCCGCCGCAATCGGCCATCCTCGGCGTGCATGCGACCAAGGACCGTGCTGTGGTCGAAAACGGTCAGATCGTGATCCGTCCGATGAACTATCTGGCCCTGTCCTACGACCATCGGATCATCGATGGCCGTGAAGCAGTACTCGGCCTGGTAGCAATGAAAGAAGCGCTGGAAGATCCTGCACGGTTGTTGCTGGATCTGTAAATAGTCTTCACCAGAGCGGCCCGCGCACTATTGCGCCGGCCGCTTTGGCGTCTGTTGAGCCAACAAGGAAAAGAACATGTCGAAAAATTTTGATGTTGTCGTCATCGGTGGTGGCCCTGGTGGCTATATCGCGGCGATTCGCGCTGCACAATTAGGTTTCTCGGTCGCCTGTATCGATGAATGGAAAAACGCTGCCGGCGGTCCGGCACCGGGCGGCACCTGCACCAACGTCGGTTGCATTCCATCGAAAGCGCTGTTGCAATCGTCCGAGCATTTCGAACACGCCGGTCATGCATTTGCTGACCACGGGATCGATATCAAGGGCCTGAGCCTGAACCTGCCGCAAATGCTGTCGCGCAAGGACACCGTCGTCAAGCAGAACAACGATGGCATCCTGTATCTGTTCAAGAAAAACAAGATCACTTTCTTCCATGGTCGCGGTGCGTTCGTCAAGAGCGATGCCAGCGGTACCGAAATATCGGTCACCGGCAAGACCGAAGAATCGCTGATTGCCAAGCATGTCGTGATCGCGACTGGCTCGAATGCGCGGCAGTTGCCGGGTACACCGTTCGATGAAAAAATGATTCTCTCGAACACCGGTGCACTCGCCATCGGTGCGGTACCGAAGCGCCTCGGCGTCATCGGTGCCGGCGTGATCGGCCTCGAGATGGGTAGCGTCTGGCGGCGTCTCGGATCCGCCGTGACGGTCCTCGAAGGCTTGCCAACTTTCCTTGGCGCGGTCGACGAGCAGATCGCCAAAGAGGCGCTGAAATTGTTCACCAAGCAGGGTCTCGATATCCAGCTGGGTGTCAAGATCGGCACCATCACGACCGGCAAGAAAGACGTCACCGTCGAGTATGTCGATGCCAAGGGCGGTGCGCAAAAAGTCGTCTTCGACAAGCTGATCATCTCGATCGGCCGCACGCCAAACACGATTGGCCTCAACGCCGAAGCCATTGGCTTGAAGCTCGATGAGCGCGGTTTCGTTGTGGTTGATGATGACTGCAAATCCAGCGTGGCCAACGTCTGGGCCGTAGGCGATGTAGTGCGCGGACCGATGCTTGCCCACAAGGCCGAGGAAGAAGGCGTTGCCGTGGCCGAGCGTATCGCCGGCCAGCACGGGCACGTCAATTTCAATACGGTACCGTGGGTAATTTACACCTCGCCGGAAATCTCCTGGGTCGGCAAGAATGAACAGGAATTGAAGGCCGCCGGCGTGGCCTACAAGGCCGGTTCGTTTCCGTTCCTGGCCAACGGTCGTGCGCGTGCGCTGGGCGATACCAACGGGATGGTCAAGTTTCTGGCCGATGCCAAAACCGATGAAATCCTCGGCGTGCACATCATCGGGCCGTCGGCTTCCGAACTGATTTCGGAAGCGGTCGTGGCGATGGAATTCCGCGCTTCGGCGGAAGACATTGCGCGTATCTGCCATGCGCATCCTTCATTGTCGGAAGCGACCAAGGAAGCGGCATTGGCGGTTGACAAGCGTGCATTGAATTTCTGATTTGGCGGGCACGCGCGGGCACGGATTGTTGTGCCTGCGCGTGCGTACTCTGCTAAGAATTTTTTAAGCCGTTCGGCCTGCGCTGGTCGCTGACACCTGAAAGGGTGGGCCTTCCAGTTCAGGCCAAACGGTTTCCGGGACGATCTGTTTCGATCCCAGTACGACCGATTCCGAAAGAATACCGAGTGAACCCGAAGCCGATGACTGTGATGGAATTTTACGAACACGCGCTGCGCGAGCGCGGGTTTACTGCCGATCCGGCGCAGCGTGGTGCAGTCGAGCGGCTGCAGCAGAGCTATGACGCCTGGATTGCTTTCAAGTCACAGCGCTCGAGCGGTTTCAAGCGACTGATCAACCGGCCTGATGTTCCTCGCGGTGTATATTTTTGGGGAGGAGTCGGTCGCGGAAAATCGTTTTTGATGGACAGTTTTTATTCGGTGGTGCCGGTGGTACGCAAGACCCGCGTTCACTTCCATGAATTCATGCTCGACGAGCATCGCCAACTCGATGCCTTGAAAAAAGTCGCCGATCCGCTCGATGTGGTGGCACGTCAGATCGCCAGGAAATACCGGTTGATTTGCTTCGACGAGTTCCACGTCTCCGATATCGCCGATGCGATGATCCTGTACAACCTGATGCGTGCGCTATTTGCTAACGGCGTGTCGTTCGTCATTACCTCGAATTACGCACCTGACATGTTGTATCCGGACGGCCTGCACCGTGACCGCATGCTGCCGACCATCGCGCTGCTCAAGCAGCATCTGGACGTGATGAATGTCGACGCCGGCAATGATTATCGCAAGCGTGCGCTCGAGCAGGTCGACGCTTATCACACGCCACTCAATGCGGTATCCGACAAGGCCTTGCGCGATGCCTTCGCCAGCATTGCCGATATCGCTGATGAAGATCCGCGGGTGCGCATCGAAGCTCGCGAGATCCGCGCATTGCGAAAAGCTGGTGGAGCGATCTGGTTTGATTTCGCCACGCTGTGCGGCGGCCCGCGATCACAAAATGACTATCTTGAAATCGCCAGCCGGTTCCATACGGTGGTGCTGTCGGGTATTCCCGAAATGTCGGTATCGATGTCCTCGGAAGCGCGCCGCTTTACCTGGCTGATCGATGTGTTTTACGATCACAAGATCAAGCTGCTGATGTCGGCTGCCGTCGCGCCGTACGAGCTTTACACCCAAGGCACGCTGGCCAACGAATTCCACCGCACTGTCTCGCGCATCATCGAAATGCAATCGCGCGAGTACATGGAAGCACCGCGCCGCAATGACATCGCTATTGCGGTCTGAACCTGAAAGATGTCGAATCATGATTTCCGAGCTTAATTTTTCTCCGGCCTGCCGTGCTTTGCGACTGGCACTCCTGGCAGTCAGCATCAGTGTGGTCAGTGCCTGTTCCGTGCTGACTCCGGCAGGGGCGGAGGTTGCACCGCTGCCTGCGTCCGGCTTGCGGCTGGACTGGCCGTCCGGTTCCATCGTGACTGTCGAACTGGCGACGCAAGCCTTGAGTGATGCCACGGCACGGCGCGCGATGATCGAGCAAGATTACGTGCGTGCGCAAGGCGTCTGCTTTGAGCAATTTTTCGTGACGGCCTGCAACGATCGCGGCAAGGAGCGCCGGCGCATCGCGCTGGCTGAAGTGCGTGCGGTCGAAGTCGAGGCTAATTACATTAACCGGCGTGATCGCGCCGACCAGCGCGACAAGGCACTCGCCGAGCGAACGGCACAAGAGCAGGCGGAAGCACCGCAGCGCTTGCTGGACCTGAAGTCCCGTGAAAAGGCAGCTGCGCTGAAGGCCGCCGACCGTGCCCAAAATGCCCGGAAAGTACAAGAAACTACGCAACGGCAGGTCGCTGTCGATCCGCAGGCCAGGCAGCGCGCTTTCGATCTCAAGGCCGGGCAGCAACAAGCGCTTGACCAGGCTGGTGAGGGACAACGCGCTGCCAATGTAACGGCGTTCGAGAAAAAACAGAGAGATGTCGCCGCACGTCAGAAACAGGCGGCTGAGCGCAAAGCTGCAAGAATGGTCGAGCAGGAGCAAAAAGCAACTGCGTTAAAAGCGGCTACCGAGAAGGCCGCAGCTGAAGAGGCCGCAGCGGCCGCAGCGAAGCAGTAGGGGCGGGACGGGAGTGGCCAACTAAAGGAAAAAAAACGGACAGCCGGGGCATCGATCTCAATGTGTAAGTCGGTGCATCCGCCTATACCGCCACCAGTTTTATCACGGCCAATGTGCAATTATCTGCATTGCTGCCAGCAGCGCGCTCCCTTGCTTTTTCAACCAGCCGTTCTGCACACTGACGCGGCGTAAATTTGGCAATTGCCGTTCCTATTTCCCGTTTGTTGATGTACTGCCAGAGGCCATCGGAACACAGCAGGAATGCATCGCCGGCTTTCAGTCCATCATGTCGACCCAGCGTGACAAACGGTTCTGTCTTCAGGCTACCCAGTACGTTGATGAGTATGTTCGACAAACGATGGTTAGCGACTTCTTCGGGCTTGAGCTTGCCTTGTTCTTTCAGGCGTTCGACATAGGAGTGATCGATGGTGCGTTGCGCGAAGGCCGGACCGCTGTAGCGATACAGTCGCGAGTCGCCGGCATGTGCCCAATGGGCCGTTCCGGAAGGTGTCAGCACCAGCGCGACGAGGGTACTGTGCGGTTCTTTTTTGGTGATCAGTCCGCTGAGCTTGATGATGGTGTGCGCTTCAATGGCGATAGTGTGTAACATCACGTCGACGTCGTCGCGCAGGGGTAAAAATTCGTCGAATAGCTGGCGCGCGGTGCGCATTACCTGGTCTGCAGCCATCGAGCCTCCGGTGCGACCACCCATGCCGTCTGCCAGGACTGCCATCATGAACCCGGTGGCTTTGGCAGCGCCAAACAGGGCGACGCGATCCTGTTGTTCCTGCCTGTCGCCGATGTACTGGCCGGTTGCTGCTTCTATCTTGTATTGGCTCATGGACCGGGGTAGATTAAACTGCGCTGAAGATTTTTTATTGTACGTAATAATTACATGGCAAAACCTGGAGTCAAATGAATTCCCACTTTTTATGGCATTCCTGTACGCGGCATCGCGGCGTGATTGCGACACTGATATTGGCCCATCATGAGTAATCCACCGTCGAACGATGTGCGTCGTCGCATCATCGAACTCGAAGTCGAACATCGCGACCTCGATGCCGTCATCGATACGCTGATCCGCGACACCCGTCACGAAGAATTGCAATTGCGACGTCTCAAGAAACGCAAGCTGCAACTCAAAGACCACATCACGCTGCTGAAAATGCAGCTCATTCCCGATATTCCGGCCTGAACCCGCAGCATGCTGCCCGCTAGCCTCACCGATTGCTTCCTTGACTGAAGAACTTCCAGACGGCGCTCTGGCGACCGCCGCTCCTCTCACGCCCGGTGTTCATGATGCCGATGTCGAACGGCTGTTTGGCGAAGGTGGTGCGTTGAGCCAGGCCGTGCGCGGCTTTCGATCGCGCCATGCGCAAACCGAAATGGCCAAGGCGATCGGCAATGCGATTGCCGGCCAGGAAACCCTCATTGCCGAAGCCGGCACCGGTACCGGCAAGACCTTCGCCTATCTGGTTCCGGCGCTGCTGTGGGGTGGCAAGGTGATTATTTCGACCGGCACCAAGAACTTGCAGGACCAGCTTTTTTCCCGTGACATCCCGACGGTGCGCAAAGCGCTCAATGCACCGGTCTCGGTGGCCTTGCTCAAGGGGCGTTCGAATTATCTGTGTCACTTCCATCTGGAGCGCACGCAGCAAAACGGGCGCATGACTTCGCGCGACGACATCGGCAACCTGCGTGAAATTTCTCGCTTCATGAAGACCACCACGACCGGCGACAAGTCAGAGTTGTCGCGGGTGCCGGAAAACGCGATGATCTGGAATCTGGTGACGTCGACGCGCGATACCTGCATGGGTGCCGAATGCCAGTACTACCAGGATTGCTTCGTCATGAAAGCGCGCAAGGAAGCCCAGCAAGCCGATGTGGTGGTGGTCAATCATCATCTGTTCTTTGCCGATGTCGCGCTCAAGGAAACCGGCATGGCCGAATTGCTGCCGTCGGCCAACACCATCATTTTCGATGAAGCCCATCAATTGCCGGATACGGCGACACTGTTCTTCGGCGAGACGATTTCGACCTCGCAAATCATCGAGTTGTGCCGCGACGTGCAGGCCGAAGGCTTGTCGCACGCGCGCGACGGTGCCGATTGGGCGCGGGTAGTGGCGCCGGTCGATCGTGCTGCGCGCGACTTGCGACTGGCATTTCCGCAGGATGTGATGCGGCTGGCAGTCAGCCAGATCGCCCCGTCGAGTGCGTTCTTCCCCGCTTTGCTGACCTTGCAGACCGAGTTGCAGGGCATGGTCGCGGTACTCGAAAAGCAGGCCGAGCGCGCCGAAACCATCGAGCTGTGCCGCGTGCGTACCATCGAACTGGGCAACCAGTTGTCGGCATGGCTGGTAGCCACCGATGCGGCGGCGACGGTGACCGATACAGAACAGGAAAATGTCCTGTGGGTCGAGGCGTTTTCGAGTTCGCTGCAATTGCATCAGACGCCGTTGTCGATCGCGCCGATCTTTAGCAAACAGCGCGAAGGCTCGCCGCGGGCGTGGATTTTCACGTCGGCCACGCTGGCAGTCAAAAACGATTTTCATCATTTCACTGATCAGATGGGGTTGGCCGACGTGGTCGCGCGCTCATGGCCCAGTCCGTTCGATTACGAACAGCAGGGTTTGCTGTACGTGCCGCACAACATGCCGCAGCCGAATTCGCCTGACTACACCGACGCGGTGATTGACGCGGCACTGCCTGTCATCGAAGCCGCCGGTGGCCGCACCTTTTTGCTCTGCACGACGTTACGCGCGGTCAGTCGTGCCGCAGAACGACTGCGCGACGAATTCGCCCGACGCAACCTGCCGTTTCCGCTGATGGTGCAGGGCGAGGCAGGACGCAATGAATTGCTCGACCGCTTCCGTGCGGCGGGTAACGCAGTACTGATCGGTAGCCAGAGCTTCTGGGAAGGCGTCGATGTGCGCGGTGATGCGCTGTCGCTGGTCATCATTGACAAGCTGCCCTTTTCACCGCCGGATGATCCGGTGCTGGCGGCGCGCATTGCGGCGCTTGAACGCAAGGGTCGCAACGGCTTTATTCATCACCAATTGCCGGAGGCAATTATCAATCTGAAGCAGGGTGCCGGCCGGCTGATTCGCGATGAGAGCGATCGCGGCGTGCTGATGTTGTGTGATCCGCGCCTGCTCTCCAAGCCGTACGGAAAACGCATCTGGCAAAGTTTGCCGGCCTTCAAGCGCACCCGTGAACGCGATGCGGTACTCGCTTTTTTTTCCGCAGCACCTTAGTCATCGCGGCAAGATGGATCGACGTATTTCTCGAGTAACTTCTAAGCAATAGTTGTTATACTTGGGCACATTTTTTTCGGGCTTCATGGTACTCGGGCAGACAATGCGTCAAGCCGACCCCGCGCCTGATTCAGAAGGGTGTGCATGTCCGAGTCCCTTGCTCTGATTCCTGTACGTGCCTCCGAAATCATCGTCGGAAAACCGCTGCCACGCGCCATTTATGATTACCACGGCAACCTGCTGCTGGCCTCCGGTTTTGTGATCGATAATCCTGACAAGATCGCCGGTGTGCTGGAAAACGGTTACTACCACCAAGGCGGTTGGGAGCGGCCGGCCGGCCCTGTCCCGGCAGAACACAACACCAAGCGCCTGGTTGAGGCCACTGTCGCACCGAAGCCGGAAGCGGCCGAGCGCGAGATTGCCGTCAACATGCAGGATGTGCGCTGGAATATCGGCGAAACGATGATGTTGCAGATGCAGGACAAGCCGTCGATTCGCTACAGCGTCAAACTGATCGGCTTCGTCAAGGGAAAAACCGTCTATGTGACGGCGCCCATGCTGGACGGCAAGTACGAACTGATTCGCGATGGCCAGAGCTTTGTGGTCCGTGCCTTTTCTGGCAAAAAAGCGTACGCGTTCATCGCCGCTGCCGTGCGCTCGGTCCACACCCCGCATCCCTACCTCCATCTTTCTTATCCGAAGCAATTACGTTGTACTGTCGTGCGGCAAACCGCACGGGTTGCCGTCCGGCTGATTTCTGCAGTCTCGCTCGGTCATCCCGAGCGCAACGCAGCTGCCACCATCACCGACTTGAGCATGGGCGGGGCATCGGCGATTGCCAAGGAAATCCTCGGTGAAAAAGGCGAGAGCGGTCGTATCAAGATGAAGGTCTATGTGGCTGAGCAGGACCTGTTTCTGAACTTGCAAACCGTGTTGCGTTCGGTCGCGCCGTCGGATGTCGGCGACGGTTTCCGGCATGGATTCGAATTCGTCGACGTGTCGGTGCAGGACCGCCTGGTCCTGTCGGCTTATGTGCATCAGACACTGGTCGAGACGGATAGCTGAGTTTCTTTTTCAGTGTACTGGCGGCTGCGCCAGAGGGTGGTTGTCAAATTTTTCCGGCCAGAGGCACGTTAATATTGTTGGTTGTCCAGGGTTTTTATTGACAATTAAGCCTATAGAAAATTTGTCTTTTCCTGATAATAACTTTATATGGGTCAAGAGAAATTTCCTTTTTGCAATCATAAAGTCTCAGGTAAAGTGACGTCCGGAAGAGAAATGGAGTCATTTCTTCTGCGTGCCATTTCCGGGATAAGCCGATCCTGTCTTAGTCATAAAACAATTATGTAGTGCACCATTCGTGGAGAATTGTCGTTGCCTGATCTCTTTTTTCGCAGCGTCATTCGTGCTGTTCACGACCGTCTTGCCGGCAGGTCGGGCAAGCCGTTGTCTGCTGCATTACGCGGACTCGCATTCGCATTCGCACTAGGACTAGGTGTCCTGAGCCTGCCGGCGCTAGCAATTGCTGCCACGCCGAGTGTGGCCTTCTATTAGGGTGCGCAACCACCGCTAATTGATTTGCAAGCGTTTGATATTGCCGTGGTTGAGCCCGATCACGTCAGTAATCCCGCAAGTCACGCACGTTCCGGTGCTGCCGGCGAGCATGCGCTTTTTGCCTACGTGTCACTGGGCGAGGTGCAGCCGACACGTAGTTACTATCCACAATTACCTGCCGGGGTATTACGTGGGGATAACGCGGCCTGGGGCAGCAGGGTGATCGACCAGGCCGCACCGGGCTGGAACGAGTTTTTCCTTGCCAATATCATTGCGCCGCTGTGGCAGCAAGGCTGGCGCGGCTTCTTCCTCGATACCCTCGACTCCTATCAATTGTTTGCCACCACCGATGCCGGGCGGGAACGGCAGCGTACTGCGATGGTGGCCTTGCTGCGGGAATTCAAGCGCCGTTATCCGGATGCTAAGCTGATTCTCAATCGCGGTTTCGAATTGCTACCGGACGTTGCGCCGCTGGTGTTCGCGGTCGCTGCCGAATCGCTCTATCAAGGCTATGATGCCGCCCGCAAGCAGTATCGTCCGGTGCCGCCGGCCGACCGGACCTGGCTGATGGCGCAGATGCAGAGCGTGCGCGAGCGCTACCGTTTGCCGGTCATCGCGATCGATTATGTCGATCCGGCTGATCCCGTTTCGCGCGCACTGGCGCGCCGCACGGCCCGACAACTTGCCAGTGACGGTTTCATTCCCTGGGTGGCCGATGGTGGCTTGAATTCGCTGGGGGGTGGGCAGCATCGAAGTGTTGCCGCGCACGGTGCTGGTACTGGTGGACAACCTGGAACTGGATTTTCATTACACGTCGGCACAGCGTTTCCTCGGCATGCCTCTGAATTACCTCGGTCTGCGCTACGAGTTGCTCGATCTGGCGACACAGCCACTGCCCGACGGCATTCTGTCAGGGCGCTATGCGGGCATCGTCAGCTGGCTTAATCCGGGTGTCGATCATCCGACGCTGGCCGCCTGGTTGCGGCGGCAGATCGGCAGCGGTGTGCGCATCGCGATCTTCGATACGTTCGGTTTTAATGTCGAAGGGCAAAATGCTGCTGCGCTCGGTTTGCGCCGGCTGGCGGTGCCGCGTCCCGAGCGGCTGACGGTACGTAGTCGTGACACTGCGCTGCTCGACTTTGAAGTCGCGGCCTTGCCGGATCGCTCGCAGCTCGAACCCTTGCAACTATTGCCGCAGCAGGGACGCAGTTTGCTCAGTCTGCAGGATGGTGCCGGCAATACCTTTGATGCAGTCGCACTGACGGCGTGGGGCGGGTTTGCGCTGAGCCCGTTCACGACGCGCTCGCTGTCCGGACTGGACGAGGATCGCTGGATCGTGCAACCGATCCGGTTCCTGCAAGCGGCTTTGCAACTGCCTGATCTGCCGGTGCCGGACGTCACCACCGAAGGTGGACAGCGCATGCTGATGGCGCATATCGACGCCGATGGCTTTCCGTCGCGCACCGAACTGCCGGGCCGGCCGTTCGCACCGGAGGTATTGCAAAAGCAGATTCTGTCGCGTTACCGGTTGCCGACCGCCGTGTCGGTGATCGAAGCCGAGATCAGTCCGAAGGGCGTGTATCCGGCGCTCTCGGCCGAGCTGGAACCGCTGGCCCGGACCATTTTTGCGCTGCCCTTCGTCGAAGCGGCCAGTCATTCCTTTTCGCATCCGTTTTCGTGGGCCAGGGCGATGGGGGTGATCAGCCCGCGTGACGAGATCGTGGCGGTCGATAAATCGTATGGCCTGCCATTGCCGGGCTACCGTTTTGACCTCAAGCGCGAAGTGCAGGGCTCGATGGATTACATCAATACGCGCCTGATGCCAGCCAACAAGAAGGCCGAGCTGTTTCTGTGGACCGGTAATTGCGTGCCGCTGGCCAGCGCGATCGCCGAGACGGTCAACGACGGCTTTCTGAACATGAATGGCGGCGATACCCGCATCACC
>CAILRJ010000351.1 GCA_903836575.1 uncultured Burkholderiales bacterium
GAAAAATCCGAAAGCACGACCCTCGGCTTCGTCTGGGATCCACTGCCGAGAACCAGCATGTCGGTCGACTTTTTCCAGATCAAACGGAAAAACGAGATTAATCAGGAGCAGAGCGCCGCTGCGGTTGCTGCCGGTCAGGTTTCACGTGATCCGTCGACTGCCACGGCGATTGCCGGCGACCCGGGCGCCATCACTGCGGTTCTTGCCAAGTACGTCAACTCGGCATCAACCACCGTTCAGGGTGCCGACCTCGACTTCCGTCAAGGCTTCGATCTGGGTTCCGGCTATGGCAAGGTCACGCTGGATGCAAAATGGACCCATCTGTTCAAATTCCTGCGCAAGGAAAAAGACGGCTCCGAGTATGACTTTGCCGGCACCCATGGTAACTGCGATGTCAGCAACTGCATGGGTACGCCATCGGATCGCGTCAACCTCGGTGCAACCTGGGAACGTGATGCGATTCGTGTCTCGACCATCGTCAACTACCGCGGCAAGCTCGACAACAAACTGTTCAAGAATGATCCGTCCGGCTGCGCCAATACGTTTGCTGACGGCAGCGATGCACCTAACGGCTGCAAACTCGCGTCCTTCACAACTGTTGACATGACTTTCCGCTGGTTGGCCAACAAGAATGTGGAAATCTTCGGCACGGTGCAGAACTTGTTCGACAAGCTGCCACCACTCGATCCACTGACCTACGGTGCGCAGTCATACAACCCGCTGGACTACAGCGGCGCGCTTGGCCGTTACCTGAACGTCGGCGTCAAGTACAAGTTCTGATGCCAGCCAACGCATAAGTCAGAACCCTCGCCGGCAACGGCAGGAATCCGGCACCAGTAACAACTTAGCCCGGGACTTGTTCCCGGGCTTTTTCATTTGGCGGACTGGTATGCGACGTGCCTTGCGAAACGACTGTTCGGCACATGCCTGCTCCGTTATGCGGCGACTAGTCCGGATTGCCTGCATCCTGTTCGTCCATGGCTCGCCAAAGCCACTGCAAGCGCCGTCAGTGACCCTGTCGGGTTGACGCCAGAACCACAATAATATCTATTCAAAATCAATTCATTTATGATCCAATAAGGCCTTCTCCACCTTAGGAGAATGACTAATTTTTATTTATTCATCATTTATGAAAAAAATTAAAATAGACGACCAAATAACGACTCTTCGCCGCATCTTGTCACGCCAACCGGCAGATGCAAAAACACTGTCGTCCGAACTCGGTATCAGCCAGCCTACGTTCTCGCGACTCTGGCCGGCGGCAGGCAATGACATCTGCATTCTGGGCGCTGCCCGGTCGACCAGGTACGCACTGACTCGGCCTGTGCGGGACCTCGGAAGTACATTGCCTGTCTATCGCATCGATGCACTGGGTGCCACTCACCATTTCTGCGACTTGATCGTCCTCGCCGGACACTGGTACGCGGTCCAATTGAGCGGCAGTACGGAAACCACCTTGTGCGAAGGATTGCCCACTTTTATGCAGGATCTGCGACCGCAAGGATTTTTGGGGCGGACCATACCGAAAGACAATGCGGATCTGGATCTGCCCCCGGATGTGCTGAAGTGGAGTGACGATGATGTCCTGTATTACCTTGCGCGTCGTGGCGAGAACAGCATGGGCAATCTACTCGTCGGCAGCGAATCCTACCGTCGTTACCGTCAGGCTCTTGAGAAGGGTGCCCAGGACCTCATTACCGAAACCGATCGATATCAACGCTACCCGGAGCTTGCCGGTCGGGCCTTGCGAGGAGATTTGCCCGGGTCTTCCGCCGGCGGTGAACAGCCCAAATTTCTCGCCACGATCTCAGGCGATGAAGCGGATCAGCCAAGCCGCCATGTCATCGTCAAATTTTCAGCGGGAATCGACACGCCAGGCGGGCGGCGATGGGGAGACCTGTTGATTGCCGAACACCATGCACTAAAAACGCTAGAACTCCACGGTATTGCCGCAGCAAAGTCCGACATCCTGATCTCGCAAAATCGGGTATTTCTGGAATCCACCCGATTTGACCGGCAGGGACTCCAAGGCCGGCTTCCAATGCTGTCATTAGCTGGCCTGGCAGGAGAAACCGGCGCGCTCGATAAACCCTGGTCTTACGTGGCAAACCTGTTGTGCAATCAGCGCCGATTTACGCCATCCGATCTCGACGTTATCCAGCTGCTGGACCTGTACGGTGCATTGATCGGCAATACGGACAGGCATCAAGGAAATCTCTCGCTGAGCTGGGGTACCGGGCAGCAGCTTTCCTTACTGCCCTGCTACGATATGCTACCGATGCTATATCGGCCAAACACGCAGGGTGAAGTGGTTGATCGACGGCTGACTCTCGACGCAATGGACAAACTGGATCTGCGGCAGCTGCCGCGCGCGGCGATGCTGGCTGGACAATTTTGGACTGCCGTGCTTGCCGACGACCGTGTGTCGGATGACTTCAAGACGGTAGCTCGCAGGCATCTGGACGATGCCGCACCGATGATGCGTTAGCTAGACGGGACTTTACGCAATGTCGTACTGCGCAGTATGAAAAGAATGCCATCAAAAAAATCCAGCTCCCGGCGACGCACTTCTGAACGCTTTCGATACCCCGGAAGTATCGGTCAGTAACCATCACCAACCAGCACCTAAAATTCGCTTTCCCCTCGCATCGCAACCGTCTGCAGGGCCAAGAACTCGCTTTCACGAAATAATGTACTGAAATAAATATTTTCAGGAAAAAAATAGGTCTATACAAGTAGTGTGAAACTTGCAGAAAATCTGCTATCTCCTTGATTAAATGAGGTTTATATTTTTATTGCCACGAGAACGCAGCTATGTATAATCCTGCCTTGGCCAGACTGCACGATGCCTGCGGCCTCTGGATCAGAATGCAACCCTATCGGGTTTCGAGATGAAAAAAAATGGTTTGGTAATGGAGGAGTTAAGGCATGGATTTCTCGCAGAAAGAACGTAACCCCGCGAAAAAATTTGGCGGTCTCGCGGCTGTCATACTTCTGCACTTGTTTATCGTGTACGCCCTGGTCTCAGGACTGGCCCGCAAGGCCGTCGAAGTCATCACCCAGCCAGTGGAAACCAAGCTGATCGAAGAGATCAAGCCGCCGCCTCCACCACCCGATTTGCCACCGCCGCCACCGCCGCCGAAGATGGTTGCACCGCCACCACCGTTCATTCCGCCGCCGGAGATTCAGATCAACACGCCGCCACCGCCAGTCAATACGATTACGGCTGTGTCGAACGTAAAACCGGATAATCCGGTGATGCCGACGCCGCGAGCGCCAGTTGCTGCACCTGTTGCGCCAGCGCCAGCTCCGGTTGCACCGCCGTTGGTCGTGGCAGGTATCAATGATCTCAACAGCTGCAAACCCGACTATCCGCGTGCTTCGCTGATCGCCGAAGAAACAGGTGTTACCCGGGTTGAATTTACAGTGAGTCCGACCGGTCAGCTCGTTGATGCAAAAATCAAGAAAACCAGCGGTTCACGCAATCTGGATCGCGCTGCGGTGTCTGGCCTGAGCCGATGCAAGTTCAATCCGGGTACGCAAGATGGGAAAGCTGTGCAATCCACGTTCTCGGTGGAATATGTGTGGAAGCTCGATAATTAGTAACGCCAAATAAAGCTCTGCCAATCGCTGCAGCCTGGCTGCAGTCCGGTTGGATCACATTAAAACGACGTACCCGTTTATTAATATTGGAGAAAGCATGTTTTTATCATCCCGTTTGTCTGCTTTTGCTGCAGCGCTACTGATCTCTGTCACTTCTGCAGCCGTACTGCTGACACCACAAACAGCGCTTGCCGCTGAATCGACGCCAATCATGCTGGCCCAGGCCAGCACTGAAGTCGCTGCGCCGACTGCCGCGCCAATGGCTGACCCCGCAGCAGGCACTGCCACTGCCTCGGTCGCTCCGGTGACGGAAAAAGTTGAAAATCCGTACGGCCTTGACGCCCTCTGGAAAGGTGGCGACTTTATCGCCCGCGGTACGCTGATCATTCTGGTGCTGATGTCGATGAGCAGCTGGTACGTCATCATCACCAAGCTGATCGACCAGGTCAAACTGGGTGGTCAGGCCGCTGAAGCCGGCAAGAAATTCTGGGATGCCAAGAGCGTCGAAGCCGGCACCTTGTCCCTGAAAGAAGGCAGCCCGTTCCGCTTCATTGCTGAAACAGGCATCAAGTCAACCGAGCACAAGGAAGGCGCACTACTGGAACATATCGACCTCAATACCTGGGTCACGATGTCGATTCAGCGTGCTGTCGAAAAAGTCCAGAGCCGTCTGCAAGATGGTCTGGCCTTGCTCGCCACTGTCGGTTCGACCGCGCCATTCGTTGGTCTGTTCGGCACCGTTTGGGGTATCTACAACGCACTGACCGCTATCGGTATCGCTGGTCAGGCATCGATTGACAAGGTGGCGGGTCCGGTCGGCGAAGCGCTGATCATGACGGCCATCGGTCTGGGCGTCGCCGTGCCAGCCGTACTCGGTTATAACTTCCTGGTCCGTCGTAACAAGACCGCAATGGAAAACGTACGTACCTTCAGCTCCGACCTGCATTCGGTCCTGCTGTCCGGTGTGATGTCGACCGTCAATAAAAAAGGCTAATCGATGGCGATGAATCTCGGCTCTTCGGATAGTGATGAAGACGAGGTGATCGCCACGATCAACACGACGCCACTGGTGGACGTCATGTTGGTCCTGCTGATCATTTTTCTGATCACGATTCCAGTGGTAACGCATACCGTGGCAGTAAAACTGCCGTCGGAAGTCAACTTTCCGTACAAGACCAAGCCAGAGAACATCAACCTGGCCGTCAACAAGGATGGCGACATGTTCTGGAACGAGCAGCCGGTGGCCGATACCACTGCGCTGCTGGCGCGCCTGAAAGTGATTGCGGTCATGACGCCGCAACCCGAGCTGCATATCCGCGGTGACCAGAACACCCGTTACGAGTACATCGGCAAGGTGATCCTGACGGCACAGCGGGCCGGCATCGTCAAGGTGGGGTTCATTACCGAACCGCCACCGCGCAGCTAACCGACCAACCCGCCAACGAGGAGTAAGCGATGGGAATGAATATGGGATCAAGCGGCGGTGATGACGAGCCGATGATCGAAATGAACATGACGCCATTGATCGACGTCATGCTGGTACTGATCATCATGCTGATCATCACGATTCCGATCC
>CAILRJ010000352.1 GCA_903836575.1 uncultured Burkholderiales bacterium
ATGCATCCGGCCAGTTCGGCCAGCGTGGCATTTTTTGTCGGGGCCTTGCGCAGCTTGAAAACGATCTCGGGTTCGAGCCGAGGTTGCACTGCGCCGGCCAGGCTCTGCAGCGCGCGGTTGTCGGTGGCATAACGTACGGTGGAGTCATACATGGTGGCCCAGATAGGCGCATCCAGCGCGCCGGCGCTGCGGAATTTGCTCCAGACCTTGCGGTTATTAAAGCCGATCTTGCGGCCGACTGGCTGTTCGCCTTCGGCAATACGGATATCGAGGATGCGTTTGGCGACTTCATAGCCATCGGCCATCGACAGTTCCGTATCTTGAGACAGACGCGGCAACAATGCCGAGCCGGCTCGCGCGTCAAGCAACTGGTGGGCAAAACGATTGGAGATTGTGGACATCAACATTGCGGACTCGCTTAGGTAGGCTTGAAAATACTGGCCTATTTTCAGCTACCCTCGGGTATTACACAAGCGCCATGATTAGTCATTTTGTCCTAGCCAGGATAACAACAAATGTTGAAATCGCTCAGGCTGCTCCATCAAGAAAAAATGGCTGGCATTGTCGAATATCTCGGTACGGGCGTGTGGCAGACCAGCACCCAGCCAGCCTGTGGCGGTCAGCGAGCAGATCGGGTCGCTGGCCCCGGCCATCACCAGTACCGGCTGGTGAATACGCGCCAATTCCGGCAAGGTGTCGTGTTCCTGGCAAGCGGTGTTCTGGCGGATGTAGCAAGCCGGCAAGCGGGTTTCGCCCCCGATCAGCCGTTCGATGACAGCGACCCGCTCCGGTTGCTGATTGAAAAAATCCGCCGAGACGAAGTTCTGCACCGAGTGACGCGCATGGTCGGCCCAGCTCATGCGCCACTCAAGCGCGTCGCGCATGTTGAGCAACACACGCCGCCCGAGCGGATCGAGCCGCGCAAACGAGGCACACAACACCATTGACAAAACCCGCTGCGGTGCCAGCAACGCCATGTGCTGCGCCACCGCCCCGCCCATCGACCGGCCCACCACGTGCGCTTTGGCGATCTGCAAATGATCCATCAGCCCGAGCGTGTCGTGCGCCAGATCCACGGTACTGACCGGCTCATCAACCTGCGTGCTTTGTCCGGCACCCCGATTATCAAACGCAATAACCCGGTACGCGTGCCGCAACACCTCGATCTGCGCCAGCCACGCGCTGAAGTCCCCGGCCAGGCCGTGGATCAGCACCACGGCCGGACCGCTGCCTTCATCGATGTAGCGCAGCGTGTAATTGCCGACCGTGGCGAATTTCTGCGTGAATTCCATGCTGTGCTTTCTCAGGTGATCAGGTGATGCCGAGGTGGGATTGCAACTGCGCCTGCTGGTGCCGGAACGCGTCACCGCTGCCGGCAAACACGACCCGTCCGGTATTGAGCAGCACCACGTCGTCGGCCACTTTCATGGCCAGGCCGAGGTTCTGTTCGACCAGCAGGATCGCAATCTGACTCTTGAGCTGCTCGAGCACGTCGCCGACTTCGCGCACGATTTGCGGTGCCAGTCCTTCGGACGGCTCGTCGAGCAGCAGCACCGACGGATTGGTCATCAGTGCACGGCCGATCGCCAGCATTTGCTGTTCGCCGCCCGACAGGCTGGCGGCCAGCTGGTGCTGCCGCTCACGCAGGCGCGGGAAAATCGCATTGACGTCGTCGCAACTCCAGCAACGCCGGCCGGCCGGCGTGTGCTTGCGCGCCGCCACCAGCAAATTTTCGCGCACGCTCAGGCTGCCGAAAATGCGCCGTCCCTGCGGTACCAGTCCAATACCGGCATGACTGATCTGTTCCGGCGTACTGCGGGCGAGATCGAGCCCGTCCAGTAGCACCTTGCCCGAGCGCGGCGGCACGAAGCCGACGATGGCGCTGATACAGGTGGATTTGCCGACACCGTTGCGGCCCAGTAGCGCCAGCACCTTGCCCGGTGCGAGCGTCAGCGAGACATCGTGCAGCACATGGCTGTCGGCATAAAACGCGTTGAGCTTGTCGAGTTCGAGCAGGTTAGTGGCCAAGGTAAATCTCCCGGGTGCGCGGATCGTTGACGACTTGCTCGCGGGTACCGGCCAGAATCACTTCGCCATAGTGCAGCAGCGTGATCTGGTCGGCGAACGCCAGCGCCACTTCCATGTCGTGTTCAATCATGATGATGGTGATCTTGCGGTCAATCTGACCCAGCAAGTGCTGGATCGTCTCGCGCTCTTCGGCCGACAGGCCGGCCAGCGGCTCGTCGAGCAACAGGACTTGTGGCTCCTGCGCCAGTGCCATCGCAATTTCCAGCCGGCGCTTTTCGCCATACGAGGTTTGCTGCAGCGGCAATAGTGCCTTGTGACCGAGGCCAACCGCGTCGAGGATGGCGTGCGCACGCGCGGTCATCTCCCGCTCGTCGGACAAGCTGCCCCAGTGACGCCAGCGCCGCGCCGATTTGCCGAGCAGCGCCAGCAGTACGTTATGCAGCAGCGTGTCCTTGCCGAACAGCGTGACGATCTGATAGGTGCGCGCCAGTCCGCACTGCGCCCGACGCGCCGCCGGCAGGCGCGTGACATCGCTGCCTAACAGGCTGATACGACCACTGTCAGACAAAAAATCGCCGGCGATCAGATTGAACAGCGTCGTCTTGCCAGCCCC
>CAILRJ010000353.1 GCA_903836575.1 uncultured Burkholderiales bacterium
GAAGCGCACCGTATCGCCCGGTTTGAGCTGGCCGACTTTCCACAAATCGGCCGAGACGATCACTGCCGGGCACACGAAACCACCGAGGCTGGGGCCATCCGGACCGAGGATCACCGGCATGTCACCCGTGAAATCAATCGAACCGATCGCATACGCGTTGTCATGGATGTTCGACGGATGCAAACCGGCTTCGCCGCCATCGGTACGGGCCCAGCGCGGCTTCGGGCCGATCAGGCGCACGCCGGTGCGGCTGGAATTGAAGTGCACTTGCCAGTCGGTGCCGAAGAACATCGTCACGTCGTCGTCGGTGAAAAAATCCGGCGCGCCATGCGGGCCGTAATGCACCGCAACTTCCCATGCCGAACCGTAGACCGGTATGGCCGTGGCCGGTAACGCATTCGGTGCCGGTTGCGCCGCAAACAGTTTGAGCACATCGCCGCTGCGCAGCGCCCGTCCGCCGTGGCCACCGAACTGACCGAGCGTGAAGGTCGCGCGGCTGCCGATGTATTCGGGCGTATCAATGCCGCCAGCGAAAGCCAGATAGCCGCGTACGCCAGCCCCTTCGACGGTGCCGCAGCGCAGGGTCTCGCCGGCATGCAGCTGATGCGCTTGCCAGTTGGCCAGAGGCCGCGTGCCGTCCGGACCGGTCGCGCTGGCACCCATGTCGGCACCGGCCAGCGCGATCAGACAGTCGCTATTGAACGCCAGCGTTGCGCCCTGCAAGGTCATTTCCAGCGTGGCTGCGGTACCGTCATTGCCCAGCAGATGATTGGCAAACCGGTGCGCATACGCATCCATCGGCCCCGACGGCGGAATGCCGACCGCCCATAAACCAAGCCGGCCCGGATAATCCTGCACCGTAGTCTGGATACCGCCCTCGATAACATCAATGGTGCGCGGGTGATACGGCATGGTGGCCAGCATGCCGGTAGTCTGTTGACCCGCCCGGAACACCGGATAGCCGAGGATGTTGGCAAGGTAGCCGAGATTGGTCTGGATGCCATCGACGCGACTGTCCTGCAAACCGGCGGCGAGTGCGGCAATCGAGTCGTCGCGTGATTCGGTCCTGACAATCAGCTTGCCCAGCAACGGGTCGTAATACGGACTGACAGTGATACCGCGTTCGATCCAGGTATCGACCCGCAAAGTACTGGCAAACGCCACGCCGGTCAGCACGCCCGATGAGGGCTGGAAATTTTTGGCCGGGTCTTCGGCATACACGCGCAACTGCATTGCATGACCGGAGGACTGCAACGTGTGCTGCGCCGGCAGCACAAAATCATCGGTGGCGGCGCGAATCATCCATTCGACCAGATCGACACCAAACACTTCTTCGGTGACACCATGCTCGACTTGCAAACGGGTATTCACTTCGAGGAAATAGAACGCGCCGCTATCGGCATCGAGCACGTATTCGACCGTGCCGGCCGAGCGGTACGACAGCGACGCCGTCAAGCGCACCGCGGTCTCGGCCAGGGCCTGGCGGATAGCCTCGGACAAACCCGGCGCCGGTGTTTCCTCGATCACTTTTTGATGGCGTCGCTGTACCGAGCAATCGCGCTCACCGAGCGAGACGACACCACCACGACCATCACCAAAAATCTGTACTTCGACATGGCGCGCATGCACGACAAATTTTTCGAGGTAGATGCCACCGTTCTTGAAATTGTTTTCCGACAGATGCTTGACCGAGGTGTAGGCCGCTTCCAGCTCGTGCGCATCGGCACACAAACGCATGCCGATACCCCCACCACCGGCGGTACTTTTCAACATGACCGGATAACCGATCTGCGTCGCCGAGGTCAGTGCCTGCGCGACGCTATCGAGCAAACCGGTGCCGGGCAAGAGCGGCACTTCGGCTTGCTGCGCCAGTTCGCGTGCGGTGTGCTTGAGGCCGAAGGCGCGCAACTGGTGCGGCGTCGGACCGATGAAGACCACGCCGGCAGCGGCGCAGGCTTCAGCGAAAGCCGCGTTCTCGCTCAGAAAACCGTAGCCGGGATGGATCGCTTCGGCACCGCTGGCGGTGGCGGCAGCGAGTACCTTGTCGGCATCGAGATAGCTTTGCGCCGCCGGTGCCGGACCGATGCAGATGGCTTCGTCAGCCAGCCGCACATGCAGTGACTCGACATCGGCTTCCGAATAAATCGCGACCGAACGGATGCCCATGCTGCGGGCGGTGCGGATGATGCGGCAAGCAATTTCGCCGCGATTGGCAATGAGGATTTTTTTGAACATGGCGGTCTTAGTCCTGTGCATCCCAGATGACAAAGCGCACCGGGGTCGGGTTGTAGGCGTTGCACGGATTGTTCAGTTGCGGGCAGTTCGACACCAGCACCAGCACATTCGCATCGGCGCGCAGTTCGACATATTTACCGGGTGCCGAGACGCCGTCTTCGAAGGTCAGGCCGCCTTCTGCCGTAACCGGTACGTTCATGAAAAAATTGATGTTCGGGACAATGTCGCGCTTGCCCATGCCGATGTCGGCATGCGCCAGCGCCAGCAGGTAATTGTCGCGGCAGCTGTGCATGAATTTTTTCTGCGCGGCGTAGCGCACGGTATTGCTCTCGGCGGCGCAGGCGCCACCGAGCGTGTCATGTCGCCCGCAGGTGTCGGCCACGATAGTGAGCAAAGGCTTGGCGCGGTTGGACATCAGCACGGTGCCGGTGCTCAGGTAAATTCCGCCTTGTGCCTGCATCGTGTCGGTCATGCTGTAGCGCTCGGCGGTATCGTCGGCGTTATAAAAAATCGTGTCGACGGCCTGATTGCCTTCGAGGTCGATGATGCGCAAGGTCTGGCCGCGCTGCAGTGCATGCAGCCACGGCTCACCCGCCGGCTGGTAGACATCGAGGATGGCGGTGGTGGTGTCTAGCTGGCTTTCGCACAAAGTCGTCATGGTCATCTCCTTAGCGGGTCGTCAGTTCGGTGTTGGTATAGCCGCGGCCGTTTTCGGGACACGACAGGCGGCAACTATCGTCGGCTCCGGCAGGGCCGGAGGTGAAGGCGACGACGCTGATCTTGCGCGGCGCGTACTCGGGATTTGGGTCGAGCGGATGGGGTGCGCTGGACAAGGCAATCAGGGTGTCCATTTCAAAACGCAGTTCGACCAGACCGCCTGCCTTGCTGTTGCCGGGCACGAAGACAAAGC
>CAILRJ010000354.1 GCA_903836575.1 uncultured Burkholderiales bacterium
AGTGCCACCGACTTCGAATCGCTGACCGGTCTGGGCATCCGCGGGCAAGTCGATGGCCAGCGCGTCGCCATCGGCAATGCCGCACTGATGGCACAGGAACATGCCGATACCGCGCCACTCAAAGTGCGCATCGCGGAACTGCAGGAGAAGGCGCATACGGTGATGCTGCTGGCCATTGACGGCAAGTTTGCCGGACTGGTCAGCGTGACGGATCCGATCAAGCCGACCGCCGCACCGGCGATCGCCGCATTGCAGGCCGCCGGTGTGCGCATTGTGCTGCTGACCGGCGACAATCCCGCCACCGCCAAGGCCGTCGCCGCCAGCCTCGGCATTACCGAGGTCCATGCCGAGGTCATGCCCGAAGATAAATACCGCCATGTCCAGCGACTGCAAGGCGAAGGTGCGATTGTCGCGATGGCCGGCGACGGCATCAATGACGCACCGGCGCTGGCACAAGCCGATGTCGGTATCGCGATGGGTACGGGTACCGAAGTGGCGATGCAAAGTGCGCGCATCGTGCTGGTCAAGGGCGACCTGTCCGGCATCGTCGAAGCGCGCTTGCTCAGTCGCGCCACCATGCGCAACATCCGCCAGAATCTGGTGTTTGCGTTCGGCTACAACCTGCTCGGCATTCCGCTGGCCGCCGGTGTGCTGTACCCGTGGTTCGGGCTGCTGCTCAGTCCGATGGTGGCCAGCGGAGCGATGGCGCTCAGTTCTGTCTCGGTGATCACGAATGCGTTGCGGTTGAAGGGCAAGGCATGACGTTGACGCTGCCGGCAACGACGCACATCACATGGCAATGGGCGACTTTCGACCAGCTCGGCGTTCACCAGCTGTATGCGCTGCTGGCCTTGCGCCAGGAAGTCTTTGTCGTCGAGCAAGCGTGTCTGTTTCAGGACATCGATGGTGCCGATCAGGCGTCATGGCATTTGCTGGGCTGGCAGGTGCAGAGTGACAAGCCGGTACTGGCCGCTTACCTGCGCTGCGTGCCGCCTGGAGGCAAATATCCGGAAGCCTCGATCGGCCGTGTCGTCAGTGCCGCTTCGGCACGTGGTACCGGACTGGGCCGGGAGTTGCTGACACAGGGACTGGCGCACACGCTGCAAGTCTGCCCGGGTCAGGCGATTCGGCTGGCGGCGCAGCAACGGCTGGAACAGTTTTATGCCAGCTTCGGTTTCGTTACCTGTTCAGCGCCCTATCTGGAAGACGATATCTGGCATGTCGATATGCGCCGTCCCGCCGATGGCTAGCCTGTAGCCAGTAGGGTGGACACAGGTTTTTATGCCCAAGTGCATGCGCTGCATCCGTTGCAGGTCTAGAGCTTTTTCTGCCACATCAGCGCATCCCCATATTCGGCGTCGAGCTGATATCCGGCGTAACCCATCTTGCGATAGACCAGCTGGGCATGCTGGTTGCCCTGCAAGACTTCCAGCGTAATCTTGCAGCAGCCGCGCTCGAGCGCGACTTGCTCAACCCGCTGCATCAATTGCTGCGCCAGCCGCTGTCCGCGAAACGGTGCCAGCACCATCATGTCGTGGATGTTGATCAACGGCGCACAGCTGAAGGTCGAAAATCCCTCGAAACAATTGGCCAGACCGACCGCGACACCATCGACCCGCGCCAGCACGCTGAAAGCGCCGGCACGCGCGGCCAGCGCAGCAATCAGATCCCGCCGGACATGCGCAGCCAGCGCTTCAGCACCACCGAACGGATCGCGGGCATAGGCGTCAAGCACCTCCACAACATCACGAGCATCGGCCGGATTGGCATAATCGGCCACGCTGATGGTGACGATAGCGGCGCTCATCGGGTCACCACGTCGCGCTGCATCGGCGCCAGATCCGCCAGCAGCTTGTTCTGGATGCGGGAGGCGATGCCATGCCGTTCCATTGCGATCTGCAAGTCTTCAACCAGCGCATAAAACTGCGCGGTCGTGATGTTGAGACCGTCATGGATGGTCGCCATTTCCTTGCCGGTGTAGCGGCAAGGACCACCGGCGAGCACGCAAAATTGCTCAGCCAGCTTTTCCTTGAGATGCGGGACATCGGCCTCGCCGAAGCTGTGTCCGACCCGCGCATCGGCTTGCAACAGCGTCACGAATGTGTCGACTATTTTTACGATCCCGGGTTGCTGGCCGAGTCCCTGGTAGACCTCATCAGCCGCCAGCACCGGCGAACCCAGTGCCAGCAGCAGGCACAACATGGCAAAACGTTTCATCAGAAACCTCCTTGCAACGACAGATAAGCGCCATTCTGGCGGCGCGGATTGAACACAGTCACATCACCGAGCGTTACCCAACCCAGCATGACGGAAAAATTCCGGTTCAGGAAATAGCCGACAAACACATCGGCCGCATCTTTTTCGTGATCCACCGACAAGTTGCGCGGCTTCATCCGGTATTCGGCACCGGCCACCAGCTGCCGATTGATCAGGTAGACCACCGAGGTTTCGAGCATCGGCTGGTAGCGGTCATGCAGATCGCCGCCGAACCCGAGCAAGCCGAACTGATTGGCCTTGGTGGCGCGCACGGTGGCGTTGAGCAGCAGGCTCTGATCGAGCAGGAGCTTGGTCGCCGACAGCGTGAAGTCGATGCCGTGATCACTACGCGCGCCGAGCTGTGTCACGCTGGTCACGCCGAGTGCATCGAGGCCGTGCACACCACGGTTGCGCTTGTACTGGATGCCCAGCGCAATTTGCGGCATCAGCCGGTCCTGGTCAACCAGCGCGTCGCCACTGAGCTTGAGCTTGAGGCCGACAATATCCTGCGTGATCGCCAGTCGCGCCAAAGGGGCCTGACTACCCTGCAGCTTTTGCGTGGCTAGCGAAATTTCAAAGCGGTCGGCAAAACCGAACGCCACGCCGCTCGAATCAATCGCGTAATCCTGCGTGCGTACGCCGGTGTAATGCACATTGCCGCCATAACTGTCGCGCGACCCGTAGCCGGTAATAAGCGCCCAGGGCGTCAGACCACCACCGCCGGCACCCTCGATCTGGCTGGCCCCGCCAAGCGCCAGCAACTTGGCCTGGTCCGGCAGCAGCGAGCCGGCAGTCGCGCTTCCCATGATGCCCAGCAGTATGCCGGCCACCAGCCCATGGCACCACCGGCTGAGTCGCCCTTTTCCGTGAATTATCATGCTTTCTGTCCTAAATATTGCTTTGATGTAACGACCGCCGAATTATGCCTATTTTCCGGTCGCTCTGTCGATGATGCATGTCGAATGCCCGGTCTGTCTGCCACTTTGGAGCAGGGGTCATTGATTCGACTGAAAGTCACAAGCATTCCAGAGTTTCTAGTGCAAGGATTCAGCTAGAATAGGTCCTCCATTGTTGGCCCACACCACTTTTGCCGCACATCATGAATCAACTACCTTGCCATGACGCCGTGTCTGCATCCGCGTCGATTGCCCTGACGTGATACCCGAACATCCACTGATGATGGAATCGCTATTGCGGCACATGGTTGAACTGACCGGGCAACGCGACCATAACCTGCTGGATGTAGCGGTCATTTCAGCATTGCAGGAAACGGTTGGAGCCAGCCAGGTGCGGATGATGGATATTTTCTGGGTCAGTAACCAGGCAATGATGCGCCCTCGCGCCTTGATCACGAACAACACCGTGAGCGCCGTCCATGACAGCACCACCGGGCGCCGCGGTGACACCCCCTTGACGCACTATCCGATACTGCTCGACTGCATTGAGCATCAGGGGAGCCGGGTCGAAGAAACCGGCCCCGACGGCGAAACCATCCTGTGGATACCGATCTGGCAAAACGACGTCGCCACGGCCTGCCTGCAGATCACTGGCATCGCCCGGGTCGCTCCTGCTACGTTAAACGTGATGGAAGGCATCCTGAGCGTCTACCGCAATTATCAGAACTTGCTCGATTACAGTGAGCGCGATTCATTGACCGGCCTGCTCAACCGCCGCACTTTCGACGAAAAATTTTCGCGCATGGCGAACTTCCAGAATGTCCGCGACAGTCATCTGGCACCGGGCATCGAGCGGCGCCATCCGAATGACGTCGAAGGCCACTGGCTGGCAGTGGTTGACATCGATCATTTCAAGCGCGTCAACGACCAGTTCGGCCATCTGTACGGCGATGAAGTGCTGATCCTGGTGGCCAACCTGCTGCGCTCGTCGTTCCGCACCCAGGATCTGGTGTTCCGTTTCGGCGGTGAAGAGTTCGTCGTCCTGCTGCGCTCGGTATCACTGACCGACGCCACCAGCGCGTTCGAGCGTCTGCGCACCAACATCGAAGACCATTATTTTCCGCAGCTCGGCACCATCACCGTGAGCATCGGCTTTGTCAGCATCAGTGCCTCCACACCGGTGGTGATTCTCGGCCATGCGGATCAGGCGCTGTATTACGGCAAGTCACACGGGCGCAACCAGGTCTGCTTTTATGACGAACTGGTGCGGCGCGGCCAATTACATTCCGAAGTCAACAACGACCACGCCGAATTCTTTTTCGATAGTTAGCCACGCCGCTACCGGACACGCCAACCGGCGCTACCGGTTCAAGCATTGCGAGCGCCGCCTGCCTGGCGCGCCGGCAAGGCCAGCACCGCCTCCAGACCACCTTCTGCCGGATTGTTGAGTACCAGCGTGCCACCGTGGGCTTCGGCGATATTGCGCGCGATCGTCAATCCGAGTCCGGTGCCGCCGGTGTCGCGCGAACGCGAGGTCTCCAGCCGGAAGAACGGATCGAAGACCGCTTCAAGCTGATCCGGCGGCAAGCCCGGACCGGCATCACGAATACGGATCACGACCCGTTCCGGCTCGCGTACGACCGTAACCCGCGCCAACCGTCCGTACTTGATGGCGTTGTCGAGCAGGTTGGTCAGGCAGCGCCGCAACGCATTCGGCTGCGCCATCAACCGCACTCCGGACGGCCCCGACAACTCGACATCCTGACCGGCATCGGTGGCGTCGGCACAGACGCTGTCAATCAGCGAATCGAGGTCGAGGCGTTGCAGCGGTTCTTGCGAATCCATGCTGCGCGCCAGTTCCAGCCCTTCGCGCACCATCGACTGCATCACGCCAAGGTCATCAATGAGCTTGGTCCGCAACTCGTCATCACCCACTTTTTCGAGACGCAAGCGCAAGCGCGTCAGCGGTGTCTGCAGGTCGTGCGTGATGGCCGCCAGCATGTGGGTGCGGTGCTGGACCTGACGACGGATGCGGGCCTGCATCGCATTGAAGGCAGTGGCGGCCTGGCGGATTTCGGTCGGACCGGTTTCGGGCAGCGGGGCCCGGTCGAGGTCGCTGCCGAGCGCGCCGGCGGCCTGCGCAAGCTGGCGAATCGGACGGGCCGTCATGCGCGCCACCAGCCACGCCAGCAAGCCGATCAGCGTCAGGAACAGCGCCAGATAAGCACTCGGCAAACCGAGTGGCGGCTTGTCTTTGCTGCCCCCGGTCGCGCTACCCTGACGCAATTGCACGCGCAGCAGATGGCCATCACTCAGACCGATCAGCACGACCTGGCAATCACCCGGATTGGCGCGCTCGAAACGTGGCAGACGCCCCGGCCGGGGCTGGCAACCGGTCTGCTGCTTGAGCATGATCTGGCGATGCATGCCGAGGCGCGACTTGAGCAAATCGACCAAGGCACCCTCGCTACCGCCGAGCGCCTCAAGATCGTCGGCCATCCCCGCGGCAACCCCGAAATTGGCCGCCGTCTGCAGAATGACCGGCCGCACCTCGGGTGCCGCCTGGTCGAGTGCGACCACGAGCTGGACCACCCGCTCGGCACTGTGATTGAGGCGCATCTGGTTCATTGCGCCATCCCGTTCGCGCTGAGCCAGCAAGGCCGTCACGCCGGTTGCCACCAGAATCCCGGCCAACAGGATCACGAACACCCGGTTGGCAATCGATCCCAGGAAATTTCTCAATGCCGGCTCTCGATCGACACCGTGGCCGACAGGACGTAGCCCTCGTTGCGTACCGTCTTGATGATGCGTGGCGTGCGGGCATCGTCGCCAAGTTTCTGGCGCAAGCGGCTAATCTGGATATCGACCGAGCGATCAAACGGATCGGCATCGCGGCCGCGGGTCAGTTCGAGCAACTGGTCGCGATTGAGCACCCGGTTAGGATGCTCCAGAAACACCTTGAGCAATCTGAACTCGGCGCCCGACAGCGCCACCACGGTGCCGTCTTCCATCACCAGGTGACGCGCCATCAGGTCGAGTCGCCAGGTGTCGAACAACATGCTGTGCGCTTCGCTCAAGGCCATGTTGGGTGGCAACGCATTGGTCCGGCGCAACACGCTACGAATGCGGGCGAACAGTTCGCGCGGCTCGAACGGCTTGGCGAGGTAATCGTCGGCTCCCATTTCGAGGCCGAGGATGCGGTCCAGCGGTTCACCGCGCGCCGTCAGCATGATCACAGGCAGGCTCGATTGCGCGCGCAGGTTGCGGCACAGCGTCAGGCCGTCTTCACCCGGCAAGGTCAAATCAAGTACCACCAGATCAATGCGGGCGGTATCGAGCATCTTGCGCATCTCGGTACCGTTGCTGGCCGTGAAGGTACGAAAGCCATTGCCATCGAGGTAATCGGCCAGCAGCGTGCGGATGTCGCGGTCGTCGTCGACGACCAGAATTTGTGTCGGATTTTCCATCCGCTGATTATCACCATCCCGGCACGGATCGGACAGCGGAATTTGTAGCGCCCGATGGCGCGACGCTGGTGAGACATAGTGCGTTACAAAGAACTGCCCGGCCTCGCCCCATCGGTTATCCTGATGGCCTTCCGATTCATTCCAACTGAGACCAACTATGGCCAATTACGTCTACACGATGAACAAGGTGGGCAAGATCGTCCCGCCGAAGCGCCAGATCCTGAAAGATATTTCGCTGTCCTTTTTCCCGGGTGCCAAAATCGGTGTGCTCGGCCTGAACGGTTCGGGCAAATCGACACTGCTCAAAATCATGGCCGGTATCGACAAGGACATCATCGGCGATGCTGTCCCGATGCCTGGCCTGAACATCGGCTACCTGCCGCAGGAGCCGCTGCTCGACCCTGAACAGACTGTCCGCCAGGCCGTCGAAAGCGGCCTCGGCGAAGTCTTCGAAGCCAAGGCCAAGCTCGATGCGGTGTATGCCGCGTATGCCGACGAAGACGCCGATTTTGATGCGCTCGCCGCCGAACAGGGCCGGCTTGAAGCGATCATCTCGACCTCGGCCGGCGACAACCCGGAACAGCAACTGGAAATGGCTGCCGATGCATTGCGCCTGCCACCTTGGGACGCCAAAATCGGCGTGCTGTCAGGCGGCGAAAAACGTCGCGTCGCGCTGTGCCGCTTGCTGCTGTCGAAACCCGACATGCTGCTGCTCGACGAACCAACCAACCATCTGGATGCCGAATCGGTCGATTGGCTCGAACAATTCCTGCAACGCTTCCCCGGCACCGTGGTCGCCATTACCCATGATCGCTACTTCCTCGACAATGCCGCTGAATGGATTCTCGAACTCGATCGCGGCCACGGCATTCCGTGGAAAGGCAATTACAGCTCCTGGCTGGAACAGAAAACCAACCGCCTGAAACAGGAAGAAGCCACCGAATCATCGCGCCAGAAAACGATGAATCAGGAACTCGAGTGGGTGCGCCAGAATCCGAAAGGCCGGCAAGCCAAGAGCAAGGCCCGGCTGGCGCGCTTCAATGAGTTGTCCGAGCATGAATACCAGAAGCGCAACGAGACCAGCGAGATCTTCATTCCGGTCGCGGAGCGCCTCGGCAACGACGTCATCGAATTCAAGCACGTCACCAAAGCCTTCGGCGACCGCCTGCTAATCGATGACCTGAGCTTCACCATTCCGGCCGGTGCGATTGTCGGCATCATCGGTCCGAACGGGGCTGGTAAATCGACCTTGTTCAAGATGATCATGGGTCTGGAAAAACCCGACAGCGGCGAAGTGGCGATCGGCCAGACCGCTCGGATCTCGATGGTCGACCAGTCACGCGATTCGCTATCGGACGGCAAGACCGTGTTCGAAGACGTCACCGGCGGTGCCGACATTCTCACCGTCGGCCGTTTCGAAATGCCGTCACGGGCTTATCTGGGGCGCTTCAACTTCAAGGGCGGCGACCAGCAAAAAATGATCGGCACCCTGTCCGGTGGCGAGCGTGGCCGGCTGCATCTGGCCAAGACGCTGCTCAAGGGCGGCAACGTATTGCTGCTCGATGAACCGTCCAACGACCTCGACGTCGAAACCCTGCGCGCACTCGAAGACGCGCTGCTCGAATTCGCCGGCAGCGTCATGGTGATCTCGCATGATCGCTGGTTCCTTGACCGCATTGCCACGCACATCCTGGCCTTCGAAGGCAATTCGCAGGTCGCGTTCTTCGACGGTAATTATCAGGAATACGAAGCCGACAAGCGCAAGCGCCTCGGCGAAGAAGGTGCCAAGCCAAAGCGCATCCGCTACAAGCCGCTGACCACGTAATATCGCTACGTGCCCGCCCCGGTAACGCCGGGCCGGGCACCGGCATTCCCCCGCTTCCTGAAAGTCCCTTTTCCCATGTCCAAAGCAGCAAAAAGAAACCCCGCGCGGATGCCGCAGGCACTTGATCTCGGCATCCCCGCAGCAGGCTGGCGCCGTCGCCTGTACACCATCATTTTTGAATCCGACACAGTCGCCGGCAAGCGCTTCGACCTGCTGCTGCTGGGCGCCATCGTGCTGAGCATCGGCGTGGTGGCACTCGACAGCGTCGCTGTCATGACCGAGCGCTACGGCAGCGTGCTCAACACTCTTGAATGGTTTTTTACGCTGGTATTCCTGGCCGAATACTTGGCCCGGCTGTCCTGCGTAAAACGGCCGGTACGCTACGCGCGCAGCTTTTTCGGCCTCATCGACCTGCTGTCGATCGTGCCCTCGTTTCTGGCGCTTTTTTTTCCGGGCGCGCATGCCTTTCTCGACATTCGCATCCTGCGGTTGCTGCGGATTTTCCGCATCCTCAAAATGGTTGCTTATATCAAGGAGTACCAGTTGCTCGGCCGGGCACTGGCGGCCAGCCGGCGAAAAATCCTGATCTTCCTGTCTTGTGTGCTGATGATCGTGATACTGATGGGTACTGCGATGTACGTGCTCGAAGGTGCCGAGAATGGCTTCACCAGCATTCCGACGTCGGTCTACTGGGCCATCTCGACGGTGACCACGGTCGGCTTTGGCGACATCACGCCCAAAACCGATGCCGGTCGCGCGCTGGCCTCGTTGATGATGCTGCTGGGCTGGGGCATTCTCGCCGTACCGACCGGCATCATCAGCTCGGAACTGACCGCTCAGCATTTTTCGAGCCGACCGCTACCGCGCAGCTGCCCCGAATGCGGGAGTGAGGGCCATCAGGCCGAAGCACGGTTCTGCAAGGATTGCGGTACGACGCTGTAATTCGCACAGTTCCCTCCAATGTATGAACTATTGTTAAATAGTTCACTTTTTCATGATGACTACTTGTAGGAGTTGTACTATCCACAACATGGTCGATAAGACCATAATTGTCGGATCGGCAATATAGTTTGTCCGCGTGATCGCCCTCCATAGATCACGCAGCCATCCACCCTTGCGCCTGAACCAAAAGCGAAAGTGAACATCATGAAAACGGATCGATTGATTGTCTTTATGGCACTTTTCTCAACCGCAGCCTTCGCCTCGGCGGCAACCGCTACTTATGACTTTTCTAACCTCAAGGCAAACGGTAGTGGCGGCAGTTTCCTCCCGTCCGAAACCCTCAACGCCGGTTACTGGAAGTGCACTAGCGGCGACCTGTGCAGCTCGAATATCGATCACAGCGACACGCTGGGCGGCGACCTGAAATACACCGTCAACGGCATCACCGCCACCGCCACCGGCTCTTATAACGACGGCTTCTCCAGCGGCGGACTCAGTACCGTCGCATCGGTCGTGCAGGATCACGAGGACAACTACAGCGCACACAACAAGATCGGTGCCGGCCTCGGCGTCTATCATAAGATTGGTGACACCAGCGACGACAATGTCACCGTCGGCGAGACCCTGAAGCTGACTTTCTCGAAAGTCGTGACGCTGAGTGCGATTTCGCTGCGCTCGGACGGTCACAACACCACCAATTTTGCTGCCGGCTCGACCTTTCTGCTCAATGGCAGCCCGTTGAAGCTGGCAGGCACTCCTTACCTCGGCGATCATCAATATACCGGCACCGTATTCACCTTCACCTTCGACAACTCGCTGCGACACAAAGGCACTTATAACGGCGACCAGTTTTACCTCGGTGGTGTCACCGTCTCGGCGATACCGGAAAATGACACCTGGGCGATGATGGTCGGTGGCCTCGGCTTGCTGGCAATTGCAGCGCGCCGTCGTCCTGCTGACACGCGGCTCGGCTGAGGCGTTGCAACAGGTCCCACTGCACTCATTGAGCAGACCAGCAAGGTGGCATGACGACGCTGTTGCATAATGCAGGTCGTCATCGTTTCTAGCCACGCCATGGAATCCTCCGCATCACTCCCGTTACCGCGTTCATTGCTGCCTGCTCGCGTCGCTCTGCCCATCCTGTTCATCCTGCTCGGCGCCGTCTTCGCCACCTGGGCTGCGCGTATCCCGCCGATGCGCGATGCGCTGCAGCTAGGTGCAGCCGAACTCGGGCTGGTTCTGCTATGCAGCGGGGTCGGCGCGGTGCTGTCGTTTCCGCTGGCGGCCTGGCTGCTGGCCCGCCACGGTGCACGCCATGCCGCGCTCTGGTCCGGCGTTGCCTTGCTGATCGCGTTACCCTGCCTGGCACTGGCACCGCAAATGGGTTGGCTGATGCTGGCCATGTTTGCCATGGGATCGGCGGCCAGCTGCTTCGACGTCGCCATCAATGCCATCGGCGCTGAAGTCGAGCGGATCGCAGGGCGCTCGATCATGTCGATGCTGCACGCGTGGTTTTGCCTGGGGACGTTCAGCGGAGCCTTGCTGGGCAGTGCCATGGCGGGCTTGCAGGTAACGCCTCTGTGGCATTTCTGTCTGCTCTCGGCCGGCTTCTTGCTGCCGTTGTGGTTGAGTTACCTGGCCCTGCCAGCCGACCAGATCGATCCGACCGCACCCCGCCAGCAATTCGCGCTGCCGCATGGCGCGCTGGTCGCGCTCGGCATGATCGCCTTTTGCGGCGCCATGATCGAAGGCTCGATCGGTGACTGGAGCGGCATCTATCTGATCGACCACCTCGGTGCCGCGCCCGGCGTCGCGCCGCTCGGCTATGCGGTCTTTGCCGGCATGATGCTGCTGGCACGGCTAGTCGGTGACCGCCTCAAGGATCGCCACAGCGCGCGCCCGGTACTAGTGGTCGGTGCTCTTATCGCCAGCGCCGGAGTCGTCGTTGTCATCACCACATCGCAGTCCGGCATTGCCTTCGTCGGCTTCGCACTGATTGGTGCTGGCGTTGCCGCCGTCTTTCCCTTCATCTTCAGCGCTGCCGGCAAGGAGGGGCCGACCGCGCTGGCGGCAGTGGCCACGATGGGTTACAGCGGCGGGCTGATCGGACCACCAATCATCGGCTTCCTGGCCCACGGGCTGGGACTGGAAATAGCATTCGGCTTCATCGGCGTACTCACGCTGATGGTCGCGCTGGCGGCCGGCAAGGCCAGCCTGCTCAAATGAGGACTGCGGTATGACCCGACTGAGTTCCGAACAGATCACCCGGTTTCGCGATGATGGCTATCTTGTCTTGCGCCAGCGCGTGGCGTCGGCACATTGCGCGGCGTTACGCGAGGTAATCAGTGCGCAGTTGCAGCAATCCGGCACGGCGTCGACCGGCGCCGGTGCACCGGTCGAATATGAAGCCGACGTCGGCTATGCCGGTGCACCCGCCTCGCGCGATGCGCCGGGTGGGCGCACGGTGCGACGACTGCGCGGGGCCTGGCAGCGTCATCCGCTGTTGCAGCAATGGGCTGCCGATCCGGCTCTGGTTGCCACCCTGGTCCAATTGTTCGGTCAGCCGGTGGTCCTCAATCTGGCCCATCACAATTGCGTGATGACCAAGCATCCCGATTGGGGCACCGCTACCGGCTGGCATCGTGATATCCGTTACTGGTCGTTCGCCCACGCCGATCTGATCACGGTCTGGCTGGCACTGGGCCGCGAAGATGCCGGCAACGGCGGCCTGCAAGTACTGCCCGGTTCGCACCGCTGGCAGGTCGGGCCGGAACAGCTTGATGCGCAAGATTTTTTGCGCCCCGACCTGCCGCGCAATCAGGCGCTGATGGCGCAAGGCATCACGCTGTCGCTGGACGAGGGCGACGTGTTGCTGTTCCATAGCGGCCTGTTCCATGCCGCCGGCACCAACCTGTCGGGTCAGCGCAAGTTCTCCGTCGCATTTGCCTATCGCGGCGCAGATAACCTGCCGCTAGCCGGTTCACGCTCCGCTGCTGCGGG